>CAZAXA010000943.1:0-1510 GCA_964488965.1 uncultured Phaeodactylibacter sp. | reverse complement strand
CACCGTGGCCGGCCAGCCGCCCAACCTGCAGCGCCTGCCGCCCGGCTGCTCCTTCGCCCCGCGCTGCGCCTATGTCTTCGACCGCTGCCTCGTCGAACGGCCGCTGTTGCGGCCGATCGGGCGGATCGATCCGACCCATGGCGAGCTCGGCCGGGCCAAGGCCTGCCATCTGGAGTCTCTATGACGGCGCCGCTGCTCACGGCGGGGCTGGTTATACGATTTTACAGAGAAAGCGCCTACGGCTTTTAATCTTCTCAGGTTGGATAATGCATCGTCCAGGCTGTTGATGACCACTTTGAAATCTCCATCGGCACCATATAAAATGGAACCTGTAGAATATAACCTTGGGCCGGTAAGCCTTCCGGCCCTGATCATTTCGGCCTGGCTGAATACCATTTCGGTATTGCTGGATGGGTCGTGTGCGGTAGTTACCCCAAAGGCCAGGTTGGCCAGGTAGGACCAGTCCTGTTGTGGGCTGATACCATCGGGGCTGGTACGTAAATGGGCATGTACGTCTATTATTCCTGGCATAATGGTTTTTCCGGCTACATCAATAATCCTGGTATTGGGTGGCAGGGGCAGGTTCTTGCCGATGGAGACGATCTTATTGTTCTCGATCAGGATGGAGCCATTCTCTATCACTTCATCGCCTTTCATGGTGATGATCCTGGCACCAGTAAGTGCGGTGAGACCTGTGGGTACATCGGTTTTTAGCTTTAAACCTATGGAAAGGCCAATGCTGTCTGGTGCTTTGACGCCGGAGGCCGAACCATCGGTAAAGTTGAAAGCTGTTTTGATGTCCCGGCTGAAATATTGTTCGCCCAGTGTCCAGAACAATTTCTGGCTGTCCTGGCTCCAGTGGATATAGGTACCTGCGTCTTTGGTGATGCGGGTAAGGGGGATGGCCTTATTGGTAGCGGCCAGTTCCAGCGCTGTCCCGGTGCTGACCATTGGGGTTACGTAGCTGTTGAAAAGTTCGGTAAAGGCCATCCATTTGCCGTCGGGGCTGGGGGCAAACTGCGTGGCATAGGTCGAGGTATAATGGGTACGTTCGTTGGCCCCGTTCAGGTCTATGCTCTTGAATACTTTTTTTCCGCCCTCGCTGGCCTGGAACCAGATCCGGGTATCATCGGCATTGAACTGAGGCCTGATCCCGCTTTCGCAGATCAGGCTTGCAGGGCCTCCGCCGGCAGGCATGATAAAAATTCCCGTTCCACGGCCAAAAGCATAACCCAGCACATCATTGCCAACACCTTTCCGGAATACGATCTTATCTCCCTTATGGGAAAACGATGGGCAGTAATAAAAGCCTTTTTCTTCGGTCAAGGCAATTGTTTTTCCTGATCTGAGTTCTGTTTTTTTGATGGCCCCTTTAAATTCATCGCTCCAGGTGGCATAGATCACTGATTTTCCGTCGCTGCTGATGGCTGGCTCGAACTCGAAATCCAGCCCTTTGCTGATCCTTTCCGGGATGCCGTTGGGCAGATCTTTTTTGTAAAGAAAGCCGGCT
>CAZAXA010000942.1:0-1511 GCA_964488965.1 uncultured Phaeodactylibacter sp. | reverse complement strand
GCCTGCCATCAGGATGATCGCGCCGCGAAAACCATCATCTATGAACTACTGGCTCATCAAATCCGAACCCTCCGCTTACAGTTACCAGGACCTCGTCGACGAAGGAACCGGCAGGTGGGACGGGGTGCGCAACTACGCCGCCCGCAACCACCTGCGCGCCATGAAGAAAGGCGACCTGGCCCTCTTTTACCACAGCCGCGAAGGCCTGGAAGTGGTGGGCATCTGCAAAGTCGTCAAAGAGGCCTACCCGGACCCGACAGCGGAAAAGGGCGACTGGTCGGCTGTGGACTTCAAGGCGGTTAAGTTGCTGAAAAAACCCGTGCCGCTGTCAGACATCAAGGAAGAGCCCAGCCTGCAGGAAATGCCCCTGGTGCGCATTGGCCGCCTGTCGGTTATGCCGCTGACAAAAGAAGAGTTTGAGAAGGTGCTGGAGATGGGGGGGACGAAGCATCCGTAGTGTTCTTATTTGGGATTGTGAGTATTAGAGTGGCACGCAAAGGCGCAGAGTTCTCAAACCGCTAAATGGACATTCAATACTCGCCATCAATATTTACTCTTCTTTCAGATACTGCACCGGATTAGCCGAAGCCGTCCGCCAACTCTGGCCCGCCACCACTACTGCTGAAAGCAGGCTTGCGAGAACGCCCGCCCCGACAGCCGCCCACCAGGGAAAATCGATGCGATAAGCGTAATTATCCAGCCATTGGTTAGCCAGGAACCATCCTGCCAAAACAGCCAGCGGCCAGCCCAGCAGCACCGGCCGACTGAAACTTCTGAACAATGCAAGGACAATCTGCCGGGAAGTTGCGCCCAGTACTTTCTTAATGGCAATATTTTTGGCCTGCCGCCTGCAGGTGAAGGACACCAGGCCGGCAACCAGGCCGAAAAGGTTGAGCAGTGTGTAGGTTCGGGAGCGCAGGAGGTAGCGCAGGCATACTTTGAGGTAGTGGCGGATCATAGCCGGGTGGTTTCTTTTACAGTCGTATTAATACACTTCATTGCTGTTGAGTATAAATGACGGCTCAGAGTGGCGAAAGTTGCACCGGCCAATTTACTACCTGATCCTCACTTCCATACCACCGGCCTGGAAACCACCCCATTCCGGCTCACAATCCGCAACCAGTACAGCCAGGCAGGATCACCCTGAAAATCCGAGAGGTTGAGTTACTACAATTACACCAACAGGTCAAACAACATCCGCTGGTCATTCAAGGTTTGATAGTTGATGCGGTGCCGGTCCATCCGCTGCAGCAGTTCGTCATAGTCCGTCCGTTTCTGCACCTGAATGCCCACCAGGGCCGGCCCGGATTCCCGGTTGTGTTTTTTGGTATATTCGAAGTGCGTGATATCGTCCGTCGGGCCGAGCACGTTGTTGAGGAACTCGCGCAGGGCGCCCGCCCGCTGAGGGAAGCGGATGATGAAGTAATGCTTGAGGCCCTCGTAGAGCAGGGAGCGCTCCTTGATCTCCTCGGTGCGGGTGATGTCGTTGTTGCTACCGCTGACCACACAGG
>CAZAXA010000941.1:0-1520 GCA_964488965.1 uncultured Phaeodactylibacter sp. | reverse complement strand
CCTGCCTGCCAGCGAGCGCTGGCGAGCCCGCCTGCTGTGCCGCAGGCCGGCAGGCAGGCAGGTTCGCTTCAAAAGCACCACCTCCAAACATCTCTAAGGGATCGCGCCGGTGGTCCGCCGGAAAGGGGCTTCGGGGCCTTATGAGGTGTATTTGCAGTTCGGGAAGTTGAATTGAGGGCGCCTTGATATTGAAAATATTCAGCGCGCATTCTCGAGCATTTCAGCCACCTCCGCCTCGCTCAATTCAAAGATTTGGGCCAAATCTTGCATTGACATGCCTGCCGCATACGATTGATGGCCGACAGCAGCAGTTTGGCCACTTTCTCGTCACGCATCAGGTATTTGAAAACGACATCGTAGATGGGGTTGGCGATCTCTACCATGATACCGCGGGTTTTGTCCGAAAGATACAAAGAATTGTTTTCCAAACAAAATGTGCTAAGTACATGACAAAAACTGTAATACTATCGCAATTCGGCGCTTGCTGCCGGGCCAGAAGGCTTCCCGGATGGCGTCCAGGCCGATGCGCAGGATGCTATACCGAGAGCGGCCATGCTTGAGCTTGCGCGTCAGGCGGGGTATCTTGGGCGCCAGTGCCTGCCCCGTCTTGATGGCCCAACAGTACGTGATGGCCAGTAAGGCCAGCAGCACGCTCAAACGCTCAGGACAGGTTACCTGCGTATCCTCCAGGCAAAAGCCGCTGGACTTTAGTTCTTTGAATAGTTGTTCAATACGCCAACGCAACGCATAGCGCTGCGCAGCACCGGATTGGGCGCAGTAGGAGGCAATGATGAAATAATCATCTTCCCCCTTTTTATTCCGGGCCGGGCCTCCGCTGAGATACACCTCCGTTTCATAGATGGTGTATAAACCGTTACGCCGTTGAATGCTCCCGCGTTTGACACGCCGAAACAATTCCCATACCGGGCAAGAGCGCCCTTTACGCATAGCGATGGTGTTGCTCTTGATACGGATGTCAAAGGGTATCTCCTTTTCGACCAGCCACCCGAACCACTTGCGGCCTATAAATTCTCTGTCCGCGGTAAGGTTGTCAATGGCTTGCTCGCCAAAAGTGTCAAGGAACAGCTGGAGCAAATCGATGCGCTCCTCCTGGTTAGAGTTGCCCTCCTTATCCAATAGCTGCCAAAACAGGGGAATGGCCTTACCGTTCCACTGCACGCTCAGCATGAGGATATTGATGGCTTTCTCCCCGAATTTCCAGTTCGTCCTGTCAATGGCCAGCGCCATCGGCCCAATGATGCCCAGAAGGCTGACGATGAAACGGGCTTGCTGTTGCTGGCACAACGGCTGCTCAGAAAGGAACCGCTGGATGCGCCGTACGATACTATCCGTCTGCGCAGCACTGTCGAAAGCACAGGCAATGCGCCGTAGGACAACGCTTGAGGCTTTAGCAATAGCCGGAATAACGTTTTCAAGGAACTTGCGCCGAGCACCATGCAGGCCTGGAAAATGGCCTTGCAAAGCTCGGCTGAACGAACTACCTTTGAGGTTGGCTGTCA
>CAZAXA010000940.1:0-1523 GCA_964488965.1 uncultured Phaeodactylibacter sp. | reverse complement strand
CACCCTGATCCCCATGCGCTTGCACTCCTGCAGGAAGAAGGTAATCTTGGAAATGTCGTTCTTGTTGTGCGTCAGCACGCTGGCCATAAACTCGGCCGGGTAGTGGGCCTTGAGATAGGCCGTCTGGAAGGCCACAAAGGCATAACAGGTGGAGTGCGACTTGTTGAAGGCGTAGGAAGCGAAGGCCTCCCAGTCTCTCCAGACCTTGTCCAGCACTTCCCTGGGGTGGCCGTTGCCGACGCCGCCCTCGATGAAGAGCGGGTAGAGGGCGTCGATCTCCTTCTTTTTCTTTTTCCCCATACCCTTGCGGAGGCGGTCGGCCTGGCCCTTGGTGAAGTTGGCCAGCTTCTGGGAGAGCAACATGACTTGCTCCTGATAGACACAATTATGGACGATAATGTTGTTGGCAACGAAGTTGTGGATACCCTCAACCGTGATGTCGTATACCAGTTCTTCTCCCGCCGGTTCGATGGCAGTGATCTCGTCCCAGCGGACGCCTGTCATTTCCACCCCCCGGCCCTCCCGACATGAAGCCGGGACAGGCTCGCCAGCGGGGGAGGTTTTGCTCAGAGTTGGCGGGGCATCATTTGGCATTTTCCCCCGCTGGCGGGGGGTAGGGGGTGGATTAAAACCAGGATATGATTCGTTTTTACCTGTATATGCTGAAAACGCTTCAACAGAAAAAGGAACTATTTTATCCGGAAATACATCAGAATCATTTATTCTGACTTCAAAACCATCCTTGCAGGAAGGCTCAATGGCGGTAGAGCCAGTTCCCAGCCTCAGCAGCAAAGTTTGTACATCAAATGCAAGACGGCTGGAATAAACTCCGATGCAGAGAGGATCTTCTTCGAAAACCCCACATTGGTTCCAAAGAACTGCCAGGAAGAACGAGATGTCTTCTTCCCCTAGCCCAAATACAAAATCCGGCACAGACAGTCGTTCCAAAGCCAGGTTCGCCAACACACTTAATTGTTCCCGAGTGCAGGTTTCTTCTATTGCCACCTCCAGCTTCCCGGGCGTAGCAATAAAATCGCCCGCATTGAGCTGCCCGATCTCCCGCCACCCTTCTTCTGTCAGCACCTCGTGGTTGGAGGTCATTTTAATGCTGGCGCCGCCGCGCAGCTTTACTTTATAAACCAGCTTACGGCCATTGCATACCCAGTGGGTTACTTTCGCCCGTTGGGCATTCAGTTGCTCATCGACACCCTGCACGTAAAATTCCCCTACCTTATCCCGGAGGGAATCAATGCGTACGGGTTTCCCGGTTGTAGCATCATGAACGAGGGCGTCTCCCGTCAGGCAGATACCGTAAGTTTCATGAAGATACTCCGACATCGCCTCCAGGTCGTACGTCACCGGCTTGCGGCCGTGTTTCCGGTCGATGAACTCGGGAATGTACTCCAGCGGCCCCGGGCGGTACAGGGCGTTCATGGCGATGAGGTCCTCGAAAGTAGTCGGCTTCAGTTCCTTCATGTACTTCTGCATCCCGTGGGATTCGTACTGGAAGATGCCGACCGTAT
>CAZAXA010000939.1:0-1525 GCA_964488965.1 uncultured Phaeodactylibacter sp. | reverse complement strand
AAGTTGGGATTGCGGCGAAGCAGGTCTAGGTATTCATTCATTCGGCTCGAATTCTGACCTAATGCGGCCAACCACGCAATGCGTGAATCGCTTCACAATTTTATGCGATTGATGGGTTGGCCGCACCCGGAAAGCTATTGAATCTCTTCAATAAGGCGCATCGGCACGACGGCCGCGCCGACGATTCCGGGGCCGGTGTGCACGCCAAGCACCGGCGAGATTCGCAACACCTCAAGCTCCCCCACAGGTAGCGCCCCCTGAATCAGTTCTGCCAACAACTGCGCCTTTTCCTCAAAACGGCCATGCATAACGGATACCCACAAGGGCCCCTCCATACCATACAGGGACACCAAATGCTCTGTCAGATCATTCAGGGCACGTGAGATGGTACGACTCTTGCCAACTGTATTGTACTTGCCATCCGACTTCGAAACGCTGATGATCGGTTTGATGTTAAGAACCGAACTTGCCAATGCCTGGACCCGGCCAATGCGACCGCCACGAGCCAGATAATCCAATGTATCCAGGGTATAGACAACCTCTGTGGCCGTTCTAATCCTCTCCAGTTGCGCGAGGATATTGGGGAGTTCCCAGCCTGCCTGGATGGCTTGCGCGGCGGCAAGAACCTGAAAGCGCAGCCCGCCGGACAGAGTCAGGCTATCGACGACGTGGATACCTTCCTCATTTTCCTGGGACGCGCCATTGCGGGCCGCGTTAACAGTCCCGCTCAATCCTGAGGAAATATGGATAGAGAGAACTTCTTCGCTGCCTCTCTGAATAGTGCGATAAAGATCGGCAAAATTGCCCGGCGAAGGCTGACCGGTTGTCGGCAGTTGCGGGCGCATGGCTTCGAGACGATTATAAAATTCATCATGCGTCAAGTCTTCGGAACGGATTTCACCCTCCGGGAATTGAATATACAGGGGTGCAACAGCGATGGGGAAAGAGGCTAAGTCTTCCGAGGTCAGATCGGCCGCGGAATCAGTTACTATTTTCATTTGGCTCCTCACCAGATCAAGCCGGGTCGGCGCAGTCATTCAACTTCGAAAAGGCTACGCCCACTGACTTATATTGCGGATAACCTGAGTATACCACCTGCCCGGCAATGGAACAGTGAACCCGATGAGCATTCCAGGTCAGATCATACCGACCACCTGCCATACCTCGATGTGGGATGGAGAGGCCGTTTCACGCTTCAAAACGGCCAAATGATCGGTGCCAGGAGCAACGTGACGATCAGGAATAACAGCGTCAGCGGTGCACCAACCTTGACATAATCGACAAAACGATAACCGCCGGGAGTATAAACCATCAGGTTGGTCGTTGTGCCAATGGGCGTCATAAACGACGCCGATGCAGCCACGGCCACCCCTATCAGCACCGGGAAAGGCGACACGCCCAGCGCCACGGCCGCCTGCAAGGCGATGGGTGCCACCAGGATAGCCGTAGCCGTGTTGCTGATCACCTGCCCGAAGCTGACCGTCATCAGGAATACCCCGGCCAGCAGCGCCGTCGGGCCAAATTG
>CAZAXA010000938.1:0-1528 GCA_964488965.1 uncultured Phaeodactylibacter sp. | reverse complement strand
TAAAACCGTTGAAGTTTCAGCCGCAAATGGAGAGCGGGCCTCCAGGCCCGCTGGAAAGATCAACGGATTTAACCCACTGCCGTTTTCAGGATATTCCTGAACCGCGTCTTACTGATGTAATGGTATTCCAGCAGTTCTCCGTCTTTAAGAAGGGCGAAGGCCCCGAAAGCGGAAGGCCCTTTTCGGGCGGCAGCTGAACTGGCAACCTCTTGTACCTGGAGCGGAATGTCTCTTTCTTTGGCATGCTCAAGCAGCTCTTCGGCACACTTCTGATGCCAGGGGCACTGGTTGGCGTAAAGCAGTTGCCAGCCTTCATACTGTTCCTGCCGTGCTTCCCAATCGGGCAGGCCGGGAGCAGGGCCCGGCGCCAGCGGATAGCGGAGCAGTTCGAAACCCCCGCGCTCATCCACCTGCCCGAAGCCGTTTTTCAGAAAAATGTCTTTGCCGGCGATCCAGGGGCCGTCGCTGGTGATCACAGCCACTCCTGCCTTGCCCTGCCGCCGGGCGTCCTCGACGCAGTCTTCGATGAGCAGGGAAGCATTGCCTTTCCTCTTGTCTTCATTTTTGTAGATGAACATACAATGAATAAAGAGGTGGTTGGGAGCGCTCACCGGCCGCCAGGCCTGTTCGGCCGGAGTATATTCGATGAAACCCAGTTGCCGGCCGGCCTCATCCTGAAGGATTTTCAGCCGCAGGCCTTTGGGGTATTCCTCCAGAAACCAGCTTAGTTTTTTGGCGTAGCCGGGGTTCTTTTTGCTTTTCACGCAGAACAGGCCGCAGGTATCAACATTTTCAGGCGTGACAGAAATGATATGATTCATAGCTCAGTTTTTCTGAATGAAAGGCTGACGCGATTCGTTTTTCATTTTTCAGATACAGCCTTATCCTTCAATTGGCATAATATACTGTATTTTCTTGTTCGCCACATCATAGCGCTCCATGACCGGGTTGGCGGGGTATCCCTTTTCCTGGACGATCTTCTCCAGCCTGGGGTAGGTTTTGAAGATACCCAGCATCAGGGACAGCTTATTCCGGTAAGGCATTTCCGCCACGATACAGCGCTGTACGGGGAATTCTTTCACTTTGTACTTTTCGCCCAGCAGTTCGGCCTGCCCGCTGTACTGTTCCGGCAGAACGCAGCCGACCTCGCTCCGGAGCTGCTCTTTGGGCGTCTCTCCCGGCTTGTCGTAATAAATGCCGAAGCCCACTTCCGCATCGATCTGATCTTCATCTTTGAGCTTCCGGTACAATTCGTCCATCACCGGCGCCACTTTGCTGTAGTCTCCGATGTGTTCTTCATAGACCAGCGTTTCGCCGCCGAAGTCCTTTTCTTCAAATTGTATTTTGGCAAACAGGCCCGAGTAGGTCAAATAGCCGAAAAGGGCCGCCACTGCCAGGATGATAATGACGAATACCGTTTTCATAGATCGGGGATTTTGTGAGTAAATATTATTTCTTCTTCAGAGCCGGTTTCCTAGTGCCGGAGGCACTAAATAATTTTACATTTCTTTCGTTAGTTCTTTGACAT
>CAZAXA010000937.1:0-1537 GCA_964488965.1 uncultured Phaeodactylibacter sp. | reverse complement strand
CCTACTAATGCATAGGGCACTGAATAGTAGTTCTGAAGGAAAGTAACATGGCCCAGGCGGTTCACCTTGCGCTCTTCCCAGCGGTACAACTCATAGGGCGCCGCCGGCAGGGGCATCAATGCAGCTTGTTCGCACTGCCGGAACACTTCGGCAGGAACCTGGTGGGTAGTGCCGTGGCGGCGCCGGTTGCAAACCTCATCCTGCCAGCGGCGCAACTGTCCGGGCAGCCCTTCCCATTGCCGGCCTTCCAGGCCAAGGACAAAGTTGCCCTTCAGGTATTTTATCCCGCTCTCCACTTTGCCTTTATGTTCCGGCTTGCGAACCCGGCAGGGCAATGCCACACAGCCGTAATGGGCCAGGAACTCCGCATACTGCTCCTGCAACAGGGGCTCATAAATATCCGGGGTAGTGACTCCAGCCTTGAGGTTGTCCAGGCGCAGGGTGGCTGGCACGCCATTGAAAAATTCAAAGGCCCGCCGGTGGCAGGCAAGGAAGGTTAGCAGGCTTTGATCCAGTACCAGCTCGAAGTAAGCATACCGGCTATAGGACAGCACCATGCAAAAGCCCCATACCTTTACCGTGCTGCCATCGGGCAGCACAAACCGCCCCAGGTAACCAAAATCCACCTGGGCTTCTTCACCCACCTCACTATGCATGGGCACAAAACATTCCTGCCCCTTCAGCCTAAAGACGAACCGCCGCACTGTGGGGTAGGATACATCCAGCCCTTGCCCCTGGCACAGCCGCTGCCAGATCAACTGCGCGCTCAGGCCTTGCTCCAGGTAACCCTTCACTACAGCCTCATAGCCATCCATTTTCCTGGGCCGGTTATATCGCCCGGGCGGCTGGCCCGATTCCATTTCCTTGATCAACCGGCGCACTGCATCCCGGTGGGCCCCTAATTGCCGAGCGATCTCTCGCTGGCTCTTGCCTTGCTCCCGCAAGGCCTTAATTGCATGTTGCATAACCACTCCGTACATTGGCGGCCTTCTTTTTGAAGGCCAAGTTTAACAATTTGGAGTGGTACGTTTTTCATGACCTTTCCTGGTACGTTTTTCGTGACCGTTGACAATCGAAAGCTGTTCTCACCTCCCAAATCGAAGGCATCCACAGCGGTAGGCATTTGTTCTGGCTTCGGCTGGGAAAAGAAGCTGTTCTCACCTCCCAAATCGAAGGCATCCACAGCTATACGACTTTAGTCGTGTGGCGGTTCCCTTTCGGAGCTGTTCTCACCTCCCAAATCGAAGGCATCCACAGCATGCTGCGATTTTTTGTGGTAACCTTTTCCGAAGCTGTTCTCACCTCCCAAATCGAAGGCATCCACAGCTACTACAACTGGGGAGCTACAGATGAGCTGAAGAGCTGTTCTCACCTCCCAAATCGAAGGCATCCACAGCCGTTTGCTTTTGCTTCGGAGGAAGGCCAGTCGAGCTGTTCTCACCTCCCAAATCGAAGGCATCCACAGCACCAGTTTTTTGGTGATGAGACCTCTTTTCGTAGAGGCTGTTCTCACCTCCCAAATCGAAGGCATCCACAG
>CAZAXA010000936.1:0-1545 GCA_964488965.1 uncultured Phaeodactylibacter sp. | reverse complement strand
GGCTACCATTGCGCTGGCCATCCCGCTGCTGTTGTACGGCGTCAACCTGCAGCGGTGGTTCGGCCATGCCCGGAGCACCCTCTTCAGCTTTGGCCTGTGTGTGGCGGCAGGCCTGATCGCCACTTCGGCCGCCGCTTTCCTATACGGCCACCGGGTCGACGGCGCCTGGCGCCTGTCGGGCATGCTGGTGGGTATCTATACCGGCGGCACGCCCAATATGCAGGCCATCGGGCTGGCGCTGGGCGCCAGCCAGGAGTCGATCATACTGCTTAATGCCGCCGATGTGCTGATCGGCGCCGCCTATCTGCTTTTCCTCACTTCATTCGCTCCCCGCCTGTACGGCTTTTTTCTGGTTCCTTTCCGGAACGGGAAAACAGAGGAGGAGAAGAACGGAGAAAGCCCGGCAGGCAGCAGAACGATCAATTACGGCGACAGCCTGAAGGCCATCCTCCTGACCCTGGCCATCATCGGCCTGAGCCTGGGCGCCAGCCGCCTGTTCTTCGGCAATACCGAAAAGGTGGCCTTCATCCTGCTGCTGCTCACCACCCTGAGCATTGCCGCGTCGCTTTTGCCCCGCGTCCGCCGCCTGGAGAATACCTTCGAAACCGGCGAGTACTTCCTGCTGATGTTCTGCGTAGCCCTCGGCATGCTGGCCGATTTTTCTCAGATACTGGCGCAGGGCCTGGATGTCGTCATTTTTTCCCTGATCGCCTTTTCGGGCACGGTACTGCTCCACCTGCTGGGCTGCGCCCTTTTCCGCATCGACCGCGATACGCTGCTGTTCACCTCCGTGGCGGCGCTCTACGGGCCGGCATTCATCGGGCAGGTCTCCATCGTGACGGGCAACCGGCAGCTCGTCTTCTCCGGCATTGCCATGGGGCTGCTGGGTTATGCCATCGGCAATTACCTGGGCATAGGGCTGGCCTATGGGCTGAGGGCCTTGCTGGCCTGAGGAAGGGCATATTGCTGGTTAAATCTATGTTAATCCCCCACCGCGCTGAATACAAAAGCCTCCGTTGCGGGTCTATTATTAAAAACCCGAGATCATGAGCAAAATAACCTATCTCCTTCTGGCCTGTTTTTTCGCTTCCGCCACCCTCTCCGCCAACGCCTGGAACCATAAACCCATAAACCTGAAAAACCAGGAACCCATAAACTCCCTCCTCAACGACGGCCTGAAACAACTCAACCAGAGCATGCAAGCCACCCTTGGCCTCAGCTCCGGGCAATACCGGGCCATCCGGCAGGCCAACCGGGCCTTCTGGAAAGAACGGCAGGCCATCCTGGAGCAGTCCGGCAAAGTGGCCCGCCATACCGCCCTGCTCGCCGCCTGGGACCGCTGGGCCCGGCTGCTGGAATCTATCCTGAACCAACAGCAGTACGAAGACTTTCTGGCATGGCAGTATGAGGTCAGCCCGCTGAGTGAAAAACCGTATTGATTTTTGATTTGGGATTTCTCGCTGCGAGCTGTCGCCCATACGCGGGCGGCGCGCCAGGGTGCGGCTTATTTCATCAGTCGCTACGCTCGTGTCCCGCCGTGCCCTG
>CAZAXA010000935.1:0-1554 GCA_964488965.1 uncultured Phaeodactylibacter sp. | reverse complement strand
GCCATTATTTCTACCGATATTAGGCGCCTGACGGCGCCTTTCCCTTTTCAGGTTACTTGCCGGCTAATAAATATGTATAAAGATTAGCAGCGAGCTGGCGAACAGGCAGGGATTCAGGCAGGCAAACCTGTGGATTTGCCCGGGGCTTGACTGTGGCCTTTCCGGCCCTAAAACCGCACGCAGGCCTCAGTCTTTCTGCGGCTCGGTAGCGGAGGGCCCCCAACCCGCGTAATCCGCCAAACCCGTGTCATCCGCGTTCCATATCACTGTAATGCCCACCCCTCATAATACTAAATTCAAACATCACCACATCACCACAGCGCCAGCTTCACTCCGCCCATGATCTGTATCCCGCGGTTGTAGAGGTCAACGGGGCTGTCCTCCACCGCATTGATGTTGTACAGGCCGTAGTTGTAACGCCCTTCCACGAAGACGAAGACCATGTCCGTCGCTTCGATGTCGAGGCCAAGGCCGCCGGTGGCCAGGAAGTCGAATTCCCTGAACTCCTCCTTCACGTTGAGGCCGATGTGTTTGGCGTTCAGCATCCATCCGAATTCGGGGCCGATAACTACGAAGGGCCGCAGGGCGCCAAGGTCAAAGGAGTACTTGGCCAGGATCGGCAATTCGATGTAGTTCATCTTGAGGTCCGTTTCCAGGCCGTCGGTTTCCGACTTGACCGGGGTTTTCACCAATGCGCCTTTCTGTACATACATAGGTTCTGCCTGGATGGCAAAGCCGCTGTTGCCGATCGCCATCTCTCCGATCAGCCCCACCTTAAAGCTGGAGCGCATGTTGTACTCTACGACGTTGTCATCGGCATTCTCCATCCGGAGATCGGAAAAATTGGCGCCGCCGATGACACCCAGGCGCGGTTGCGCCAGGGCTGAAGGCAGGAAAGCCCATAAAATAAGGGCTGAAGACAAGGCCAGCAGCCGGTAAAAGAGTGGCCGGCCATCTTTAAAAAACCGGAAAGTTTTCATGGTTACGGTTTTAAATGAAAAAATGAACAACCCCGCCGAAGTCAATAGAAATTCGTTCCGGCGAAGCGTCAGATAGCAAGGGGGGCAATAAGAGTCTATTTTGGAAAAAAGAGCGCTGCCGTGAGGTTTTTTACGAAGGTAAGGTATCCCGCCGGAGGGAAAAAATCAATGATAATGATCACCGCAAATACTTCGTGTACTAAAAATTCGCATAGCAATGACAAAAGTCCTTTCCCCTTGCTCCCAACTGTCGTAATATGCGCCCTGCATAACATTACACAACCAAACAAAACCATATCCATGAGCCCACATCGCTTCAAAACCATGGGAGAACAGGCCGGGCGCCGCTCCTGGGCCGAACCCTGGAAAATTAAAATGGTCGAACCGATTCGCATGACCAGCCGGGCGGAGCGGGAACGCGCTATCCGGGAGGCGGGTTACAACACTTTTCTGCTGAGGTCGGAAGACGTCTACATCGACCTGCTTACCGACAGCGGTACCAGCGCCATGAGCGACCGGCAGTGGGCGGGCATGATGCTGGGTGACGAGGCCTACGCCGGCAGCGTCAACTTCT
>CAZAXA010000934.1:0-1567 GCA_964488965.1 uncultured Phaeodactylibacter sp. | reverse complement strand
AGAAGGGTCAGGGTTGAGGGGGGAGCAAAACAATATTTGATTTTTGATTTATGCCGCCTTCGGGAAGCCCTTGGCAGGCATAAATCAAAAATCAAATATTAGAGATCAGATACGGTTGCTATCAGTTGACCTTCACTACTTTTGCCGTCTCCACGATCCTGCCGTCGGCTTCCAGTTTTACCCAGTAGATGCCCCTGTCCAGTAGATGCCCAAGCTGTACCTGCCCCTGCTTTTCCCGCAGTTCTGTCCGCTGTACTTCCTGGCCGAAAGCGTTGCAGATGCGCAGGGAAGCCTGCCGGAAGCTTTCGTTCAGCGCGTAGGAAAGGGTGGCTTGCTGCACGAAGGGGTTGGGAGACACCTGCATAGCGCTTTGGGCAAGCGCCTCATCGAGCCCGCTGACCGGTTCGCCCTCTTCAACAAGGATGTGGTCGACGGCGGCTTCTACCCAGTTGCCGTTGGCAGCGTCGTCGGCCGTTTCGAAGATGAGCCGCACATTGTCGGTCAGCGTGATGAATTCGGCGAGCTTTATTTCACTGATCGGCCGCCAGAGGCTGAGGGAAGCCGTAGTATTGTAAATTTCCACTTCCTCATTGCCATTGCTGACGCGAATGGTGAAGTAGTCGTTCGGCGGGCCGAAGGGGCCGCCATTGTAGAACCAGAAGCGGCCGGTCAGGACGGGGTTGTCGTATTCGGAAAGATCCATGGGCGGAGAAATGAGGATCACGGCGCCGTTATCGACGTCAAAATTGCCGGGAGCGCCTCCGCCGATACCGGTAGTGTAACACTGTGTGCCCAGGTCGTCGGGATAGTCGCCGTTCGGGCTCACCAGAGAACCCTGGGTAGTAGTAGGGATGGGCACGCCCAGTTCCCAGAATCCGGCGCTGGCGCCATCTTCGTCCGTCGTCCAGCCATAATCGAGCAGGAAATCATCCTGATAGCCGGTGGCCAGTTCCAGCGTGACGCTGGTATTTCCGGAAAGGACGACGCCATTCAGCTGCGCATATTTATACCCCCAGGCGCCGGCGTAGATGTCATAGGTGTCTTCGGCGACGTCGAGCAGGGAGAAGTTGCCGGCATTGTCGGTAGTAGCCTCATAAGTGAAGAATTCGCCTACCACCCTGACCAGCGCGCCCGGCACCGGCTGCCCGTCCGCGTCGCGTATGGCCTGCCCGGTGATGGCATAGGCGCCGATGGGCGCCAGCTCTACCTCTACCTCTACCAGCACGCCGTTTTCCAGTTCTACTTCTATGGTTTTATTCTTATAGCCTGGCTTGGAGAAGGTGACGTTGAACGTTCCGCTTATCGCCTGGCCTGTTTCGAACCTGCCGAAAGCGTCTGTCGTCCCCAGATTGGGCTGCTCGGAGTCGATGACGACATTCACATCCTTCAGCAATGCCCCTGAGAGGGAGTCGGTGACGATACCCTCCAGCCAGCAGGCGCGGACGAAATTGGGCTGCAGCACGTACAGGCCGTTGCCGATATCTGAAACCAGGACGGTACGGGAGGGCAGGAAAGGATACAAGCCCCATGCCCCGTCGAAGCCGCCGCTGCCGCCCAGCCAGGTGTC
>CAZAXA010000933.1:0-1572 GCA_964488965.1 uncultured Phaeodactylibacter sp. | reverse complement strand
AAACCGGCGCCCTCAACATCATTGACCTGGCCAACCTCGACACCATCAGCTTCATCGCTACCGACGACCTGGGCCGCGTCTATGAAGAGGGCAGCTTCGAAATCCTCGGCCGCCTGGATGCGAGCGACGCCCGGGGGTGTAATTTGCTGGTGGCGGATGTGTAGGTTTTTGTGTGTTGATGTGTTGATGTGTTTAAGGCCCTGATGCGCAAACACCCAAACACCCAAACACAACCTGCTCCGATAAGCGGCATCGCAGAAAACTTTGTACTTTAACCGTAAAAAAGATATGCCAAGCAACTTCCTTTTATACGGCGCCAATGGTTATACCGGCGAGCTGATCGCCCGGGAGGCCGCGGCGCAGGGCATGAAGCCCATCCTTGCGGGCCGTTCTGAGGAAAAAATACGGCCCCTGGCGGAGGAACTGGGCTTGGAATTCCGCGTTTTTGGGTTGGAAAAACCGGAAGCCATCGACGCCGGCCTTCGGGGCGTTGGCCTGGTGCTGCACGCCGCCGGCCCCTTCTTCCGCACCGCCCGCCCGATGATGGAAGGCTGCCTGCGCAACCGCATCCACTACCTGGACATCACCGGTGAGATCGCCGTCTTTGAGATGGCGGCGGCGCTGGATACCAGGGCCCGCGAGGCGGGCATCATGCTGATGCCGGGCGCCGGCTTTGATGTGGCGCCCACCGATTGCCTGGCCCTTTACCTGAAAGAACAGTTGCCGGACGCCACCCACCTGCAGCTGGCCTTTACCACCCTGGGCGGCCGCTTGTCGCAGGGTACGGCTACGACCATGGCCGAAAACCTGGGAGAAGGAGGGGCCGTCCGTCAAGACGGAAAGATCAGGAAAGTTCCCCTGGGGCATAAAACGATGATGGCGCCCTTCACCGATGAGAAGAGCCTGTTCGTCATGGCCATCCCCTGGGGGGATGTCTCCACGGCTTTCTACTCCACCGGCATTCCCAATATCGAAACCTATACCAGCGTCCATCCGGGAACTTACCGCTACGTGAAGTGGCAGCGGTACTTCAACTGGCTGCTGCGCACTCCTTTTGTGAGAAACTTCGCCAAACGGCGCATCCGCAGGGGGCCGGCCGGCCCGACGGCGTCACAACGGGAAAAGGCCAACAGCTATATCTGGGGGCGGGTGAGCAACGATAAAGGAGAGTCCCGAACCGCCCGCCTCCGCACCCCCGAAGGGTATACCCTGACGGCCCTATCCAGCCTCATCATTACCCGGAAGGCCCTTCAGGGCAATGCTCCCGCCGGCTTCCAGACGCCGGCCCGGGCTTACGGCAAGGATTTGGTGATGGAAATCCCCCTCGTGACGCGATCATCGTAACGCGGCCATCCTGGCCGCAGGCTCGTAACGCGGCCATCGTAACGCGGCCATCCTGGCCGCGGCCATCGTAACGCGGCCATCCTGGCCGCAGGTTTCGCACGAGAGGCCTGATTGCCTTAAGGCTTGCGATCAGGATGATCGCGCCACTAGTACTGCGATCAGGATGATCGCGCCACTAGTGCCGGAGGCACTAAGTCTCTTTACGCTTTTCTTGTTTTTCGGCGGCCT
>CAZAXA010000932.1:0-1583 GCA_964488965.1 uncultured Phaeodactylibacter sp. | reverse complement strand
GGTGTACAAATCCAACGATGCCGGAAAGACCTGGCGGAAAGTGGGCCTGAGCCCCACCCAGCACATCGCCCGCATCGTCATCCACCCCAAAGACCCGGACATCGTCTACGTGGCGGCTCAGGGCGCCCTGTACAGCCGCTCGGAAGACCGGGGCGTCTACCGGTCCACCGACGGCGGCGCTTCCTGGGATAAGGTGCTGTACGCCGACAGCGGTACCGGCTGCGCCGAGCTGTCTATGGACCCCGGCAACCCGCTCACCCTCTACGCCGCCATGTGGGAACACCAGCGCCTGCCCTGGAAAGTGATCAGCGGCGGGCCGGGCAGCGGCCTGTTCAAATCGACAGACGGCGGCGACAGCTGGGAAAGAATCCACAACGGGCTGCCTGTGGAACTGGGCAAGATGGCCGTATCGGTATGCCCTTCCAGGCCGGATAAGGTGTATGCCGTGATCGAGAGCGATTCGGAGAAAGAGCAGGGCGGCCTGTTCGTCTCCAATGATGCCGGCAAAAACTGGACGCGGGTGAGCGATGACCACCGCCTGGTGCAAAGGGCCTGGTATTACATCGAAGTGTTTGCCGACCCTCAGGATGAAAATACGGTCTACGTACTGAGCGCCGACGCCCTGCGCTCTATCGACGGCGGCAAAAGCTGGGAAGTGCTATCCGGCACCCACGGCGACTTCCACGACCTGTGGATCAACCCGGATAACCCGAGGAATATGGTCATCGCCAACGACGGCGGCGCCGCCATCAGCTTCAACTACGGCAAAAGCTGGTCTACTCAGGATAATATGCCCACCGCCCAAATCTACCGGGTGAATGTGGACAACGGCTTCCCCTACCGGCTGTACGGCGGCCAGCAGGATAACTCCTCCGTTTCCATCGCCCACCGGGAGTTCAACAACGACGGCATCACGAAACATAGCTGGACCTACTCCGCCGGCGGCGAAAGCGCCTTCCTGGCCTTCGACCCCGACAACCCCCGCTATGTGCTGGGCGGCAGCTACCTGGGCACGATCGAGGTGCTGGACGCCAAAGCCGAAGCGGGGACCAACATCATGGCCGCTCCCATCCTGTACCTGGGCAGGGACGCCAGGGATATGAAGTACCGCTTCAACTGGAACGCCCCCATCATCTGGTCGAAACATGAGCCGAATACCTATTACCACGGGGCGCAGTATCTCCTGCGCACCCGCGATATGGGCCTCAACTGGGAAGAGGTATCCCCCGACCTGACCCGCAATGAAAAAGAAAAGCAGGGTAAAGGCGGCGGCCCCTATACCAATGAAGCGGTGGGCGCCGAGAACTACGGCACCCTGAGTTACATCGTAGAATCGCCCCATGAAAAGGGCGTGATCTGGGTGGGCGCCGACGACGGGCTGGTACACCTCACCCGCGACGGGGGCGCCAGCTGGCAGAACGTCACTCCCGCCGGCCTGGCCGAATGCCTGGTCAATGCCATCGAAGTATCTCCTCACGACCCGGCAACGGCCTATATCGCCACGACGCGCTACAAATTCAACGACCATACCCCGGCCATCTACAAGACTGCCGACTACGGCAAAACCTGGGCGAATATCAGCA
>CAZAXA010000931.1:0-1587 GCA_964488965.1 uncultured Phaeodactylibacter sp. | reverse complement strand
ATGCGCGAGAAGGAACCCCGGGAGGGCCTTTCTCTGGAACTGGATAAGATCGATTATGATAAATACAAGATCACCGTCTCGGAACGAAAGATAGAAGACCTCTCCAAAAAGGTGAAACCGGATGAGGATGTCACCCACATCAAGGAGCAGCGATCGTTCTCGGAGCTGACCCTGGTAGCTGAGATCGCCCGCTATCTGAATATCCAACCTTCAAGGGTGCGGGCGGTTTTGCAGTCCACCCGGGAAGGGATGAATACCATCCTCAGGAAAGTCAACGAATACAACGAGATTCTCTACGACTGGATCATCCCGCGCTTGTTCCAGGCCTTCTTCGAGATCGAAGAGTACGAGAAGAAAGTGACGGAGCCGGTCCGCCTGGTAAAACCGCCGAAGAAACCGGACAAGCGGGTAAGCAGTACGACTATGACCGGCGGTTTGGAAGCTGCTTATGGCAGCGCCAGCATCACCATTGGCAAGGTAGAGGAAGATTTCAGCATTCCCTATAAAATCCGCTCGACTCCCGAGCTTACCGTCCGAAAGAACGACCCGGAACTGGCGCCCTATGCACAGAAGTCCTTCCACCTCGATACCTACTGTTTCGACTCTCAGCCCGAACGCGCGTTCTTCCTGAAAATGATAAAGGATGAATCGGTGGACAAAATCTGGTTCACCGGCATGCTCACCCACGGGCAGTCCGATTTCGTGGTGCACTACATCGACCCGGAGACGCACGCTCTGCGCAGCTATTATCCGGACTTTCTCATCCGGAAGAAGGATGGCAGCTACCTCATCGTGGAGGTCAAGGCTGACTTTCAGGTGGAGGATTCGGTGGTAATGGCCAAGCAGCAGTCCGCCCGGCGGATGGCGGAGGCCAGCGAGATGGAGTACAGGATGGTGAAGGCGACGGAGGCGGGGAGGGGGATAAGGTTGTAGGTCTTAATTATGATCCGCCTTTATAATATTGCTCGTGAAATCTACATAATCTTAACGTGCGGCAGGAGGAAAAAAAATGCCGGAGCTAAATAGCAACTCCGGCACTTAACCTATTACTCAAACTGTATTTTCCGTAGTTAAATATTGGGCGACCAGACGGTATAGCTCCGGGGCGGGCACTGAATTTTCACCCAGCCGCCGCCCTGAGTAGTGGGATACCAGTTGGAATGGCCGGTAAAGTCTTTGATCTGGGTGTTGTACCAGTTGGTGGGCGCCCACCTTTCCTGCCAGTAGTCGGAATTGTTCAGGTAAACCACCAGGCCCGGGCCGTTGTAGCCGTTCCTGCGGGCAACATACTCGTCGTTGTCGGCATAGAGGATGGAGGTCGTCCCCGTGGCTTTGTTATTGTGGATCCAGATCAGGTTGTTGAGGCGCTCCTTGTTGAGCCACTCTTCGTAGTCGCGGTAGAAGATGGTGGGATAGCCTTCATGAGTGAGGATGTAGGCATAGGCCAGCATCTTGTTCCAGATTTCGTCCGTGTCGTGGTTGGCCACGAAGGTAACCGCCTTGAAGGGGTTTCTTTTCCACATCATATCGTCATAGAGGACGGCGAGGTTGTTGCCGTCGATGACGATGACGGGATTCGAGCCGGCG
>CAZAXA010000930.1:0-1591 GCA_964488965.1 uncultured Phaeodactylibacter sp. | reverse complement strand
AAACCCGCCCTCTACGGAAAACCGCCTGGTGATGGGGCCCTGGTACCACGGCCAATGGGCCGCCGGCGACGGGGAGGAGCTGGGCAATATCCACTATGGCTTCAACACCACCGAACATTATAAAAAACTGGAGGATCAGTTTTTCAAACACTACCTCCACGGCAAAGGGCCAATGAGCATCCCGGAGGCCAGCATCTTCGTCACCGGCGCCAACGAGTGGCGGGGTTTCGACACCTGGCCCCCGAAAAACACCGAAACGCAAAAGCTGTACTTCCAGCCGGGAGGCGGCCTGTCCTTTGAAGCGCCGAAGGCCCGCAGCAGCTATGACGAATATGTCAGCGACCCCATGAAGCCGGCGCCCTATACCGAAGACGTCCACCTCGGCCGTACCATCGAATACATGACCGACGACCAGCGCTTCGCTGCCCGCCGCCCGGATGTGATGGCGTACCAGACTCCGGCGCTGGAGGAAGATATCACCTTCGCCGGCCCGCTGACAGCCAACCTCTACGTGAGCACCACCGGAACCGATGCCGACTACGTGGTCAAACTGATCGATGTCTTCCCGGATAAGATGGAAGGCTATCCCGCCAACGAAAAGCAGGTCCCCATGGGCGGCTATCAGATGATGGTGCGCGGCGAGGTGATGCGCGGCCGCTTCCGCAATAGTTTTGAAAAACCCGAACCATTCAAACCAAACGAAGTAACTCAGGTGCGTTTCGTCATTCCGGACATTGCCCACACCTTCAGGGCCGGCCACCGCATCATGATACAGGTGCAGAACTCCTGGTTCCCGCTGGTGGACCGCAACCCGCAGAAATTCGTGGATATCTATAACTGCAATGAGGAGGATTTTCAGAAAGCCACGCACCGGGTCTATCACGAGGCGGGGCATGCGTCGTTTATGGAGGTGCAGGTGCTGAAATAGTGTTCGTCCGGCAAAAAACCGGATCGGCCGTTAAAATTTAAAAAACCGCGGCAAAAGCAATCATTTTCGAAAAACTTTGTCGTTAAGTAACAAGCAAACTAAAATCACCTGTTGATGAGCAGAATGAAGCGTTTCCTCCTCTATTGTTCGGGAGCAGACCTGGAGATACTGAAGCAGTGCCCCACCGATGAGAACAAATACATCGGCATCGGCGGCACCGTCCTTTTCACCGGCATCCTGGCCCTGTTTTCGGCCGGTTATGCCATTCATACCGTCTTTGACTCCTACTTTTTTGCCATAGCATTCGGCCTGATCTGGGGCCTGATGATCTTCAACCTCGACCGCTATATCGTTTCCAGCATGAAGAGCAGGGGTTCCTTTTTCCGGGACTTCACCGTGGCCTTTCCCCGCCTCATCCTGGCGGTGCTGCTGGCCCTCGTTATCTCCAAGCCGCTGGAGCTGAAAATCTTCGAGAAGGAGATAGAGGCCGAGCTGGTCACCATGGAGCAGGAAGTGTTCAAACGGCAGGAAAATACCATCAAGGAGCGCTATCGGGGGCAGATCAAAACCTACCAGGAGGAGATCGATGGCTTTCATGCCGAGCTCGGCAAGCTGGCCGCCGCCCGCGACACTCTCGCCCTGATGGCCCTGCAGGAAGCCGAC
>CAZAXA010000929.1:0-1591 GCA_964488965.1 uncultured Phaeodactylibacter sp. | reverse complement strand
GGCCCTGAACTTTACCAATGACAGCAACCGGGGGCAGTACATGGCCCTCTTTGCCATGATGTATTCTGTTGCCCACATCGCCGCACCCAACATCGGCCTGCAGGTGGCAGATCACTTCGGGTTTTCCACCCTGTGGTACCTCATCATGGGTTTCTGTTTGCTGGTATGGGCGGGATTTACTTACCTGGACAGGGAGAGGATATGACAGGCACGGATATCAACTACGCCATACGGCTCCTGAAAGCGGATGCAGTTGTCGCCATCCCTACGGAGACGGTCTACGGGCTGGCGGGCAATGCGCTGAGCCCGAAGGCCGTCTCCACCATCTTTGAGGTAAAAAACCGCCCTTCGTTCGACCCCCTCATCGTGCATACCAGCCATCCGGAGCGCATGGCAACCCTCACTGCCGGCATGCCGGAGGCGGCCCGGCGGCTGGCGCGGCGGTTCATGCCCGGCCCGCTCACCTTGTTGCTGCCCAGGTCCGATGTCATCCCGGACATAGTGACTGCCGGTTTGCCCCGGGTGGCCGTCCGCATTCCCGCCCACCCCCTGGCGCAGGAGCTGCTCGCCGCCCTGGATTTCCCGCTGGCGGCCCCCAGCGCCAACCCCTTTGGTTATATCAGCCCCACCACGGCCCAGCATGTGGAGGCCCAGCTGGGGGGCAAAATCCCTTACATCCTGGACGGCGGGCCCTGCCAGGTAGGCCTGGAAAGCACCATCGTCGGCTTTGAAGAAGGGCAGGTGGTAGTGTACCGCAAAGGCGGCATTGCCGTTGAAGAGATAGAAGCGGTAGTGGGCCCGGTGCTCGTCCGCCCCCACTCCTCCTCCAACCCGGCGGCGCCGGGCATGCTGAAGAGCCATTACGCTCCCTCTGCCCCCGTAGTGCTGGGTAACGTTGAAAGCCTTCTCTTACAATACCAGTCCGGGAGAGTGGGCGCCATTACTTTCCGGAAAACTATACCCGGCATCCCCGCCGAACGGCAGCTCGTCCTCTCTCCCACCGGCGACCTGGCCGAGGCTGCCCGCAACCTCTTCGCCGGCATGCGCCGCCTCGACGCCCTTCAGCTCGATGCCATCCTGGCGGAACTGCTGCCGGAGGAAGGGCTGGGCAGGGCGATCAATGACCGGCTGCGGAGGGCGGCGGCGGCATGAACACTGGGGCCCACCCCAGGGTGCGGCTTCCCGCCAGGGTGCGGCTTCCCGCCGCGCCCTGGCTTATGCCCGCCTGAGGCCCCCGCCAGGGTGCGGCTTCCCGCCGTGCCCTGGCTTAATGCCTGCCCGGTAAAACCCAGGAGGCGCAGGAAATGCGCCGCCTGGGGCCCCGCCAGGGTGCGGCTTCCCGCCGTGCCCTGGCTTAACATCCGCCCGGCAAAACCCAGGAGGCGCAGGAACACGAGCGTAGCGACTGATGAAATAATGGGTAGTGGGTTAAATCAGTTGATCTATTCAGCGGGCCTGGAGGCCCGCTCTCCATTTACCGCTGAAACTTCAACGGTTTTAACCCACTACCAAATAATGCGCCGCCTGGGTTCCCCGCCAGGGTGCACTTTCCCACTTTTACACATTTCCCCTCGCCCAAATCCCCTTATCT
>CAZAXA010000928.1:0-1607 GCA_964488965.1 uncultured Phaeodactylibacter sp. | reverse complement strand
GAAGCAGGAGAGGTCGTTGAACAAGGCACCCACGACGAGCTCACTTACCTGCGGGGCGCTTACTACCAACTGGTCCGCAACCAACTGGAGCTGGGGGCGTGATGAGGTGGAGTGGCGGAATGAGGAATGAATAAAAGCTTCACAGAAGATGGAAGAACACGAGCATATCGAGATCAGAAGCGAGGAAGTTCAGGAAATCCTCGGGACGCCCCCGGGCTGGATGGCGCGCTATGGCACTCTTTTTGCCTTCGTGGTAGTGGTCATCGTGGGATGGGCCGGCTTTTTGGTAAAATATCCGGATACGATAGAAGAACCGGTCACCGTTACTACCTCCGACCCGCCCAAGCGGCTGGTTACCGAAAGCCGGGGAAGAGTGAAGGCAGTAATGGTCAGGAACGAGCAGGAGGTGCAGGCGGGCGAGGTGCTGATCGTTTTTGAGAACAACGCCAGCCTGGAGGATATCCTCTCACTGGAGACAGCCATCATCGCAGTAGGCAATGCGCCTTCTGATTCCGCACTGCTGAACTTTTCTCCTCCCGCAAATATGGTGCTGGGGGAACTCAAAGACGAGCTGTTCGAGTTTTACCGGCGCCAGCAGGACCTTCGCCAGTATCTGTCCAACCCCTATGACAACTTCAACATCCAGCAACTCCGCAATGAAATGGGAAAGCTGCAGGGCATGATCCGCAGCGACCGGGGGCGGTGGGCGAGTATCGACCGGGAGATCGAATTGGTTGAAAACCGCCTTCGGAAGGAAGAACAGCTTTCCCGCGAAAACCTCCTGGCGGAAGAGCGGGTTACCAAAACCCGTGAAGGGCTGCTGGGCTTGCGGCGTACCCAGGAAGGCATCGAAGCATCGATAAGGAGCAAAGAACTGGATATCGAAGGCATACAGTCCGAAATGAGCGGCGTCCGGCAGGTGACCAAAGAGGGGCGGCAGGACGCGGCTATCGCCATGCGGGAAAGCTTTCAGGCATTGCAAAAAGCTGTGGAAGAATGGAAACGGCAGTTCGTCATCAGCTCGCCGATCAAGGGTATCGTTTCCTTTAATATGGAAAGTATCAGCGAGCAACAGTTCGTGCCGGCCGACCGGGAGATAGGGGTGGTCGTCCCCCTGAAACGGCAAAAGACCAAGGGGTTCATCCAGGCCGATATGTCTAAAGCGGGCAAAATCCGCCGAGGCCAGAAGGTGGTCATCAAGCTGGACAGCTACTCCTACGCGGAATATGGAGCTATAGAAGCCTTTGTAGAAAAAAAAGGCCAGGTGCCCATCGACGGTAATATCCTGGTCGAAATAGGCTTTGAGGATGAACTGATAACTACTCTTGGCAGGAGAATAGAGCCTTCCCGCGAAATGAAGGGAAAAGCCACCATCATTACCAACGATAAGCGCTTTATCGAACGGGTATTCGAAAGCGTGCGCAGTAAGGTGGCCCAGGAGGGTTAGGAAATATGAGTCATCCCGAAATCCGCGTTCTATCATCCCGGCATGAAAAACAGGGGATGACTCATGTTCCTTACAAATGGATCACCTCATCATAGGCCGCGGCAGCGGCTTCCATCACTGCTTCGCTCATGGTGGGGTGGGGGTGTACGGCCTTGATGAT
>CAZAXA010000927.1:0-1614 GCA_964488965.1 uncultured Phaeodactylibacter sp. | reverse complement strand
CGATTGAGATTCCGGGGATATCTCGCCATCTGTTCACAAAGCTGGGCGACGACGAAACATCCTGGACGTCCTGATCTTTGATAAATCCTGCCGGAAAGGAGAAGTAGATTCTTCCAACAACCGGCTTTCCGGTTTACCGGAGCGGCTGGAGCTGCGTTACAATCAGAATGAGCTGACCTTTGAATACGTCGGCCTTCACTACACGGCCCCCGAGCTCAACCAATACCGGCGCCGCCTCATCCCCTATGAGCAGCATTGGGTGGAAGCGGGTAACAAAAGGACTGCCCGTTATACCAACCTCAGCCCGGGAGATTACCAGTTCCAGGTGATCGCCAGCAATAGCGATGGCTTGTGGGCGGAAACTCCGGCAACGATCAATATCCGGATCCGGCCCCCCTGGTGGGCGACATGGTGGGCTTACCTTCTGTATGTACTGACCACTTCATCAGCACTATATAGCGCTTATCGCTTCCAGAAACGCCGATGGGAACTCCAGGCTTCGCTACAAAGAGAACTGGAAAAGTCTCAGCGCCTGAAGGAACTGGATGAATTCAAAAGCCGCTTTTATGCCAACATCACCCATGAATTCCGCACTCCCCTTACTATTATCCAGGGCCTGGCAGGCCAAATCCGGGATAACCCGCGATGGAAAGTTGCGGAACATACCAACCTGATCCAGCAAAACAGCCAAAAGCTGCTGCATCTCATCAACCAGCTGCTTGGCCTCTCCAAACTGGAAGCCGGGAAAATGGAGCCGGAATTTGTCCAGGGAGATATCATCAAATACCTGAGCTGCGTGGTCGAATCCTATCACTCCCTGGCCATCAACCGGAACATCAGCCTTTCTTTCTACGCTCCGGCCGAAAGCCTGATCATGGACTACGACCCGGAAAAGTGCCAGCAAATCCTGAGTAACCTGATCTCCAATGCGATCAGGTTTACCCCGGAATATGGGAAAATAAAAGTAGTGGCCAAAGAGGTTGAGGAAGGAGGAGCGCGATGGCTGGAGGTGCGTGTTCAGGATACCGGAGCGGGCATTCCTCCAGAAAAGCTTCCCTACATTTTCGACCGCTTTTTTCAGGTTCAAGCCCAAGCCCCCTCCCAACCTCCTCCGACGGGGGAGGCGTATGCGAATTCCCTCCCTTTGGGAAGGTCAGAGGGGGCTGGTGCCGGGCTTGGCCTGGCTTTGGCCAAAGAACTGACCGGCCTGATGGGAGGAACGATCACAGTAGAGAGTAAAGTGGGGGAAGGGTCGTGTTTCAGTTTCCACTTACCCATCCACAACGAGGCGGAAATGGAAGTCATGGGCCAGCAGCCCAACCCAGTGGCTCCCCTTACTAAAAGGAATGCCCGTCTCGATACCAGCAACCCGGAAACAGGCGCGGTAAGGGAGGCGCCATCCCTCCTCGTAGTAGAAGACAACCTCGACGTCATCTATTACCTGCGCGAGTGCCTGGCGGGCAGGTACCAGGTACTGGAGGCCCGCAATGGCCGGGAAGGCATGGCCAAAGCGCTGGAAACGATCCCCGACCTGGTGGTCAGCGATGTGATGATGCCGGAGATGGATGGGTTCGAATTCTGCAAAGCGCTGAAAACGGATGAGCGCACCAGCCA
>CAZAXA010000926.1:0-1619 GCA_964488965.1 uncultured Phaeodactylibacter sp. | reverse complement strand
GCAGGGGAACTTTAATCAATGCATCCAGCTGTGTAGGCCACGGCGCCTGTTTTCACGCCTGTCCGGTAGAAGCCATCACTCTTGTGATCGGGACCGAAAAGAGAGGCGTCGAACTCCCGCACGTCAACGAAACTTATGAGGCCAATGTGCCCGGCATATTCATCGCCGGCGAACTGGGCGGCATGGGCCTTATCAAAAACAGCGTAGAACAGGGCATGATGGCGGTTGAGAACATAGCCAGGGCAGGCATACCCAAAAGCGAGGCCGATTATGACCTGGTTATTGTGGGGGCGGGCCCTGCCGGCATCTCCGCCGCCCTGGCCGCCAGAAAGCACGGGCTGAAATTTCTGGCGCTGGAACAGGATACTCTTGGCGGTACGGTCTACACTTTCCCCCGGGCAAAAGTGGTCATGACCGCGCCTATGGAGCTTCCTCTGGTCGGCAAGGTCAGATTATTCGACACAAGTAAGCAGGAATTGCTGGATTTGTGGAACGAAGCCTTGTCGAAAAATGATATCGCTATCCGGGAAAGAACAAAGGTGGAGGAAATCCTTCCCGAAAACGGGCATTTTAAGGTGACGACTCTGCAGGGCGATGTCCTTACCGCCAAATATGTCCTCCTGGCCATCGGCCGGAGGGGTTCGCCCCGCAAGCTGGGCATTCCCGGAGAGATGTCGGAAAAAGTGGCTTACCGCCTTCTGGAACCGGAAAACATCCGGCATAAGGAGGTGCTCGTAGTCGGCGGAGGGGATTCGGCAGTCGAAGCAGCTCTGTTGCTGGCCGAACACAATAAGGTGGTGTTGTCTTACCGGAGCGATAAATTCAGCCGGATCAAACCTAAAAACCGGGAAAAGATCAATGAAGCGATTGACAATCAGCTTCTGGAAGTGAAATTGAACACCAACCTGGTGCGGATCGAAGAAGATAAGGCCTATCTGACAGCCGATAAGACAGGGGAGGAGATCAGCCTGAAGAATGACCTTGTCTATATTTTTGCCGGCGGAGAACTACCGTCCCAGTTCCTTCAGAAAGCAGGGATACAGATCACTCAGCGGTTCGGATATACTGTGAAGAAGCACAAATAAAAAATAATTTAGACCAGTTTCAAATTGTAATTGTCCCGATAAAATAGAATGATCTTCTCAAAATACTCCTTACTTTACTTTCGTTAGCAGTGGGAATCAACTACACCTAACACACCTTCATTTAAGGGCCCCGACAGCAGCAGTATGCCCCTGCCCCGGCCCACAGCGGGCGGCCTTCCGGATTGAACTCCGCTCCCCCTGAACTTACCCTTGTTATTGCCTGGTATATAGTTAGCTTAAACCATTGAAACAATTCGAAGGCCATAGTGCTGGGCGCCTTTAGGGCCGTTGCATTAAGGGCCTTGAGGGAATTAATTAACCTTGTGATACAGGAAATGAGACCAGGCATCCTGAATATGGTTTTTTGGGCAATCGCGTTGCTTCCTCCCGGATTGCACGCGCAGCTTTCGCCCGGCCCCCTGGCCCGTGCGCATGCCGGCCTGGAAGGAATAACCAATTGTACGCAATGCCACACGCTGGGAGAGAAGATATCCAATGAAAAATGCCTGAATTGCCATACGGAAATACAGCGCC
>CAZAXA010000925.1:0-1624 GCA_964488965.1 uncultured Phaeodactylibacter sp. | reverse complement strand
GCAGCCGTCTTATATTCGCACCAAGATGAATAATGGTAATGCCGTGATCGCCCTTCAGGGTGAAACTCTGGCCGGATTTTGTTACATTGAGGTGTGGAGCCACGGCCGCTATGTGGCCAACTCGGGGCTCATCGTGTCGCCGGAATTCCGCAAGCAGGGCCTGGCCAAGGCCATCAAACAGAAGGCCTTCGAGCTTTCCCGGGAGAAGTTCCCCGAGGCGCGCCTGTTCGGCATCACCACCAGCCTGCCGGTCATGCGCATCAACTCGGAACTGGGTTACAAACCCGTGACCTTCTCCGAGCTTACCCAGGACGATGCCTTCTGGGAGGGCTGCCGCAGTTGCCCCAACTTTGATATTCTGGAGCGCAACCACCGGCGTATGTGCCTGTGTACCGCCATGCTGGCCCCTTCGGCACGGGAGGCCATGCAGTTCGACCTGTCGCATATGGTGGTGAATAATATCTGGTGATTCGGGATTCGGGGATTCGAACAGCGAATAACCGTATTAAAACTCTGTACCATGAGCCAAAAAAAAGTCGTACTCGCCTATAGCGGCGGTTTGGATACGTCCTTTTGCATCAAATACCTCACCCGTGAAAAGGATATGGAGGTGCACGCACTGACGGTCAATACCGGGGGCTTCAGCGCCGCGGAGATCGAGACGCTGGAAGCCCGCGCCCTGAAACTGGGCGCCGCCGGATTCAAGGCCATCGATGCTGTACCGGATTATTACGATAAGTGCATCCGTTACCTGGTGTACGGCAACGTGCTGCGCAACAGTACCTATCCTCTGTCCGTGAGCGCTGAGCGCGTCTTTCAGGCGCTGGAAGCGGTAAAGTACGCCCAGTTGACCGGGGCGCAGGCGGTGGCCCACGGCAGCACCGGCGCCGGCAACGACCAGGTGCGCTTCGACCTGGCCTTCCAGGTGCTGGGCGAGAACCTGCAGATCATCACCCCTATACGGGACCTGAAGTTGTCGAGGGCCGAGGAGATCGAATACCTGAATAAAAATGGCGTCGACTGGCCCTGGGAAAAGGGCAGGTATTCCATCAACCGGGGCATCTGGGGCGCCAGCGTGGGCGGCGCCGAGACGCTCACTTCCCGACTGCCGCTGCCGGAGGAAGCCTATCCCAGCCCCCTGGAAAGAACCGTGCCTCAGGAGGTGAGCCTGCAGTTCGAAAAAGGGGAGCTCACCGGCCTGAACGGAAAAACGTTCAACCATCCTACTCAGGCCATCCAGGCGCTTCAGCAACTGGCGGCCCCCTACGCCATTGGCCGGGACATTCACGTGGGCGACACCATCATCGGCATCAAAGGACGGGTGGGTTTTGAGGCGGCGGCCCCGCTCATTATCATCAAGGCTCACCACCTGCTCGAAAAGCACGTACTCACCAAGTGGCAACAGTACTGGAAGGAGCAACTGGCCAACTGGTACGGCATGCTGCTCCATGAAGGCCAGTATCTCGACCCCGTGATGCGCAATATCGAAACCTTCCTGGAAGACACCCAGCAGAATGTGAGCGGCGCCGTTTACGTCCGCTTACACCCCTACCGCTTCGAACTGCTCGGCGCAGAGTCGGAATACGACCTGATGAACAGCGGCTTCGGGCAATACGGCGAGATG
>CAZAXA010000924.1:0-1626 GCA_964488965.1 uncultured Phaeodactylibacter sp. | reverse complement strand
GGTGTCGCCGCCGCTGTTGGTATAATTGACGTAAAAATAGCCGTTCTCCGCATAATCCGGATGGAAGGCCAGCCCCAGCAGGCCCCGCTCGCTGGCCTGGGAGTTGACCCGGGCGCTGATATTGAGGAAAGGCTGCGGCAGGATGCTGCCACTGCCGTCAATGATGCGGATCAGGCCGCCTTTCTCAACGACGAACAGGCGCTCATCACCGGCATTGGCAATATCCACCGGCATGGAAAAACCCGTGGCGAAAAGCTCCAGTTCCAGGTTGGGCTGAGCGAAAAGGGTACAACCGAGAAAGGCAAAAGCAAATAATAAAGGGGACTTCATCGTTTTTTTTTGGGCGGAAAGATACAGGCCGCGGAAACGGTTAGCGAAAAAATCAGCCACTTTCTTTGTCGGCGCGCGTTCACACCTGCTTACACACTTGCAGATTTGCACCAAAACCACCCCACAGCATGAAGCCTTTGCCCTTCATACTTGGCAAAGCCGGAGCGAGTGACTAACTTTAGGCCGATAAAAGCAAAACCATGATGCCCAAAAAGATTTTCCTCTGCCTTTTGTCCTTCAGCCTCAGCCTTGGGCTTTCGGCACAGTTGCCCCGGACCAACATCTACCTGTTTGATGTCAAAGTGGGCGACGGCGGCAAGTTGTCCTTTACCAACCCCCGCTACCTGACGGAGTTCAACCGCAACGGCTATAACGGCGACCCTTCTTTTTTCAGCAATACGGAGTTATACATCTCTTCGGCCCGGCCGGGCGAAACGCAGGCTGACCTCTTCAGGCTCGACCTGGAAAAGCGTTCGAAACAAAGAGTGACGGAGACCGGGGAAAGCGAATTCGCTCCCGAACGCATGCCGGACTACTACTCCTTCTCTGCCATCAGGGAGGAAAAGCAGGGCGGGGAGGGCTTACTGCGCCTGTGGCAGTTCCCCATCAACCAGTTGGTGGACGGCAAGCCCGTCTTCAAATACCTCACCGGGATCAGGAAATACCTATGGCTCAACAGCCAGGAGATCGTCATTTATAAGGAGGAAGACCCCAGCGCGCTCTCCATCGTCAATACGGTCAACGACAAGATCACCACGGTCGCCACCAATGTCGGCGAATGTTTCACCCGCCTTTCCAACGACAACCTGGCCTTCGTGCAGAAAAGCCGTTATGACGACTGGAAGATCATGGAGAAGAACCTCACCTGGAACCGGCGCAATGACCCGCCGCGCGCCATCATCGAAACGCTTCCGGGCTCCGAGCACTTCGCCATCCTGCCCGACGGCACCCTGATCATGGGCAGGGGCAGCAAGCTGTACAAGTACAACAAAATCCTGGACGACGACTGGAAGGAAGCGGCAGACCTGCGGTTTTACGAAATCCGCAATATCTACGACCTGAAAATAAGCCCCGATTTCAAGATCGCTATTGTGGCGGATTAGCCGCGGCCAGAACGCCGGCTATGCAGGCTGGCCTGCTCCCCTACTCAAACCACTCATACATCTCCTCCAGCTTAAGCGCCTGCTTCGCTTCCCCGCTCAGGTCGTGGGCGATGCGCCCTCCGGCCATCTGTATGAGGCGGATGCCGAAGCTATGGGTCTGCCGCAGGTTGTGGGTGATGAAAACGGTTGTGAG
>CAZAXA010000923.1:0-1631 GCA_964488965.1 uncultured Phaeodactylibacter sp. | reverse complement strand
ACATGCCGGTGCCGTAGTCCAGGTAGTTGCGCCAGCGGAAGAAGCGCAGCGGGTCGAAGGGCCGTTGGTTGGTGTTGGCGATGTAGCGCTGCCAGTCGACCGTCTGCTCGGAAGCATCTTCCGGGACGGGGTACTGCCAGGCGCCGGTGGGCGAGTGGCGGGCCCAGAAGCCCTCGGCATAGTTGATATCCCCGATAGCGCCTTCGGCCAGCAGTTCCCTGGCTTTCTCATTGCCGAGGGACGACAGGCCCTGGCTGCCCACCATGAATATCTTGCCCGACTTTTTCCAGGCGCCGACCACCTCATGGCCTTCCTTCACGGAATGCACCATGGGCTTTTCGCAGTAGGCGTGCTTGCCGGCGTTTAAGGCATCGACGGAGATTTGCTTGTGCCAGTGGTCGGGCGTACCGATGATCACGGCATCTACGTCCTTCCTGCTGAGAATCTCCTTGTAGTCGGTCGTGACGAACAAGCCCTCGCCCCAGCGTTCTCTGGCGGATTTCAGCCGGCCTTTGTACAGGTCGCATACCGCCGCCAGCCGCGTGCCTTCGTGTTGCAGGCAGGTATTGGTATCTTCCACCCCCATGCCGCCGGCGCCGATCAGGGCGATGTTGACCTCTTTGGAAGGGGCCAGGGGGTTGGTTCGCTTCAGGTAGGCAATCGTTTTGTTGTCCGTAGTAAAGGCATTGCCCGCCGCTGCAACGGAGGCGGTGGCAAGGCCCAGTTTTTTGATGAACTGCCTTCGGTTGGTTTCAGCCATTTTGTATATGTGTTTTGAGTTTTCAGCTCGGTGGCCCTGATTGCTCAAATATATATATAGGTTTGAAAAAATCAGAATCGCGGGCGTTTTACCTCAAAAATATCCACCGAAGCCTGTTTGCCCTTCAGCAGGACGGCGCCTTTCCATTCCAGTTCGTACTTCGGAGGTTCCGGCAGCAGTTTTTTCACCTCTTCCGATATCAGCAGCCGGCTGTTGTAGGAGTTGCATTGCGCCTGTATGCGGGCGGCGGTATTCAGGACATCCCCGTGGTAGGCCAGTTCCTTTTTGATCTCCCCGACCTCTGCGGCGGTGACCAGCCCGGAATTGGCACCGGCCTTGAACTCGGGCACCAGGCCGTATTTTTCCAGGTAATAAGCGCTTTTTTCCCTGATCTTGTCATCGTAGGCGAAGAAAGCGTCGGGGTAGTTGCCGCCTCTGGCGCCCTTATTGATATCCCAGGTCAGAACGACCTCGTCGCCGACGTACTGGTAAATCTGAGCCTCATAGGTGGTGACGATCCCGGTCAGGTCGAAGAAGCAATCCTGGATGAGCTGGCTGTAGCGGATGTGCCCCAGTTGTTCGGCGTAGGTGGTGGACGACTTCAGGTCGATGAACATAAACAGGCGCTGTTCTTCCTTAGGCCGATGGTATTTGCCCATCAGGAAACTGACCAGGACGCCCTGCCCGAATTTTTCGCTGACCTGAAGGATGAAGAGTGCGAACAGGATGGCAAAGCTCCAGTATAGACCGCCCGCTGTCGAAATGGCACGCAGTTCGAAGGAACGAATCCCTCGAAACCGCAGCGTTCACCGACATGGGAAGCGCCACAGGGTTGGTTTGCAAAGCCTTCCGGAAGACCTGACAGGCTTGC
>CAZAXA010000922.1:0-1645 GCA_964488965.1 uncultured Phaeodactylibacter sp. | reverse complement strand
GCTTCGACTACTTTGGCTTCAAAACCCTGGAGCGTTCTTACCTGCTGCGCATGGACGGCCAGGTGGTGGAACGCCCCCAGCACATGATCATGCGCGCCGCCGTGGGCATCCACGGCGAGGACATCGAAGCGGCCATTGAGACTTACCACCTCATTTCGGAGAAGTGGTTCATTCACGCCACGCCGACCTTATTCAATGCGGGTACGCCGAAGCCGCAACTTTCAAGCTGTTTTCTTTTGACAATGACTGCCGATTCGGTTTCCGGCATCTTTGAAACACTTTCTCGCTGCGCCAAAATCTCCCAGTCCGCCGGCGGCATTGGCCTGAGCATTCACAATATCCGGGCTACGGGCAGCTACATCAAGGGTACGGGAGGCAATTCCAATGGGATTGTTCCCATGTTAAAAGTATTCAATGACACCGCCCGCTATATTGACCAGGGCGGCGGGAAGCGCAAAGGCGCCTTCGCCGTCTACCTCGAACCCTGGCATGCCGACGTATTCGAATTCCTGGAGCTGAAGAAAAATCACGGCAAGGAAGAACTGCGCGCCCGCGACCTGTTCTATGCGATGTGGGTGCCGGACCTGTTCATGGAGCGCGTCAAGGCGGACGGGGAATGGTCCCTCTTCTGCCCGAACGAAGCTCCCGGCCTGTTCGACTGCTACGGCGGCGAGTTCGAGGCGCTATACCATCAATACGAGCAGGAGGGGCGGGCCCGGAAGGTGGTCCGCGCCCAGGAGCTGTGGTTCGCCATCCTGGAATCCCAGATCGAGACCGGTACGCCTTATATATTGTACAAGGATGCGGCCAACCGGAAGTCCAACCAGAAAAACCTGGGTACTATCCGCTCCAGCAACCTCTGTACGGAGATCATGGAATACACCTCGGCCGATGAGGTGGCCGTCTGCAACCTGGCCTCTATCTCCCTGTCCCGGTTCGTCGATACCCGGAACCGGGCCTTCGATTTCCAGAAGTTGTCCGACATCACCCGCGTGGTGGCGCGCAACCTCAACAAGGTGATTGACATCAACTACTACCCGATCCCGGAGGCGCGCAAATCCAACCTGCGCCACCGGCCCATCGGCATCGGCGTCCAGGGCCTGGCCGACGCCTTCATACTGATGCGCTATCCTTTCGACAGCCCGGAGGCGCGACAGCTCAACCGCGATATTTTCGAGGCGATCTACTTCGCCGCCCTGACGGAGTCCTGCGCCCTGGCAGAGCGCGACGGCCACTACGAGACCTTCCCGGGCTCGCCGGCCAGCCAGGGGGAACTGCAGTTCGATATGTGGGGCGAACAGCCCGGCAGCCGTTGGGACTGGGCAGGGCTGAAGCAGCGCATCAAAAAGCACGGCCTGCGCAACAGCCTGCTGCTGGCGCCCATGCCGACGGCCTCCACCTCCCAGATACTGGGCAATAACGAGTGCTTCGAACCTTATACTTCCAATATCTATACCCGCCGCACCCTGTCCGGCGAGTTCATCGTGGTCAACAAGCACCTGCTGCACGACCTGATCGGACTGGGGCTGTGGAACGAGGATATGAAGCACCGGCTGATGGCAGCCAACGGCTCGATCCAGGATATCGATGAAATCCCGGATGAACTGAAGGCGCTCTACAAGACGGCCTGGGAGATCAGCCAGAA
>CAZAXA010000921.1:0-1645 GCA_964488965.1 uncultured Phaeodactylibacter sp. | reverse complement strand
TATATACTGACCAGGCTGGTTTTGAAATGACAAAACCAGCCATGCGTCAGTATAACAAGCAAGCCCCGACGGCGGTTTTCTCAGGAAGAAACCGCCCCCGGCAGGCTCTTCCGGTAATATAAGCCCGGATGCTCCGCAAAATCAAACTCTTTCCAGAATTCCATACCAATCTTTTCCAGTACGCGGATAGAGGCCTTATTGCCCTTCATTACCCGTCCGACGACCTGCTTCAGCCCCAATGCCCCGAAGCCGTAGTCCAGGCAGGCACGGGCGGCCTCCGTAGCATAGCCCTGCCCCCAGTACCGGCGGAAAAAGCGAAAACCGATGTCGGTTTCGTCCAGTTCGGGGGTGTATTTCAGGCCGCACCAGCCGATCCAGGCGGGAGAGCCGTCTTTTTCTTCGCCCTTCAGCAGTACCGCCCAGCGGCCGTAGCCGAATTTTTCGTACTGGCCGTAATCCCGGAGGAACTGCCGGGCTTCCTCTACAGAACCGAAGGGCGGGTCGCCGGTATAACGGACGACCTCCGGGTCTTCGTTGAGCTCGAAGAAAAACGAGGCGTCTTCCTCCCGGAATTCGCGCAGGAGCAGGCGGGGAGTTTCGATGATGATGTTGTTTGTCATAGAGTTTTTCAATTTCAGTGCGGGTCAGCAGCTAAAAAGTCAGCAGGCAATAGAAAGTTGCCAACTGACAGGGTTACCTCAAAGCATCCACATCGTTGGCTGTCAGCAGGTGCGCCTTGCGGGTGATCTCCTCCACGGGCCAGTCCCACCAGCGCAGTTCCAGCAAGCGTTCGATCTGTTCTTCAGAAAACCGCCTGCGGATTTGGCGGGCGGGGTTGCCGCCCATTATGGCGTAAGGCGCGACGTCCTTAGTGACCACGGAATAAGCGCCGATGATGGCCCCGTCGCCGATATGGACGCCCGGCAGGATAGCCGCCCGGTAGCCGATCCAGACGTCGTTGCCGACCACGGTATCCCTTTTTACAGGGTATTCCTTTCCGTCCATAGCATGGCCCCAACTGCCGCCAAAGATAGCAAACGGATAGCTGCTCACGGCATCCACCATGTGGTTGGCGCCGTTCATGATGAACTCCACGCCGGAAGCGATCATGCAGAACTTGCCGATGCAGAGCTTATCGCCGGTAAAGTCAAACAGGTATTTCACATTTTTCTCAAAGTTACGAACATCTTCAAAATCATCGTAATAGGTATAATCCCCTACGATGATGTTCGGGTTCTGGACGAGATTCTTCAAAAAGCAAAGCCGCTCGAAGCCGGCGAGCGGAAAGAGGGTGTTCGGGTTGGGTGGCTGCATATGGAATGAGTGAATGAGTGAATTTTACCCGGCCGAGGCAGGAGGACGGGGAGTAAGGAATCGCGAAAACCAGAACGCCAAAAGAAGGGAGATCATTCCCCGGAATGCGGGATTTTGAGTGATTGGCGGGAAAAAATGAGCGGGAGGGTTGTATTGAAAAACAATAGCCGTTTTCGATGGGGTTGTGCAAAAGGCCCCTGCGGTGATGGTACACTGCTACCTGCGGTAGCCAGGGATTTATTAAGATCAGTTAAGATTCGTTAAGATCAACCTTTCCAGGCCTTACGATCCTAAAAAATCATAATTTATCATAATGGATCAGTGTACCATA
>CAZAXA010000920.1:0-1655 GCA_964488965.1 uncultured Phaeodactylibacter sp. | reverse complement strand
GCCGCGGTCAATTCATGGGCCTCCTGCAGCATGCGGTAGGTCTTGCCCACGCCGGCGATCATGCCGATGTAAACCTTCAGCTTGCCTCTGCGGCGCTGCCGGATGAGGTCTTGAAACGTATTGTGAGATGAGGGCGTCATGGTTTTTTTGCCGTGATCGGATGATCGAAATAGAAACCCAGGGTAGCCATGGTTTCCCATCGGGCGTTGGCACTGGGGCCATCGGTGAAAATGGCCAGTTCCTCGTCGGCCCGCAGGTATCGGCCCTCTACTCTCAGGTAAGCGTTCTCCACAGGCCGGAACTCCGCTCCCAGCGTTATGCCCCACAGTTGAAGGCCCTGTTCCTCTCCTTTTGAATCGAGGTAGGCGCCGGAAATGAAACCCTCCGGGTCCTGAAACACTTCCCCCCGTGCCGTTGCCGAAAATGCAGGGGTGAACTGAAAGCGCGCCACCGCCAGGGCGTTGTACATCAGCGCGCTTTCCCCACCGTCGGCCCTCCTGAAATTGGACTGCAGGCCCAGGTCGCCGCCGAGCGCCAGGAACAGCTTGTTGCCGAGGGAAGTGTTCAGGTAAAGGTTCTGGTACAGCCTCAATTGCCTGGGCGCCGCGCCGTCCGGTGATTCTCTGCCGAACAGGTTGGCGTATGTCAGGCTGGTTTGATCCGAAAAGTGGTATCGCAACAACAGCCCAACCGATTTGGCGGAGTTGGCGTCCAGAAAAAAGTTGTAACCGTTGGCCAGCCAGAACTCGGCATGGAACTGTTCGGAACCTTCGTAGGACAAGCGCGCCCCCGCCTGGTAAAACGGCTCGTTGTAAGTGGCCACCGCCGTTGAACTCAGGTAATTGTTTTTGGGCAGGAAGCTCTCCGTGCCGATATGGGTGGTGAAAAAACCGCCGTCCAGCCACCAGCCCGGCTTTATCCTTAAACCGACGTTGGCCTCCTGTACGGGGTTGAATTCCGCAGACCAGGTGGCCTTGGCGATGTCGCCGTAGTGTAGCGTCACATTCCCGCGGATCCTGCCGCTTTCGTAATGGGCGCCGACCTGGGCTACGTTCAGCCCGAAGCGCTCGCTGCGCGGAGAGACGGTGGTGAATTGCTGAAGGGCGTTAGGGCCCAGCGAATCGGAAAAATAGCTATAATAGGCGTCCACATAACCGGACAGCCGGAGCCGGGTGGAATCTGCCTCCTGTGCCCGGACGGTTATGCCGATGGCAAACACCATAATAAATGAAAATAAATTTCTCATTTTTTGACGATTTCTTTTGGGCACTTTACAGGAGCGCGGACTTCCAAGTCCGCGAGTAAGATTGAAAATGGGCTTATAAATGTAATGGAATCTCTCCAAGAGGCTGGCAGCAGTACAGGAGAGCCTGATCAATTTTTTGTCGAGGCCCGCGCTCCAGAAGGCCCAAAAATTCTAAGTGGCAAAGTAGAATTGGGCTACCGCTTTCCCCTTATCGTTTCTTCATCCAGGGCCAGGTTCAGTTTCAGTACATTGACGATATCTCCCGGCCCCAAAATTCCCAGCAGAGGGCGCCGTGTATGCGACTCGATGAGTTCCCGCACTTTTTCTTCGCCCATCCGGCGGCCGGCGGCGATGCGTTGCACCTGCATCAGCGCCCCCGCTTTGCTGATGTGCGGGTCCAGGCCCGAGC
>CAZAXA010000919.1:0-1655 GCA_964488965.1 uncultured Phaeodactylibacter sp. | reverse complement strand
CCGATCAGCCGCGCCACTTCGACGATCATATCCGCTTTCACACCGCTTTCCTTCTCGGCAAACTCGGGCGTATACTGAACGTACTCCTCCCGCATGGCCCCGATGAAGTTCTCAAAGGTCTTCTCCTTATCCGGATGGCAGGCCGCCAGGTATTCCTCCCAGTTGACCCAGTTCTCCAGATAATCGCGGTTATACAGGCCCTCATCCAGAATAATTTTGGCCATGGCGAGGAGCACGGCGGCTTCGGTACCCGGGTAGCTGGGCATCCAGTAGTCCGACATGCTGGCCGTATTGGACAGGCGCGGGTCCATGGTACACAGCTTGGCGCCTTTCATCTTGCCTTCGATGATGCGCTGGGCGTGGGGGTTGAAATAGTGCCCCGACTCCAGGTGGGCGGAGATGAGCAGGATGAACCTGGCGTTGGCGTGGTCGGGCGAGGGCCGGTCGTGGCCGTACCAGATGGCGTAGCCGAAGCGGGCGCCGGAAGAACAGATATTGGTATGGCTGTTGTGGCCGTCGACATTCCAGGCCTGCAGCACGCGGTCCATATAGCCTTCGTGGCCGGGGCGGCCGACGTGGTAGGCGATCTCGTTGTTGCGGCCCTCCTGGATGGCCTTGCGCATGCGGCCGGCGATATCGTCCAGCGCCTCATCCCAGCTGACGCGCTCCCACTGGCCGTCGCCCCGCCTGCCCGTCCGCCTGAGCGGATACAGGATGCGGTCCGGATCGGTGATCTGGTTGATGGTGGCCGGCCCCTTGGCGCAGTTGCGGCCCCGGCTGGCCGGGTGGTAGGGGTTGCCCTCGAATTTGCGCACCTGCCAGGTTTCCTTGTCGATATAGGCGGTCAGGCCGCAGGCCGACTCGCAGTTGAAGCAGGTGGTCGGCACGATGGAATAGTGTTTCTTTTCCACTCTCGGCCAGGCCTTGGCCTCGTACTCCACCCAGTCGTCCCACTTTTCCGGCGGCGGGAATTTGGCGAGCTTGCCGGGCTCCATGAGGCGGGGCTCCATGTCAGGGCCGGGCTGGCTGAGGTTGGGGATGATGCGCAGCTTTTCGGCTATTTGTTCTATGAGTGAACGTTTCCTTTTATTCATTTTTGAGTTTGTTTTTGATGTTCGCTGACAATTGACAATTGGCAATTGACAACCGCCCTACGCCAGCTGCACCCGCTGCGGCGCTTCCACCCAGATTTTCTCCGTCAGGTAGATTCCGATCAGCACGATCAGGCCGGCCAGGGCCAGCATCGGCGTGGCCAGGCCAGGTATGAGCAATATGGCCAGGGGCACTATGTTGCCAAAGAAGATGGCCCCGATCCAGAACAGGCTCTGATAGCGGCCTTTGGTGATCATTTTCACCACCATTCTGGCTTCCTGGGTCGGATGAGTGATCGTCAGTTCTACCAGCACGGCCAGCAAATTGATGGCGATGCCGGTGATCAGCACGTATTTCAGGTACCCCAGCCACACTTCGGCCGCCGGCGCAAAAAGGGCGATGATGGTGAAAGCCGCGGCGCCGGCCATAAAGCTGTGAGCCAGCATGTGGACGGCAAGGGCCGGGCTCTGCCAGAAGTCGCGCCCCTTGGCCTGCGCAAAGAGGAAGGCCGTATAGACGGCGGTGAGGACGGCAAACACCAGCGTGGCCCACTCTACCGGAAC
>CAZAXA010000918.1:0-1656 GCA_964488965.1 uncultured Phaeodactylibacter sp. | reverse complement strand
GTTTTGCTATTTTTACGGCAGCCGGTGATGATGTAAATTTGCCTTCACACATTTCATTCGAAAGTTTAGCATGATGATTTTTTCAAATCATATACTACTGCCCGTCCTTTTTCTCCCGGGCCTCTGCGGGCATGCTCTTTATGCCTGCAATTGCGAACCCGTAGCCGGGCTGAGCATTGCCGACTGGAACGATGCGGAGGTGATCTTTACCGCCACCCTGCTGGAGCACAAAATGGGAATGGTGGGCATGCTGAAGTTTGAGTCCCGGGAAATCTTCAAAGGGAATGCCGACCCCATCATTACGTTTTATTTCCAGCCGGGGAAAAGCCACACTTTACTGCATGCCGTGGCCGAATTCAGGCCGGGCGGCGAGTGGGTGGTCTTCGCCGGGAAGAGCACGAAGAGCGGGAGGGAATACTACCGCCTGAAAGACTCTCCGTTAAGGGCCTTATGCGCCCTGAGCCGGCCGCTTCAGGAGGACCGGCAAAGCGACCCTTACCTCCTCTTTCTGCAGGAAATGGCTCAACGGCCAGACGGTTATCATGAAGCGTACGATAAAGACGGCCGGCTGATCGCGGAGGGCGCCTATCTCGGCCTGGCGCCGGTTGACAGGTGGGCCTATTACGATCCGGAACGAAAAATGAGTGTCTGGGGCAATTATGTGGATGGCCAGCGGGAAGGGGAATGGATACAGGAGAAGGAAAGGCCAAATGATGAAAAGCAGCTCATTCGCACCACCATTTACCATAGAGGATTCCCCGTCGAGATTTGCGATTACAGCCATACCGGCGCCGTGAGTTTGAAGAAAACATTTTCGGACAGCACCGAAGTGCGCCATTATTACCGGTACGACGGCAGCTTAAAAAGCAGTATCACCGAAAATTTCGAAAGCAATACCACTCATATCCTCGATTATGCTGAAGATGGAACACTGCAGGAGGAGCGTTTCCTGGAAGGAAAAGCAGTAGTACGGCAGTATTGGTACAATGAAACGGGCGAACGGGTCAAAGAATGGTTTAAAGAGGAGCACGGGCATTGATATGAAAACACTGCCCGCTGGCTGCCATGCGCTCCAGAGTGGCCGCCGGCGCAAAGCGCGGGCCGTATTTGTCCTGTAGCCGGCGCATGGTGTTCACCACATTGGCTATTCCCCAGGTATCCATAGCCCGGAAGGGGCCGCCGGTAAAGGGCGGAAACCCGATGCCGAAAACGGCGCCCAGGTCCCCGTCGCCGGGCCTGGCGATGATACCTTCTTCCAGGCAGAGGACGGCCTCGTTCAGCATCAGCATCAGGCCGCGGTTCTGGATTTCCTCCAACGGCAGCGTTTTGCTGCCATCACCCTTAAAAAACTGGTAGGCAGTGGGGTCGATCCCGCGCCGCCTGCCCTTGTCGTTGTACCTGTAGAAACCGCTTTTGTTCTTTCTGCCCAGGCGGCCGGCCTCCCACATTTTCACTACCCCTTCGCAGATTTCGAAGCCCGGCCTGCCGGCCACGATCTTGCGGGAAGTATCCGTAACGTGAGCGGCAATATCCAGCCCCACCTGGTCGAGCAGGGTGATCGGGCCTACAGGGAAGCCCTTCTTCAGGAAGGCCTTGTCGATCGTTTCCAGGCCGACGCCCTCATCGGCCATAAGCAGGCACTCGTTGGTGTATGGG
>CAZAXA010000917.1:0-1661 GCA_964488965.1 uncultured Phaeodactylibacter sp. | reverse complement strand
GGGTGGCAGCCTCTCCCCAACGCCTGCCGCCCCTGCCCGGCTATGAGAAGCGGGAATATAGATTCCCGCGTGGCAGCCCTGCATAGCCCTACCTGGCGGAGGGCACAAAAGGGAACCGCGCCCATCCTGTAAATTCTGCCCACATATACTTCTTGCACAACCCCATTAATTCCTCCCTGCATCTATATATTCCGTATCCAACGCACAGGCCCGGGTAAAAAAATAACTGCCCGGGAACGCATTCCCGGGCAGTTATAGAAGATGATAATGATTCTCCTCACAAATTGAGGTTCTGCATCCTGGCCAGATAATCAAGGCTCATCCGATATTCACATCGGCAACGCATACACTCATACACTTATACACTTTATACCCGCCCTCCTAAGCCGTGGCCACACAAATCCGCTCCAGCCGCTCCGCCACCAGGGCCGGCGTAAAATGCTCGCGGGCGTAGGCCGCATTGTAAGCGCCCACCTGTGCCAGCAGTTGCGGGTTGGAAAGGAGCTGGTTGACCTGGCGTTCCAGGTCGTCCGTGCTTCTGGGCTCGACGTAGAAGCCCATCTTTCCCGGTTCGAAGAAATCCTTGATACCGCCGACATCGGTCGTCACGATGGCCAGCCCGCTGGCCATGGCCTCCAGCAGGGAGTTGGGCATCCCTTCGCCGTGGTAGGAAGGCAGCAGGTAAATATCAGACTTATGAAGGGCCTGCGCCTTTTCCTTGCCGGAAATCCACCCCAGGAAATTCACCTGCGGTATTCCCTTTTCAGCAACGTATTGCTTCAGTTGTTCGAGCTCGCCCCCTGTTCCGGCAATATTCAGGGCGATGTGCGGGTAGCGGGCCTGCAGCCGCTTGAAGCTGTCCACCGTTTCGTAAATGCCCTTGACTTTTTCTATGCGCGCCAGGAACAGCAGGGAAACAGTTCCTTCCACCCTGCGAAGCCCGGCGGGCCGGGAAGAGCCGTTTTTGTATCCCAGTATGGTATCGTCGACAACGGTGGTCTCCTGATAAAGCGGCCGCTTGTAGCCATAGGCCCGAACCTGCTGGGAAAATTCCTTGGCCAACAGGATCATGGCGTCGGCTTTCCCATAAGTCAGTTTGAAGAAAGGCAGTATGCGCCGCACGACCTTGTTCTCGAAATCCCAGTTCCAGCCCCGCCAGAAGACTATGAATTTAGTGCCTGCCAGGGTACAGATCAGGGCAAAAAGGCTGTCCCGAAAGAAAGATTTGGGGTTCAGGGACGGGTTGAGCAGGGCAATATCGTATTTTTCCTTTTTCAGCCGGCGGTAAAACTGGGTATAATCGCTGAACAACCGCTTCAGTAAAGACCAGGGAGATTCCTTCCTGCCCTGGGCGCCGTAAAAAAAGAAGGATACCGGGCCCTTGAAATGCTTGCTCAGGGCCGTGTAGTAGGTCTGTTTTCCTCCCGGGGTTGAAAGGTTGGGAGCATGAATGAGTATTTTTTTCTTATTCATTTCAGAGTATTATAATTTATCGTTCAGGGCCAAACCAACCGTTGCCTGTTGTGAGCAGGGCCGTGCCGGCGGGCAGGCGCATCAAAAATTTCCTGTATTTATAAGCCTCTTCTTAGCTTTGTTTCAGCTCATTGTCCTGGCCGGTACAGGGCTGCAAGGTGGCGGGGGGCTGTCTGTTTCTAAGAGCA
>CAZAXA010000916.1:0-1664 GCA_964488965.1 uncultured Phaeodactylibacter sp. | reverse complement strand
AATGAGTTAAATGTGCCGCAAATTTAGAGGCTTAGTTTTATTAAACCAAGTTTTTGCAATCAAAAAAGAACCCGAAAGCCAGAATTTTCAAGGGTTTTGAGCCGTTTTGGTATCTTTGGGGCGTTCTTCGTACCCTTATGGGCATCGATTGGCCCGGATACCAAAGTAAATTGTGTAAATATGCGTAAATACTGGATGATAGTTGTGTTTTGTGTTGCTGCCGGCATTATGGCTTCAACTACAACTGCCTGCACCCGCAAAGTGGGCTGCCCGGCCAATGAAGCGGCCCACGTCAAACCTGGCCGCAACGGAGAACTGCCGTCCTCCGGCGGCTATACCCGCCTGTTCCCTAAGGACTTTAACCGGAAGATGAAGAAGAAGAGGCAGTAAGGGGCATTGGTGTATTGGCGCCCTTGCGAATACACCAATGCACGAATACACTTATACACGTACACATTCCCCTACCCCCTGAGCCTTGGGTCCAACGCGTCGGTGAGCCCTTCGCCCAGCAGGTTGAAAACGGTAACGGTAAGAAAGATGGCGAATCCGGGGAAGATGGCCAGCCACCAGGCCGAGGGCTGCGAGCGGGCCAGCCGCAGCAGGGAACCCCAGGTGACCTGCTCGGGCGGCACTCCGACGCTGAGGAAGGAAAGGAAGGCTTCCAGAAGGATGGCGCTGGCCACTCCGAAGGCAATGGTGATGAGTACGGGCGTCAGCGCATTGGGGATGGCGTGGCGAAAGATGATGCGCCATTCGCTGTAACCGAGCGCCTGGGCGGCTTCGATATATTCGAGGCTGCGGATACGCAGCAGCTCGGCCCGGATGAAACGGGCGATGCTGGTCCACCGGATAAGGCCTATGATGGCCATCACGTAAAAAATGGAAGGCCTTTCGATCACCGCCAGGATGCTCAAAACCAGCAGCAGCGCGGGCACGGAACTGATGATCTCGATCAGCCGCATGGCCATGATGTCGAGCGGCAGGGTAATGTGCCTGCCCAGCGGGGAGATTCGTTTCAGGGGCCGGGCAATAAGGTTCATCAGCGCCATAATACCCGCGACAATGCCGATGCTTTTCATCAGCTCCAGGCCGAAAGCCCCTTCGCTGTATGCAAAGGAGCGGGTAGTGAAACCATAGAAAATGCCGGCCAGAATTCCCAGGGCATTGAGGGCCAGCCCGATGCGGGATACCCGAAAGCGGTCGTCCCCGAAATAACCGGCCAGGGCGCCGAAAAAGATGCCGATGACGGCGGCTATCGACATGGCGACGACGCCCACCAGCATGGCGATACGGGCGCCGGCAATCATGCCCGCCGCAACATCCCGCCCCAGTTGGTCGGTGCCCAGCCAGTGCCGGAAACGAATGGACTCTATATCCTGCTTTTCGCCCGGCGACACGTAGTTGTTGTTCCGGCGGTCGATCGTAGTGGCGGAGTAGGGGATAGGCGCCCAGATCACCTGTTCGTAATCGTGCTCGCGCCAGCCTTTCTGAAAAAAGCGCGCTTCCCAGGTGGATAAGCCTATGCCGACGGCATATTGCTTCAGTACCGGGAAGTATGCCTTACCTTCGATTTTGCAGTAAAGCGGCTTTTCATTGGCCAGAAAATCCGACGTCAGCGCTATGAACAGCAGGAGGTACAGCAGGCGGAGCGACCACACGGCTAT
>CAZAXA010000915.1:0-1684 GCA_964488965.1 uncultured Phaeodactylibacter sp. | reverse complement strand
CCCGGTCGCAGATGGCCTTCACCTCCTGCATGATGTGGGTGGAAAAAATGACGGCCTTCTTTTCGCCCAGTTGCCGGATCAGCCGGCGGATATCGGCCAGTTGGTTGGGGTCCAGGCCGGAAGTAGGCTCATCGAGGATGAGCACCTCGGGGGCGTGCAGCATGGCCTGAGCCAGCCCGACGCGCTGCCGGTAGCCTTTGGACAATGCGCCGATCAGTTTGTGCTGTTCCCGCTCCAGGCCCGTCGTTTCGATCATCTCCTCCACCCGCTGCCGGGCATTCCTCAGCTGGTGCAGGCGGGCGATGAACCCCAGGTACTCCCTGACGTACATGTCTTTATACAGCGGGTTGTGCTCGGGCAAATAACCGATGCGGCGGCGCACTTCCATGGGCTGTTCCGCCACGTCGAAGCCGCATACCGACGCCATGCCGCTATCCTGAGGGATGAAGGTGGTAAGAATCTTCATGGTGGTCGTCTTTCCGGCGCCGTTGGGGCCCAGAAAGCCCAGCACCTCCCCCGCTTTCGCCTGGAAAGAAATATCGTCGACCGCCCTCTGCCGGCCGTATATCTTGGTCAGGCCTTTTACCTCTACAGACATGTTTTTACTGATATTTGAAAGGCCCCGCAAAGCTACTAAAATTATAAATAACTAACAGGCAAGAGCGCGCCGCCTGAAAGTCCGGCCTGCCGCTTGCCAGGCACGGGGAACGTTTTATTAACGCAGCAGGCCGGCCCACAGCGTGAACGCCCCTTCTTAATTTTTTGTTAAAACGCATGCGGCACAATAAAAAAGCCGATTCATACTTTATACAAATGCTTTCGCAACAAATATGTATTTTCCCGAGGCGATTAAACCGTACTACCCGATGAGCATCCGTTCAGCAACCATTCTTTTTTTACTTTTTCCTCTGTTCGTCCAGGCCCAGCTGGATCGTTTAAAAAACAAGAAAGACATCATCTGGGCGGCAAAGGTAGATGTAGCCGTGAATTTCGACAGCCCCCTCCAGGCAGCCCCGGAACAATTGCTGGAGGCAGTGCCCGTAAAAGCAATCCAGGAAGACCCTCTTGCGCCGGCGCCCCGGCCGTTCACCCACACGCTCAACCGCCTGATCGAACAGGGCGCCTTCCCGGCCTTTGCCGACAAGGCCATGCAGCAGCCGCTGAGCCACAGCGAAGCGATGGCCCGCATGGTGGCCTCCGACACCGTCGTCGTCTTCGACCCGGAAACCTATGAGGAAAAAATCCACATCGTAAAACAGGAACTGCTGGGGAAAACGCCGGTTTTTATCACACACCAGCTTTGGATGTACAACGGCAAATCCAACGAGATAGAATCGGCCGCGCTGGCATTTGCTCCTGCGGTTGACAATAAGGAACCCCTCGGCGAGTATGAGCCGCTGGTATGGTTCCGCCTGCCGCCTCCGAAGAAAAAACTGTTCAACCTCCGGGCCCGGGCCGTGCCCTTTGCCACCTATCTGGACTACAACCTCTCCGGGAAGGATATGGAAACCGTGATGGGAAAGGAGGCCTCCCTGCAGGAAATACTCATAGAAAAGCTAAAGTCCGGAGAAGTGATGGGATATGACAGCCACGGGAAGCCCCTTTCTCCCGCCGGCGCCATGGATATTTTCGTTCATCAGGACACCATTATCACCTTTGACCCGGAGACCTACGAGGAGCACGT
>CAZAXA010000914.1:0-1687 GCA_964488965.1 uncultured Phaeodactylibacter sp. | reverse complement strand
GGCATTGCCAAAGAGAAAGTATGGCCAGTGCCGCTGACAAGATCGATAGTTTTATTTTCATTGGTCCAGGCATTAGTAAATCATCAATTATCGGCTTCCCATCTTCTGCCGACATTCTTCTATCCTGCCCTGAATGGAAGGGTCGCCGGGTTGTATCCGGGCCGCCTGCCGGTAGGCGTTCAGGGCGTGGCGGTAACCGCGGGCCTCGTAGAAGGCATCGCCGGCCGACTTGAACTTTTCGAAAGCGGAGAACAGCTTTTCCTGCATACTGCTCATCTTTGCCTCAGCCCGTTTATTGGCGAAGCCCATCCCCGCCGCTTCGCGGTATTTGTCCAGGGCGTCCAGGTAGGAGGTTTCTCCCAGGAGGAGAAGGGAATCGCCTTCCGCCATGAGGCGGTTGAAGGCGCCTTTCAGGCTCATTTTAGTTTCAGCTTCCTGTTTCATGGCGATGGCTTCCCGGCTGCTGTCATTGAAGACCAGAGCATTATCCAATGCCGCCAACGCATCGTCATAATGGCTTTCGCTCATTGCAATTCTGGCCTTGCCCAGAAGTTCGTTAAACCTGACGCTGTCGCGTTCGGCCTGAACTACCTTATAGTGATCCAGTGCTTCAGTAGCGATTACCGTCTGCTTCTCGGCCTCGCGCCGGTAGTATTGAGAATAAACCGAAAAAGCGACGAGTACGAGCATGGAGAAGAGGACGATGCCGAAGCGGATCATCCGCCAGCGCCTGTTCTCCCAGGCGCTCCTGCGGATGAAAGCCCATTCTTCCGGGCTGAAGCAACCTTCGGCCTTCAGCTTTTCCTGAAAGCCCGCCAGCAAATGCAGCTCGTTGTTGTTGAGCAGCGACTGCGTGGCCTCATAGGCCGAATAGCGGTCTTTGACGATCTTGGCGGCCTGCAGCAGGGCCACTTCTTCGGCGCTCCGCTCCTGAGCCACTTGCTGGGCCAGGGCGTCGTGAGAAAGCTCGTACAGCCCACCTTCCAGGCGTAGCAGCCGCGACCTTTCCAATTGGCCAAGGCAGAAATCCAACTGTTCCGCGTTCAGGCCCGGCACAAGCGCGTCCTCCTTTTTCAGCGGTTGTTTGGTGCCCTCCAGGGTGACAAAGGCGCTCAGCACTTTCTTTACGGCATCCGGCGGGGCCTCAGGATATTGTTGCTGCAGCCGGCCCTGAATGAGGCGCGACTGGTTGTCCAGGAACTCGCCCAGTATATTCTCGATATGGCCCAGGCCCTGCACCAAATGGTTGTCAAAGACGACCTTGCCGGGGAGCGCCTTTTCCGAAGCCTTCCGGAACAGCTTGTCCAGAAAGACCTGCAGGTAGGTCAGCTCCACTCTTTTCTGCCCCCTGGACAGGGCGTCGATGATCAGGGAAGAAGTATCTTCTTCGCCGAGCCGGATACCGAATTTTTCCGTAGTGCCGACGATTACCTCGTTGGTATTATGGCGGGCCATGGGTTCCACCCGCAGCCGCTTGTCAAACAGGTAGGGCGCCACCTTTTCGAACTCATCCAGGCTGGCCAGGTATTCTTCCCGCAGCACGAGCATGACACGGCAGTATTCCTCCGTTTCCAGAATGCCGGCAATAGTATGGTAAAAGGCCTGTTGCTCCTGTTCGTTGCCCAGGATGTACAGCTCCTCAAACTGGTCAAAGATGAGGTAAACAGGCTTGAGGTGATATTCGTAA
>CAZAXA010000913.1:0-1690 GCA_964488965.1 uncultured Phaeodactylibacter sp. | reverse complement strand
TGATCAGGGCGCCTGTCTCCCCCGCCCCGGTAATGATGTTGACTACTCCAGGCGGCAGCCCCACGTTCTGGCATATTTCAGCGAACAGCAGGGCGGTCAGTGAAGTAAACTCCGCCGGCTTGAGCACTACGGTATTGCCCATGGCCAGGGCGGGAGCTATCTTCCAGGCCAGCATCAGCAGGGGGAAATTCCAGGGGATGATCTGGCCGACGACGCCCACCTCTTTGTAATCCGGCAGTTCCGCATCCCGCAGCTGCGCCCAGCCGGCATGGTGGTAGAAATGGCGGGCTACGAGAGGGATGTCGATATCGCGGGTCTCGCGGATGGGCTTGCCATTGTCCATAGATTCCAGGACGGCGAAGAGGCGGCTGTGCTTTTGCACCTGCCGCGCCAGGGCGTAGAGGTAGCGCGCGCGGGCGTGGCCGCTCAGGGCGGCCCACTCCGGCAGGGCTTTCCGGGCAGCCGCTACGGCGCGGCCGACGTCTTTTTTATCAGCTTCCGCAATTTTGGCGAGGAACTCCTTATTGGCGGGATTGATGCTGTCGAAGTATTTTTTGGACTTTGGGCTTTCCCATTGGCCGTCGATGAACAGTTGGAATTCGTTGTTGCGGGCCTTCAGCCACTCGTCGGCGGCCTGGCGGCTTTCGGGGGCGGGCCCGTATTCCATGGTGTCGAGTATTTTCTGGATTTGCATGGTTTGTTTTTTTTGGAACGCGAATCTTTGCGGGTTAAGCGGATCTCGCGGATGTTCTGCATGGTTTTGCGGTTTTGTGGCCGGGCCGCAATACCTCAACCTGGCCGAGCCAGAACCAAGGCGCGTTGATTCCGGATTCGTTTTTTGGGCAGAAATTCGCGATTAAAGGGATAATATCTTCCCCCCTCCATCAGCTCATCGGATGGCGGTAGGAAGCCGAGTATCTTCCCGTGACGAAGTGCTCCAGTTGCCGTTCGATATCGCTCAGCAGGCTGCTGGCGCCGAAGCGGAACAGTTCGGGGCAAAGCCAGTCGTTGCCCAGTTCTTCCTTCATGAGGATGAGCCATTCCAGGGACTGTTTGGCAGTGCGGATGCCGCCGGCCGGTTTGAAGCCCACCTTGAAGCCCGTCCGTTCGTAGTACTCCCGGATGGCGCGCGCCATGACGAGGCTGGCCGGCAGGGTAGCGTTCACGCTTTCCTTGCCGGTGCTGGTCTTGATGAAGTCCGCCCCCGCCATCATGCAGACGTGGCTGGCCTTTGCCACATTCGTCAGGGTGGCCAGCTCGCCGGTGGCCAGGATGGCCTTCATGTGCGCCGGGCCGCAGGCCTCGCGGAAGGCCGCCACCTCCTCGTAGAGCTTTTCCCACTCCCCTCTCAGCACGTGGGCGCGGCTGATGACGATGTCGATCTCCTTTGCGCCCGCCTTTACCGATTCCCTGATCTCGCTCAGCTTCTGCTTCATGCTGATCTGTCCCGCCGGGAAGCCGGTGGATACGGCGGCGACGGGGATATCGGTTCCCTTCAGGGCTTCTACGGCCGTTTCCACCAGGTTGTGGTAGACGCAGACGGCGCCGGTGTGGAGTTTCATATCGCCTACCCCGAGGCTTCCCATCAGGTCCTGCCGCACCGGCTGCCGCGCTTTGGCGCAGAGGCGGACGACATTGCCGGGCGTATCGTCGCCGGCCAGGGTGGTCAGGTCGATGCAGGAGATGGCGC
>CAZAXA010000912.1:0-1692 GCA_964488965.1 uncultured Phaeodactylibacter sp. | reverse complement strand
ACCTGCTCGACCTGGGCACGACGTGGAAGGCCGCTTCCGAGGACGAAGAGGTGTTTGAGGGCCGCGACCGCGCGGCCGGCAAACTCAGGTGGACCGGAACCCGTGCCGACCTCATCTTTGGTTCGAACTCAGAGCTCCGGGCCATCGCTGAAGTGTACGGATGCGCCGATTCCCGGGAGAAGTTCATAAAGGACTTCGTGGCAGCCTGGGCCAAAGTGATGAACCTCGACCGCTTCGATTTGGCCTGATTGCAGAGCTACGGAACAAAAGCAGTTACATAGTCAGATAAGAGGCGGCCTGGCAACGGGCCGCCTTTTTATTTTTGCCTGACGGCCTACACGGCCCGATCCGGCAGGATTCAAAGAAGCCTTTAACAAGTTCACAGCCAGGCAAGCAGATACCCCAGCAGGGCCCCTCCGATCACGATCCACAGCGCGCCCACTTTTTTCACTCCGAAAGTTACGACAATACTCAACACAGCGATCAGCCAGGCTCTCCAGTCGATCAGTATCTCTTCCCCCAGCCGGAAGGTTACGGCGATCATCACCCCTACCGCCCCTATATTGACAGCATCCAAAAAGCCGGCCGCCAGTTTGGATTTCCGGAGCTTCGGCACGATGGGATTCAGGAGCAGGACGAAGAAGAAGGAAGGAAGAAAGATACCGAGGGTTGCAGCTATGGCGCCGCTGATTCCGCCGATCTGATAACCGATGAAGGTCGCTGTCGACAGAACAGGGCCAGGTGTGAACTGCCCGATGGCGATGGCGTCCAGCAATTCGGGTTTGGTGAGCCATCCGAGTTTTTCAACCAGTTCTCCATCGAGATAAGCCACCAGGACATAACCGCTGCCAAAGAGGACGGCGCCGATCTTCAAAAAGGCAAAAAAAAGGTTTGTGCTGGAAGCAACCTTCGCTATTGAAACTCCGGTATTGAGGAAAATAAAAGGAATTGAAGCATTAAGGGCATGGCCGCCCCTGCTTAGCAGGCCGAACCAAACCAGCCCAACGGCCCCTGCCCCCAGGATGGCGGTGATCTCGTTGACGCCTGCCAGCGACGCGGCAATAACTGCTGCTCCGGCCAACCCCAACTGCCAGTTCTTCAATGCCTTTTGCCCGAGTTTGTACACAGCGCTGAGAATGATGGCGAGGACGGCAGGTTTGATGCCGTAAAGGAAAGGTTCGATAGCCGGCACTTCTCCGTACTCCACATACAGCCAGGCCAGGGCGCTGGTGAAAACCACCGCAGGAAAAATAAAACAGGCGCCCGCCACGAACAAGCCGGGCCACCCGGCGCGCTCGTGGCCGCAGTGCATGGTCATCTCCGTAGAGTTGGGCCCCGGGATCAGGTTGGTGGCGCCTACCAGGTCGAGAAAATGCTGGCGGCTCATCCACTTCCTTTTGGTGACGACTTCCTCTTCCATCATGGCTATATGGGCGGCAGGGCCGCCGAAGGCGATCAGGCCCAGCTTGAAAAACAAAGCGGCAACCTCTCCTAAATGTTTTCTGGTTCTTCTTTTTTCGCTCATTGGAATTCAAGAGTATGGATGGCGCCTGTCACTTTGACTTATCGGTTGGCGCCCCAGCAAAACCAACGGGAACCCCAATAAAAACGCCCTGTTTGGCGAAAACAGGGCGTTTGGGGAAAAGAGTTGAGTGGTCCCACCAGGATTCGAACCTGGATCTTAGGTTCCGG
>CAZAXA010000911.1:0-1697 GCA_964488965.1 uncultured Phaeodactylibacter sp. | reverse complement strand
CCCCCCGCCGGCGGGGGATATGCTACCCCAACCAAAGGTGGTTTTCCGGATACAGGCACAGGTACACCCCCCTGCCCCCGCCGGCGGGGGATATGCTACCACGTTGGCTGCCATTTTTCAGCGCTATAGTCCTAAACCTTACTTTCCAGAGTGCGCTCAACAATATAACAACCCTTAAACATGCACAAATCCGGATTTGTAAATATCATAGGCCGGCCGAACGTCGGAAAATCCACCCTGATGAATGCGCTGGTGGGCGAGCGGATGTCCATTATCACCAGCAAGCCACAGACGACGAGGCACAGGATCATCGGCATCATCAGCGGCGAGGACTTTCAGGTGGTCTTTTCAGATACTCCCGGCATCATTGAAACTCCCGCCTACCGGATGCAGGAAGCCATGAACCGCTTTGTAGACACCACCTTCGAAGATGCGGACATCATGCTGTTTGTCACCGAAGTAGGAGAAACATACGCCGAAGGCGATCCCGTACTGGAGAAGCTGCGCAAAATGGAAGTTCCTCTTTTCCTGGTGCTCAACAAGATCGACCAGGCGCCGGAGGCGCGTGTCCTGCAGTTGATCAAAGAGTGGAACGAACACATTCCGTTCACGGAAACCATACCTGTCTCCGCCCTCCACCACAATAATACGGAAAGGCTCCTGGAAGTCATCCTCCAATACCTGCCGGAGGGGCCCGCCTACTACCCCAAAGAACAGCTTACCGACCGCCCGGAGCGCTTTTTCGTCAGCGAGATCATACGGGAAAAAATCCTGCTCCTTTATCATCAGGAGGTGCCCTACTCCTGCGAGGTTATCGCCACCTCTTTTAAAGAGGAGGAAACCACCAGAGGCGAACCTCTGGTACGCATCGGCGCCGATATCTACGTGGCCCGCGACACCCAGAAGGCCATCATCATCGGCAAGGGCGGCAGCGCTATCAAAAAGCTGGGTACCGAAGCCCGGAAGGATATCGAAAAATTCCTGGAGAAAAAGGTTTTCCTGGAGCTGCACGTCAAGGTCAAAGAAAACTGGCGCGATGATGACCGGATGCTGAAGCATTTTGGGTACAGGGGGTAGGGGTTCTGGTTCCTTGTTCATTTGTTGTTCGTACATTTTACAGGGCGCATTGTGAGAAGTTTAGGATTTTTATCTTTTTCTTGTGACGAGGCCTTAAGCAGCAATGGCCAGATAGAGATCAACCAGATCCTGCAGTACGTAGCGCCCTCCTTCAACGCCAACAAGCAATCCGGTTCGGATGGGGCGGACCACATCGACCCGGCCACGCTCAGAGGGCTGGGCCCCGGCCAGATGCTGGTGCTGATCAACGGCAAGCGGCGGCACTCCAGCTCGCTGGCCAACGTCTTCGGCGCCAGGGGGCGCGGCAATACCGGCGCCGGCCTGAACGCCATTCCGGCCAATGCCATCGAACGCATCGAGATTCTTCGCGATGGGGCTTCCGCCCAGTATGGCTCCGACGCCATTGCCGGGGTGATCAACATCGTACTGAAAGATGAAGTAGGTAAGCTTACCGCCAATGCCTCCATGGGCGCATACAATACCAATGCCGAAGGGACATTTCCGGCGGGCGCCCCCAATACGGGCGGCCGCAACTACCGGGAGACCGATGCCTTTGCCTTTACCCGCAACAACCCTACCGCGCGCAACGTAGTGAGCATATACCCCAATGGTTTCACACC
>CAZAXA010000910.1:0-1699 GCA_964488965.1 uncultured Phaeodactylibacter sp. | reverse complement strand
AAATAAATGAGCTTATGGGTCAAGTTGCCAATCTGTTCCCGGATCAACAAACGGATCAAAATTATTTTACCCAGCTGCAGAATGCCAAGCCCCGGTACATCCGCGACCAACTACTCCTGATAAGAAAGGCCATTCATAAATCGAATGAAGCCTATCTGGGGCAGGCCCTCGAATTTTGCCAGGCCAACGGCATCTTCAATGCCGGCGATTTTACAGCTGTCCTGGACGGGCTCAGCCTGGAAAGCCCGGCGCCGGAACCCCGGTTGGAAGAATTGCTGGCCAAGCCAGTCAACCGCAAGCATTTATCAGCCACCCCTCAAACAAGCCGTATTGACGATTACGAATCTATTGTTAACTCAAAATGACATCAATGATGAAAAAATTACAACACCTCAAACAGCACATGGCCCTGTTGCGGTGGAACGCCACGAACACGCAGATTGAGCAACTGCTCCAGGAAGCCCAGGAGCAGAAGCCCTCTTACCTGGAATGGCTACTGCGCATCACCCAAAACGAGGTGGATTACCGCTATGAAAAAGCCATGAGCCGCAGGCTGAAAAAGGCATCCCTGCCGCTTCAGCACCAGCTCGGGCAGTTTGACTTTGCTCACCAAAATGGCGTATCGCCCCAGCAGCTTGAGCAACTCCGGGAGTTACTCTGGCTGGAACAGCATTACAACCTCATCCTCATGGGCCCCAGTGGAGTAGGCAAAACCTTCATTGCCGCCGGCCTGGCCTACGATGCCATCAAGGCCGGCTACGATGCCCTGTTCAGGGCCATGCAACAGGTGCTCGACACCCTCAAGCTCAAGGACGTAACCAGGAGCGCCAAAGCGGAATACCACCGCTACCTCAATGCCCAGCTCGTCGTCATCGACGACATGATGATGTTCCCGGTGGAGAAGAATGACGCCAACCGCCTGTTCCACCTGGTCAACCACCTGCATGAAAGAAGCTCCATTGTTATTACGACCAACAAAAGCCCGAAGCAATGGGCAGAAGTACTCAACGATGAGGTGCTGGCTACCGCCATGCTGGACCGGCTCCTGTACCGGTGTGAGATCATCCAGCTGAAAGGAAAGAGCTACCGGCTGGCTAACCGCAAGACGATTTTTGAAAATCCAGCGCAGGGCGCCGGCTGATTTTAGGTGAAAATTTTTTATGTTTATGTGCCAAAAGTGTCCAGTTCATACTTCCCAAAACTGTCCAGTTCATCTTGCCTAAAACTGTTCAGTTCATACTTCTGCTTACAAGTGATTGATGTGGCCCAACTGAAAGTTGAACTGAAGAAGTGATTAAAGTGGATAAAAAAGAAGAACAGATTGAGTGTAATCACTCTCAAACATTGATATGAATCCCCCTCCCCCCGACAGCCACCTCCGCTTATTCCGATCCATTTTCCGTGGAAGGGAGGATGTCTTTGCCATCCACTGGGAGAAAGGTAACAGAAATGGCTACATGCCCGCCTATAGCTACGACCCCTACCTTTACCGAATCCACAAAATGAAGGGCGGCACTTTCAAAAACTATAAGGATAAAACCTACTCCAGGCTTACCGATCAGGAAATCCGCAAACACCTCCAGGGAGAACAGTTCATTGGCATCTATCCTTTATTGAAAGATAATTCCTCCTGGTTCATCGCAGCGGGCGCAGTTGTGATTTGTCCCCCTGCGTGAATTAGAAAAGGTAGTGAGGATTG
>CAZAXA010000909.1:0-1701 GCA_964488965.1 uncultured Phaeodactylibacter sp. | reverse complement strand
GTCAGCGCCAGTACGACGATCAGCAGCGGGTAATAGGTTTCGATATAGTGCTGGCTGGTTTCCTGGCTGTATAGTTGCAGAATGAGCCCCTTTGCCAAATACAGCAGCAGCGACGTGACGGCGATGCCGATCGTGCGCAGCAAAACAATGAAGCCGAAGAAGCCGTTGTGTTTCCGGCTTTGGTCTTTGAAGTAAGGGAAGTACCGGATGATGGTCGCGTTGCTGGCAAAACTGGCCAGCATGATGAACAGCCCGGCCAGCTCGATCAGCCATTGGGTAAACCCCAGCACCTCTTCCCCCACATAACGGGGAAACAGCAGGGAGTTGTTGATAAACCCTACGATCAACCCGATATACATGAAAATTCCCGACCCGATGCCTTGTCGCTTGATGCTTCCCATTTCCAAACAACTCTGAGAAAAGAGAGAACTTATTTTCTGATCAATCGCCCTGAATGATGAACGTCTTTATTCTCTGTACCGGTAGAAGTGGATCGATGACATTCATCAGAGCATGCCAGTACATTGACAATTATACGGCAGACCATGAGTCCCGCGTTTCTCTTACCGGCGCGGAACGCCTGGACTTTCCGGACAACCATATCGAGGCGGATAACCGGCTCAGCTGGATGCTCGGCAAGTTAGGCAAAAAATACGGCAAGGATGCTTTTTATGTGCACCTTCGCCGCGACCGGGAAGCCGCCGCCGCCAGCTTCGGCCGCCGCTGGGATTATCCCGGCAGCATCATCAAGGCATATACCGAAGGCATACTCATGGCCGGCAAGGTGCGGGGAAGGGAATACTGCGAAGATTATATCGATACGGTGACCGACAACATCGAGCACTTCCTGCGGGACAAACCCCTCCAAATGGCCATCGACCTGGAAAATATCAAAGATGGCTTCCATAAATTCTGGATGGCCATCGGCGCCGAAGGCGACCTTCAGGCCGCCCTTGACGAACTGGAGCACCATTACAACCGCTCAAAAAACGATGGCAGCCTGTTGCAGCGCATCAAAAACCTGGTAAATATCTGAGGCTATGCAGCATAAACCCTATACCACTTTCGGGTTTTTTAAGGCCGCTATCGGAATAAGCGCCTTCCTTTTCTTCGCCCTGGCCGCCGGCGAATGGGTTTTCGGGCTGCCGGTTTTCCTCCCCGGTATTACCCTCCTGATCCTGGCCTTCGCCATTTTGTCCTTTCGCACCCTGCAGCTCATTTACAAAATGCAGCTGGGCCGCTTCCACGACACCAACCAGGTGGAGGCCCTCTTATGGCTCTACTCCCGCTTCACGCCTTCGGTCAGCCTCCCTGCTATGCGCCACATCGCCGGCTCGCCGGACTTCCTCAAGGTGCTGGCCGACCATTACTACCGCTACCGGCCCAAAGTGATCGTCGAGGCCGGCGCCGGCGTTTCCTCCATCATCCTCTCCGAAGTGCTGATGGCCGAAAAGAGCGATGCCCGCCATTACGCCCTGGACCACCTGGAAAAATACGCCGCGCTGGCCCGCGAAAAAGTCGCCAACCCTCACAGCCAGGTACTTTACGCTCCTCTGAAGGACTATCAGATCGGTGGCAAAAGCTGGAAGTGGTACGACCTCAGCGCCCTCGACGGCGTAGAGCAGATCGACATGCTCGTCATCGACGGCCCGCCCGAGACGATCCAGGAAATGGCCCGGTATCCCGCTCTGCCCCTGCTCA
>CAZAXA010000908.1:0-1708 GCA_964488965.1 uncultured Phaeodactylibacter sp. | reverse complement strand
GTCCAACGCCTATTCCGAGTCCGTCCTGGAAGCTGCCAACAGTGGTTCGAACCGGGCAACTTACCCGGAAGGCAACCGCCTGGGCGAGCAGCTGAAAAATGTCGCCTTGCTGGTCTCCGGCGGTTTACAAACCAAAGTATATGTGGTGAGTATCGGCGGCTTCGACACCCATGCCAATCAGGTGGAAGCCGGCAAACCGCTTGTGGGTGAACATTCCACCCTTTTGCAAAACCTCTCGGAGGCCATCGCCGCCTTCCAGGCCGACCTGCAGGCACAGGGGCTGGAGCAGCGCGTCATCGGCATGACCTTCTCGGAATTCGGCAGGCAGATTCGTTCCAACGACAGCTACGGCACCGACCATGGTTCGGCGGCGCCTCTCCTGGTTTTCGGCCCCTGTGTCAATCCCGGCGTCCTGGGGGACAACCCGGAGATTCCGGACCAGGTGGAGCCCCAGGAAGGGGTGCCCATGCAGTTCGACTTCCGGGATGTGTACGGCTCGATACTGATGGACTGGTTTGAGGTGGGAGAAGAAGCGGTGCGCAGCCTGCTGCATCCTGATTTTCAATACCTGCCGGTATTGCAGCCCTGCGCGGTCAATGCCGCACATGCCGCCGGCTTTGAGCAGGACATCGAGGTGAGCAGTTTCCCCAACCCCTTCCGGGACTGGGCAAGCATCCGCTTCCGCACTGATGGAGAATGGGTGAAACTGAGCATCTTCAACAACCTGGGCAACGAGATCAGGGTGTTAACCAACAGGCGCCTGCCTGCCGGGCAGCACGAGCTGAAGTTCGACGCCCACGGCCTGCCGGCAGGCAATTATTACTTCCGCCTGCAACTGGACGGGCGGCAGAAGACGAAAAGGATGGTGAAGGGGTGAGGAAGGTTGAGGTTGAGGTTGAGGTTGAGGTTAAGGTTGAGGTTGAGGTATTTTTTCAACCTCGGCCTTAACTCTAAATTACTCCCAGTTCTTTACCCACTTTTGTAAAGGCGGCGATCGCCTTATCCAGGTGTTCCCTTTCATGACCGGCGCTGATCTGCGTGCGGATGCGGGCTTTGCCTTTGGGCACTACCGGGTAGAAGAAACCGATGACGTAGATGCCTTCTTCCAGCAGGCGGTTGGCAAATTGCTGCGACAGTTTGGCGTCGTAGAGCATGATCGGCACAATAGGTGTTTCTCCGGGCAGGATATCGAAACCGGCGGCCGTCATCTTTTCGCGGAAGTATTTGGTATTCTCTTCCAGTTTGTCCCTCAGGCGGGTGCTTTCGCTCAGCAAGCCGATCACCCGGATGGAGGCGCCTACGATGGCCGGCGCCAGGGTGTTGGAAAAGAGATAGGGGCGCGAACGCTGCCGGAGCATATCCACTATTTCTTTTCTGGAAGCGGTGAAGCCGCCGGAAGCGCCGCCCATAGCTTTGCCGAAGGTGCCGGTGATGATATCCACCCGGCCCATCACATTATGGAATTCATGGGCGCCACGGCCGGTTTTGCCGATAAATCCGGTGGCATGGCAGTCGTCCACCATAACCATGGCGTCATATCTTTCGGCCAGATCACAGATTTTATCCAGGCGGGCGATGTCGCCATCCATGGAAAAAACGCCGTCGGTGGCGACCAGGCGGCGGCGGGCGCCCTGAGCTGCCTTCAATTGTTCTTCCAGGTCAGCCATGTCGCTGTGTTTGTAACGGTAGCGCTGGGCTTTGCACAGGC
>CAZAXA010000907.1:0-1711 GCA_964488965.1 uncultured Phaeodactylibacter sp. | reverse complement strand
CGGCCCGGATCGAAAAGACAGAAGCCCCGGGGCTGCTGGCTGATGTGAAGGCGCCGTTGCAATGGACATTTGACAGCAGGAAGCTCGGCGAACAGGAATACGAGCTGCTGTTTATTGCCGATCTTGAAAAAGGGTGGGCCTTCTATTCTCAGCACACCTCCCCGGAAGACGGCCCCATACCAACCGAATTCACTTTCGAAAAAGGCGCTCATTTCGAGCTGCTCGGGCCTGCGCTGGAAGAGGGGGGTAAGAAAAAGTCCGGCATCGACCCCTTCTTCGGGGTAGAGGTGGTCAAATTTACTGCCGGCCCCGTCACTTTCCGCCAGAAAGTGAAAGTAGCGGACGCCGGCCAGCCCATAACGGGCTACCTGACCTATATGGCCTGTGACGATAAGGAATGCCTGCCGCCAACCGATGTGGAGTTTTCCTTCGGCCTGGCCGGCGGCACGGCCGGGCAGGCGGCGGCCATTGACCCGTCCAGCGGCCTGAAGGCCATCGACCAGCGGGTGGCCAGCATCCGCGCCACCTACGTGGAGCCGGTGGGCAGCTGCGGCGCCGAAGATGTCGCCCGCGATTCCAACCTGCTGCTGACCTTCATCCTGGGCTTCGCCGGCGGCCTGCTGGCCCTGCTGACGCCCTGCGTCTTCCCCATGATCCCGCTCACGGTCAGCTTTTTCACCAAAAGCAGCAAGGACCGGGCTTCGGGCATCCGCAACGCCCTGCTCTACGGCATTTCCATCATCGTGATCTACGTCTCCATCGGCCTGCTGATCACGGGAGTGTTCGGAGCTACCGCGCTGAACGAACTTTCCACCAACTGGATCGCCAATGTGCTCTTCTTCGTGGTCTTTATCCTCTTTGCCCTGTCCTTCTTCGGCTATTACGAGATCACGCTGCCCAGCTCCTGGGCCAACAAGAGCGACGCCATGGCCGACCGCGGCGGCCTGCTGGGCATCTTCTTCATGGCCTTTACCCTGGCCATCGTCTCCTTCTCCTGCACCGGCCCCATCATCGGCTCGGCCATCGTACAGTCCGCCATCGACAAAATGGGGCCCTTCGTGGTCATGCTGGGCTTCTCCACCGCCCTGGCCCTGCCTTTCGGGCTGTTCGCCGCTTTTCCGGGCTGGCTCAACTCCCTGCCCAAATCCGGAGGCTGGATGAACTCGGTGAAGGTGGCCCTCGGCTTTCTGGAACTGGCCCTGGCCCTGAAGTTCCTCTCCGTGGCCGATATGACCATGCACTGGAACATCCTGCCCTACGAGGTATTTATGGGCGCCTGGGTGCTGATCTTCGGCGCGCTGACGGCTTACCTTTTCGGCTTTATCCGCTTCCCGCACGACAGCCCGGTGGAGAGATTATCCCTCGCCCGGGGAAGCTTCTCCTTCCTGTCGCTGGCATTGACGATCTACCTGGCTTCCGGCTTCCTCCATAATGACGCCACCAGGACCTACAATTCCCTGAAACTGATGAGCGGCCTGGCGCCGCCGGCCACCTACAATATCTTCCTGCCCGACCAAAAAGAGGAACTGGACGCCTCCATACGGACGAAATACCCTTCCTACACCAAATGCGCCAACAACCTGGATTGCTTCAAGAGCTATGAGGAAGGCGTGGCCTACGCACGGGAAGTGAACAAGCCCGTCCTGCTCGACTTCACCGGCTACGGCTGCGTCAACTGCCGCAAGACGGAAGAGCACATCTGGGTGGAAGA
>CAZAXA010000906.1:0-1713 GCA_964488965.1 uncultured Phaeodactylibacter sp. | reverse complement strand
GTCATCGCTCCGATCTCCGTCGCCCCGTCCAGCAGGGAGTATTGGGTGTGGCAGTGAAGGTGTACGAACTCTGGCATGTCAGGGAATGAGTGAATGAATAAGTCAGGGTAGTTGATTGGTTGATCAGCTTCATTGGGCAGGGCCTGCCCAATGGGGCGCCCCCTTAATCAACAAATCGACAAATCGGTCCTCGTTTTGCAAGAAGGGCTTTTTATTAAACATCGAAGTTAGGGTTTTCGATGCAGTTTATAAAACAAAAATGTTTTGAGTTTTCCACAAATTGTTGGTAAATTTTTGCCGGGCGGGACAGCCCCCTGCCCCGGAGGAAAAAGATTCCGTTTCAGAGCATGTTTGGAGGTGGCCATTTAGGCTGCAAAAGCCCACTTATGGAACCTCGCTGCGGCTATTTTTTGGCCCGTAGCGCTGCTATGCGCCAAAAAATGAGCCTTGCGAGAACCCACAATTGGCCTTTTTCGCTGCTAAAGCGCCACCTCCAAACATGCTCTCAGCACGCGCTCCATCACAAAGACAAGCGATGTACAAAATGATCCCTGGAAATAAATTGTATTTTTCGGGAAACGGCATAACTTGAACTTTTAATTCCACAATATTATGAAAGCGATAATTCCTGTTGCCGGCGCCGGTACCAGGCTTCGCCCGCTGACCTATACGCAACCGAAGCCGCTCATTCCCGTTGCCGGCAAGCCTATCATATCCTTCATCCTGGACCAGCTCATCGAGCTGGGCGTCCGCGAGTTCATCTTCGTCATCGGATACCTCGGGGAAAAGATCAAAGAGTACGTCGATAAGGAATACCCTCACATCAGCCGCGAGTATGTCAGCCAGGACGTGCGGCTGGGTTCCGGCCATGCCATCTGGACGGCCCGCGAACAGTTTAAAGGCACGGATGAACTGTACATCTTCTTCGGGGATGTCATCATCGACGCGGATTTTAAAAAAGTGCTGGAAAGCCCGCATTCCTGCCTCTGCGTCAAGAAGGTGAGCGACCCCCGTGAATTCGGCGTCGTAGAATACGGCCCCCGCGGCAAATTCGTCAAACGGGTGGTGGAAAAACCCAGGATACCCAAATCCGACCTGGCCATGGTGGGCTTCTACAAGATCAAAGACGTGGCCCAACTGGCCGAGGCCCTGGATTTCAACATCAGCCACAACATCCGCTCCAATGGGGAGTTCCCCCTCACCGACGCCCTCATGCGCATGATAGAACAGGGCGTCAAATTCACCACCGTGACCGTCCACAACTGGTTCAACTGCGGCAAAAAAGAGGTGCTCCTCGATACCAATGCCATTTTCCTGGACCGCGACGGCTACGCCAGCCCCGACCTGCCGCCCTTCGACAACTCCATCATCATTCATCCGGTGAGCATCGGCAGGAACTGCAACATCCAGGATTCCATCATCGGCCCTCATGTCACTATCGGAGAAAATGCCCGCATCAAACGGTCCATCATCCGGGATTCGATCATCGGCAACTACGCCCATATCAAGGACATCAACCTGCAGCGCTCGGTAGTGGGCAACGATACGGCCATCACCGGCCTGCGGCAAAGCCTGAATATCGGGGATAACACCGAAATTGATTTCAGCCTGCCAAAAGGGTAGGTTTCGGGGGCTAAGTTTTCTGAAAACACGCTAACCATGCGATACCTTTTCATTTTTCTCCTGGCCGGCCTTAATCAGGTAGCGGCTCAG
>CAZAXA010000905.1:0-1733 GCA_964488965.1 uncultured Phaeodactylibacter sp. | reverse complement strand
TGGCCTCGCGGGCGCCGTTGTAGCCGGGGTCTTCGATCCAGGCGCCGTCGCCGGGGTCGAGCAGCAGTTGGCAGGCCAGCGCCAGCGCCTGCTGAATGCCGCTGACGATGACGACCTGCTCCGGCTCGCAGCGCACGCCCCGGGATTGCCGGAGATACTGAGCAATAGCGCGCCGCAGGGGCAGGTATCCGGCAGGGTCGCCGTAGCCGAAGGACTCGAAGCCCAGCGACCGGCTCTGCCGGCTCATCAGGCGGAACCACTGCTGGAAGGGGAAATCCCAGAGGGCGGGCAGGCCGGGGCGGAAGGGCCTCAGGTTTTGCCCGGATGCCGGCCTGCCCGAGGGGAGCTGGAAAACCGCTTCTCCCCGCTTCGAAAGCAAAAGCTGCGTGGATATGGCCGGGGCCCTTTCCTCCGGCGCTCCGGGGCGGCTCAGCTGGCCGGGCGCCTGCTCGCTGACGAAAGTGCCGGCCCCGGTATGGCCGCTGAGGTAGCCCTCGGCCGTGAGATGCTCATAGGCCTGCATGACCGTCGTGCGCGAGACTGCCAGTTGCCGGGCCAGCGTCCGGCTGGGCGGGAGCTGCTCGCCGGCCTTCAACTGCCCGTCGAGAATGGCCCGGCGAATGTGCTCGTAGATCTGGAGGTACTTGGGCTGCCGGCCGCCGGCCCATTCCAGGGTGGTGAAGGTGAGGGAAGTGGGCATAGGGATTCTGGGCTGTTGATCGGTAAATTGCTGGTAACTGTTCTTCATCATGTTGATTTGACGCTTATTGCCGTGATCTAATACTGGGTTTCCGCAAATTCCCTGCGAAAGATCTGCGAAAATTGTCAGAATTGCCAGTCCATTATCCCTGCCTGATCGCCTGCCCGCCTGCTGAGCCGCAGGCCGGCAGTAAAATCTACCTCGGCCCGGAACTGACGCTCCCCCAACTGGCAGAGCGCCTCGGCTCCACGCCGCACCAGGTGTCCCACGGACAAAATTTTTTCATTTTTTTTCAAAAATCGGACCATGCAAAACATCATTTAAACATTGGGCAACATCACGCCCCTGCTGGCCATCGGCGGCATCGCCATTTTTATGACTTTGGAAAAAATCCTTCCCTACTTCGAGCATCGGAAAGGCCGCAACCGGCAGCGCTGGCACAACATCGGAATGATTGCCGTTGCCTTCGTGCTGAATTGATGGAATAAAACTGCTTTCCGGTATGGCCCAATAGTCATTTTTGAAAAGGAGAAATGATATTTTAGCGAGGAATGCTAATTTCATTCGCAGAAACAAAAGCAGGCCACAAGCCTAAAGTTGGATAACAGGCCTGAGCAGAATCCGGGAGATGCAGGAAATGCGCCTCCTGGATCGCCACGCGCCAGGGTGCGGTTTTCCACCGTGCCCTGGCTTAAGAAGTAGCCAAATCGCCAGTTTCATCGTCCAACGTCAGACCGGTAACCTAAAAGCAGAACGGCTTACACTACAACATCAGGATATGAAAAAAGCACCGCATTACCACGCCAACCCAAAACCCACTTCCGGTTGGCTTCTCCATCTCCCTCTCGCCCTGGCCCTCCTGGCCGCCTCCTTCCTCCCCCTCTCCGCACAGGAAGCCCTCGGCAAGGTAATCGTCGAACACAACGTCATGATCCCGGCGCGCGACAGCGTGCTGCTGGCCACCGACATCTACCGGCCGGCCGCCGGCGGGCAGCCGGTAGCTGGGCGCCTGCCCCTGCTCCTTCAGCGCACC
>CAZAXA010000904.1:0-1738 GCA_964488965.1 uncultured Phaeodactylibacter sp. | reverse complement strand
GGTTTGGGTATGGCCGCCCACGTCGCCGATCTGTATGATATAGCGGCAGTCGTATTGCTGCACGGCTTTAGCGGCTTCCGCCAGCGGCTTTATGTAGCGGTCGTGCGACAGGACGGGGTACTGCAGCGGCGAGGCCCGCTTCTCATCCACGGCTATGGTGGCGGAAATGATGGCGGCCACCTCGTTCTCGGCAAAGCGCTTTTCAAAGTTCTTAAATGCGGAAGTGGCGGTGCCGTCCCAATGAGCGGTTTTGCCGCCGATAGAAGAGCGTATGATGCGGTTCTTGAAATGCAGGCCTTTGATGGCAAAGGGTTCGAAGATCATGGCTGGAAATGTTTTCCGGCAGATTTGGCTCAATCGGCCACACCTTCGGTTTTTTCAATGATTTTGATGTCCTCCTCCATTTTGCCGGTAAAAAACCGGAAAGCTCTGTCGTTGACCAGGTCGGGCCGTTCGTCTACGATAAAGTGGCCGGCATCCGGCACGAACTCCACCTGGAAATCGTCCATATATTTCTCATAACCCCGCACCCAGCTCAGCGCAATGGCGAAGTCCTTCTCCCCGAACAGCAGGCGCGTCGGCGTGGCGCAGCGGTATTTCCGGTATTTGCCGAACAGCCCCAGAGGGATGAATTCCCGGAGCAGGAACCAGCCGTACAGTTTGGCGGAGGCCCTGGCCCGCTTCTCGTCCCGGAACTGCTCGCTGAAGGCATTTTTTTCGAATTCGCTCCAGCCGGTGGGATGGGTATTTCCGCGGGTGAACAGGTAGTGTACAAAGCTCCCGCTCCTTTGCAGCATGCGGGGCCCGAAAAAGGGAAGGGAGATGCGCGCCATATAGCCGAACCGCAGGGTTGCCGGTATCATCTTCCAGCTGAGCCTGGGCCAGATCGGCGGGATATTGGTAGCGAAATGCTGGCTGATCAGCCCCGGGTATCTGGCGCTGGCAATGTAGCCGACCCAGCCTCCCCAGTCATGGCTGAGCAGCCGCACCTGCTGGTAGCCCAGGGCGCGGACAAGCCTGGCGAGGTCGTCGGCCAGCTCATCTTTCAGATAACCCTTTTCGGTGGCTTCACTCCAGCCGAACCCCCGCATATCGGGCACGATGACCCGAAAGTGGCGCGCAAAAAAGGGAATCTGCCGGCGCCACATCCACCAGTGCTGAGGCCAGCCGTGGTACATCAGCAGGGGTTCTCCGGCGCCGGCCTCGGCAAGGTGGATGCGGCAACCGCCAATGTCGAGCCAGCGGTGGGTGACTTCTACGCCCTCTACAGGAAGGGCCGCGGGATGGGAAGGTGCGTTTTTTTCCATGGATCATTTTTGGTGCTCTTCCCATTTACGAACCAAAGGCGTATCCGGATTTCGGCCGTGAAAAAATAATGCCCGATGGACGGCCCTCAAGGTTTTTTTGCAAGCCCGGATTTTCCCTGCTCCCTCTCCTCACTTTCCCATCCACACCTTAAACCCGTTCACCTTCTCCCGGCTCACCAGCGCCTCCTTTTCCAGGGCCGGCGCCAGCTGCAACACCAGCCGCGCCCCGAAATAATCCTCGATTTTCACGATGCTCCCGGCGGAGACAAACAGGGAGCGGTTGATCCGGAAGTAACGCTTCGGATCCAGCATTTCCTCCAGCTCGTCCATCAGGTAATCCACCACGAAGCGGCGGTTGTCGAAGGTTTTGAAAAAATTCATCTTGTCGTCGCTGTAGAAATAGGCAATATCTTTCACTTCTACGGAGACCA
>CAZAXA010000903.1:0-1739 GCA_964488965.1 uncultured Phaeodactylibacter sp. | reverse complement strand
TACCGCATTCAGAAAGTTGTCGGCCTGCAATTCAGCGGGAACGGCAGGCCGGAAGAAATGATAAGCGCCGCGATACAGGCCGACGCGCTTCATTTCTTCCCAGTTCCGGCAGAAGAGGGTGTCGACCATATTTATGCCCTCACTGGCCTTCACGAAAGCAAAATGCACTTCCTCCCCCACTACCGAGTCCCAGTCGATCCTGGATTGGTAATGAGACACATCGATGCCATGCACTTCGAACCGCTCCAGGCGTGAGGTTCGGTGCTCACAGGCCATTAAGGTTATGGCCAGGAATGATATGCTCAGGAAAAACCGCATAAATTTCATTAATGCCCCTCCTGCCCTCTCCCACGGCATGCTTGAAGCATAGTGTTCGTCAGTTGTACAAGATCGGCAAAAAATCCGGTAGTTAAAATAACTGTTTTCTGTTTAAGCTTTCAATAACATTTGTCATCTTATGCTGGAAGAGAGGAGCCGTATGCTTGACAATTTAATCATTAATGACAAATTTACGCCAATTATTTTTGCAGCATCTTGCCCAGACCAGCCCATCCCCTCTTATGCTGGAGATCGAAAGCGCCGAAGGCATGTACCTTTACGGCCCGGAAGGCAAGCCTTATCTCGACCTCATTGCCGGCATCGGCGTCAGTTGCCTGGGGCACCGGCACCCTGCCGTAGTGGAAGCGGTGAGGGCGCAACTCGATAAATACCTGCACACGCTCGTCTACGGTGAGTTCGTCCTGGCGCCGCAGGTACGCCTGGCGGAGCGGCTGGCGCAGGTGCTGCCCGCTCCACTGGACAGCGTTTACTTCGTAAACTCAGGAACGGAGGCCACCGAAGGCGCCATGAAGCTGGCAAAGCGTTACACCGGCCGTTATGAGATCATCGCCTGCAAAAAGGCCTACCACGGCAGTACTCAGGGCGCCGCCAGCCTGATGTGGCCCAGCGATTTCACTCAGGCCTACCATCCCCTTCTGCCCGGCATCCGCCATATCGAATTCAACTGCGAGTGGTGCCTGCAGCAAATTACCGAGCGCACCGCCGCTGTGGTTATGGAAACTGTTCAGGGAGAATGGGGTATCCGCCCGCCCCGGGACGGCTACCTGCAGCAGGTGCGTGAACGCTGTGATGAGGTAGGAGCCCTGCTTATACTCGACGAAATTCAGGCCGGATATGGCCGCACCGGCAGCCTATTTGCATTCGAACAGTATGGCGTAGCGCCTGATATACTGCTGCTGGCCAAAGGCATGGGAGGCGGTATGCCCATCGGCGCATTCATCGCCTCCCGCGCCATCATGAGCGCTCTGTCCGACAACCCCATCCTGGGGCACATCACCACCTTCGGCGGCCACCCGGTGAGCTGCGCCGCTGCTCTGGCTACCCTGGAAACCTTGCTGGCAAGCAGCCTCATTCAGCAGGTGAAGGCCAAGGAACAGCTATTTCTGGAACTGCTGAGGCACCCCGCCATAGTAGAAGTACGTAGCGCCGGCCTGTGGATGGCGGTCGAGCTGGAAAGCTTTGAAGCAGTGCAGGCGGTTATCCGCTACTGCCTGCAGCAAGGTCTGGTCACAGACTGGTTTCTCTTCAACAATCGTGCCCTGCGCATCGCCCCGCCGCTGATCATTACGGAGGAACAGATCCGGTGGGCATGTGGAGTGATACTGGAAGCGCTCGTGCCGCGATCATCCTGATCGCAGGGCCAGCAAGAAGCGGTCAAAGCTCCTTCCGCAACCTTGCCA
>CAZAXA010000902.1:0-1745 GCA_964488965.1 uncultured Phaeodactylibacter sp. | reverse complement strand
GGCGATGATCCGGAAGCCGTGCTCTTTGCCGTGGAATTTGCCGTCGAGTACCGCCAGAAATTCAACAATGACGTATTCATAGATATGGTCTGCTACCGCCGGCATGGCCACAACGAGGGCGACGACCCGCAGTTTACCCAGCCGGAGATGTACAAGATCATCCAAAACCACCCCAACCCGCGGGAGATCTACAGCAAGAAGCTGATCGAAAGAGGAGAGTTGGACAAGCAACTGGCCGAAGAAATGGAGGAAGCCTTCTGGAACGATCTCCAGCAACGCCTCGACGAGGTACGCGAACACCCGCTTCCTTACGAATACCAGGAACCGGAACAGGCCTGGCGGGCGCTCAATAAAACGACTACTGCGGAAGACTTCGACGAGTCGCCCGAGACGGGCATCGAAGTGGAGCGCGTCGACAAGCTTATCAAACACCTGATGGCCATACCGGAGGGCTTCCAGCCCCTTAGCAAGATCAACCGCCTGCTGAAGAGTAAGGAAAAACTGCTGGAGGACAATAAGCTGGACTGGGCCATGGGCGAACTCATAGCCTATGGCAGCATACTGCTGGAAGGAAGGAATGTCCGTATGAGCGGCCAGGATGTGCGGCGAGGCACCTTCTCGCACCGCCATGCCGTGCTCAGAGACGCCAAAACCTATGAACCTTACAACCGGCTCAACCACATCCAGAAGGAGCAGGGAGAATTCATCATCTACAACTCGCTGCTCTCGGAGTTTGGCGTCCTGGGTTTCGAATACGGTTACTCACTGGCCTCTCCCGATACTCTGGTCATCTGGGAAGCCCAGTTCGGCGATTTTTATAATGGCGCTCAGACCATAGTGGACCAGTTCATTTCCGCCGGCGAATCCAAGTGGCGGCGTATGAGCGGGCTGGTGATGTTGCTGCCCCACGGCTATGAAGGGCAGGGGCCGGAACACTCCAGCGCCCGCCTGGAACGCTTCCTGCACGCCTGCGCCGAGTTCAATATGACGGTTGCCAACGTCACCACTCCGGCCAACTTCTTCCACCTGATGCGGCGGCAACTGGCACGGCCCTTCCGCAAGCCGCTGGTGGTGATGTCGCCAAAATCGTTGCTGAGGCATCCGGAATGCATCTCCGATATCTCCGAGTTCGGCCCCGGCGCCCGCTTCCAGGAAGTGTACGATGACCCAGGCGTAGGGCCCCGCAGCAGCAAAAAGGTGGAACGCCTGCTGCTCTGTACGGGCAAGGTGTATTACGACCTGCTCGAGAAAAAGCGGCAGGACAAACGCGACGACGTGGCCATCGTACGGGTAGAGCAGCTCTATCCGCTCCCAGCCCGGCAACTGAGGGCCATCTTCGAGCGCTATTCCAGTGCCCGGGCGATCTGGGTGCAGGAAGAACCTTCCAATATGGGCGCCTGGCAGTACATGCACGCCATCTTCGTCAATAAAGAACTGGGGCTGGACGTCAACCTGGACTTCGTGGCCCGCAAGTCGAGCGCCTCGCCGGCCACCGGCTTCAAAAAGGTCCATGACGAACAGCAGGAGAGGATCGTCCGGCAGGCCTTTGGCGAGGTATAGGCGGCCTTCTGGCAGAAACTCCAAAAAGAAAAGGGGCCCTCCCGTATTTTCGGGGCGGCCCTTTTCCTTTAATTCAAATTCTCAACCTCAACCTCAACCTCAACCTCAACCTCAACCTTAACCTTAACCTTAACCTCAGTGATGATGCCCACCCGGCCCATGGACGTGGCCGTGTTCTACCTCGG
>CAZAXA010000901.1:0-1747 GCA_964488965.1 uncultured Phaeodactylibacter sp. | reverse complement strand
CCCGGATGGTTTCATCCGTTTTGACGTTCATCTCATGCCACTGGCCCTGAAAGGAAAAGCGCACCCGGGCTTCCTTTTCCCGCGGCCGCAGCAGGGGCAGTTTGCTGAGCTTAAAGGAAAAGGCATGCCCCTGAGGGTTGGGCTGGAAATTGAGCAGGTACAGGGCCTGCTGCCTGGCCTTGCCATTGCGCGCATTGGACAGGTTGACGAATTGCCGGCCATTGTCTTCAATAACCGGGGCCTCGAATACGGCATCCCGGGTATAAGCGTACACAAAGGCCTTGTCTTCAAGGTAGGCCAGGCGGGTATCGTATCCGGCCTGGGAGAGCAGGAACCAGCAGGCCAGTTCTTTCTCCACCGGGCTGCGCCCATCGTACAGCCTGTCCAGCACCCGGCGCATGAGCTGGTAGTACAGCCAGTCGTTGAGCTGAAACATCTTTTTAGCCTGGCTTAGGCTGCGCAGCAGGGGCGTATAACTGGACTGGGAAAGGGAATGGAAATGCCGCGCCAGCGCCCGGTCATTAATGGAAGGCCTTTCCACAGACAAGAGGCTGGGGCTGTAGGTGATCCTCAGAGATTCAGAGTAGAAAGGGACGATCATTTCCCTTTCATCCTGAGTATGTGCCGTGAGCCATACGGAAAGGCAGGCCATCGTTAAGAGCAGGATGCGGCAGGGCATAATATCAGAGGATCAGCATGGCGTCGCCGTAACTAAAGAAGCGGTATCCTTCCTTGATCGCCTGGTTATAGGCTTCCATAACCAGGTCGTAACCGCCGAAAGCACATATCATGATCAACAGGCTGGATTTGGGAAGGTGGAAATTGGTGACCATGGCGTCGGCAATGCTGAATTCATAAGGCGGATAGATGAACAGGTTGGTCCAGCCCCGGGCCGGCTTCAGCATGCCTTCGGCCGAAACGGCAGATTCTATCGAGCGCATGGCCGTTGTGCCGATGGCGCAGATGCGGTGTTTTTCCTCCTTGGCCTTATTGACGACATCGACGGCCTGCTGGGTGATCTGAAAGTACTCCGCATCCATTTTGTGTTTGGACAGGTCTTCCACATCGATGCTGCGAAAAGTGCCCAGCCCCACGTGCAGGGTGAGCTCGGCAAATTCGATGCCCTTGATCTCCAGGCGTTTGAGCAGCTCCCGGCTGAAGTGCAGTCCGGCGGTAGGAGCAGCTACGGCGCCGACCTCTTTGGCAAATACGGTCTGGTACCGTTCGCGGTCGAGCTCTTCGGTAGGCCGGGTGATGTACTTGGGCAGCGGGGAATTGCCCAGGTAGTTGAGTTCCTTCTGGAACTCCTCGTCGCTGCCGTCGTAAAGAAAGCGGATGGTACGCCCGCGGGAGGTGGTATTATCGACTACTTCGGCGACGAGGATTTCATTGTTGTTGTCGTCGCTGAAATACAATTTATTGCCGACGCGGATTTTGCGGGCCGGGTCGACCAGGACGTCCCAAAGGCGGGATTCATTGTTCAGCTCTCTGAGCAGGAACACCTCGATCTTGGCGCCGGTTTTCTCCTTCCTGCCGTACAGGCGGGCGGGGAAAACCTTGGTATTGTTGAAGATCATAACGTCGCCTTCATCGAAGTACTCCAGGATATCTTTGAAAATGCGGTGCTCGATCTTTCCACTTTCCCGGTGAACGACCATGAGCCGGGATTCGTGGCGGTTTTCTGCGGGGTATTGCGCGATCAATTTCTTGGGTAGTTCGAAGTCAAATTGTGACAGTTTGGTCCTCA
>CAZAXA010000900.1:0-1750 GCA_964488965.1 uncultured Phaeodactylibacter sp. | reverse complement strand
CGCGTAAAGCGAAAGTGAGTTTGAAAACGTTCTTTGACATAAACGGATGCAGATAAAAGCCGAACCTATTGGCGACTTGGCGGTGATCAGCCGCCTGATCCAGGATACGAACCTGGCATCTCGGATCGACGAACACTTTCCCAGGCACCATTTATGGCGAGGGCCGGGAGTAGGCAAGACAATCCAAGCCTTGCTGATGTACATTCTCAGCGAAAATGACCACCGGCTCTACAACGTGGAAGGCTGGGCATCTGCTATTGAGCAGAGCCTGGCTTGGCTGTTGGAAGAGCCAGGTTTTACTGCCCAACACCTCAGCGATGACCGCCTGGGTAATGTGCTGGATTACCTGTCTAAAAGTGAAGAGCGCTGGGAGCAATTCCAGCGTTGCCACAACATGGCGCTCTTACGCTTTTACAACCTGGAGGGGAGTAGTGAGGGCAACAGCCCTATCACTGTACGTATTGATAGTACTACCGCCCAGAGCTACCGGCCAGAGGAAGGTATATTCCAAATGGGGCATAATGCCCAGGGGCTGGCCCTACCTCAGGTAAAGATGATGCTGTTGGCTATGGACCAGGCAAACCTGCCCTTGGCGATGAACACCGTGACAGGGGAACAAGTCGACGACCGGCTCTATATCCCGGTACTGGAACTTGCCTGGCGCCAGGGCCTCCCTCGCCAGGGCATACTTGTTGTAGGCGACCGAAAGCTATGCAACCAGGAAAACATGTGCTTTATTGCCAACAGTGGCAATTACTACCTTGGGCCTCTGGCTCAGCGGCAGTTTTCCCTGGAGGAGTTGAGCCAGGCCCGGCAGTGGGTTGAGCAGCAGCCGGAGCAGCCAGAAGAGGTTTTGCGCTGGGCTGCCGGCGCAAAAGAAGCTCAAGTTGTTGCCACAGCCAAGGAGCTTCCTGGCCGCCTAATCGTGGATAACCAAGGCCAGCAACATTGGCAGCGCCTCATTGCCGTATGTAGTTTGAGCCTGCGCAAACGCCAGTTGGAACTCTTGCAGCAGCGCCTGGACAAAGCCCGGCAGGATATCCAGAGCCGTTTCACCAGAAGCCGGGGGCGTAAAACCCTCAGCCAACTGAGTGATGCCCGGCAAGCTGCCGAAAAGATCCTAGACAAATATAAAGTGAGCCATCTTTTTTCCCTGCACATTGAGCCGCCAACAGACAACAAAGCCTCTTGCCGGGTAGAGCTGGCTCTGGACCCTGTGCTTCATGAAAATGAACAACTCCTTGCCGGCTGGCGGGTGATGGCTACTAATGCTCCTCCCGAAAAGCTCTCCGCACAGGAGGCCGTCCTATGTTACTGGGAGGAATACCGCATTGAGCAGCAGTTCCACCTATTGCTCAATAAGTGTACGGCCTTGCGGCCTATTTACCTGAAAAAGGAAAACCGGATCCGGGCATTGCTCAGAATCCTCATGCTCGCCTTACAGTACACCAACTTATGGCAGTATGCTCTACGCCTTGAGTTAAAACAGCAGGAGCAGCCGTATCTGACACAGGTAGTTCCTGGAAACCCAGGCATGAAAGTGCACCTGCCGACTACCCGCTTAGCCTTGGCTGCCTTCAAAGGGGTACAAGCCATTTACGTGGCTCTGCCAGATGGCCAACGGTTCGTCAAAATCCAAGGCCTGGAGCCACACCACCAGCGTTTACTTCGCCTGCTCAGGCTGCCGGCTGACGTTTATCTGCATCCGCTATGTCAATGAACTTGTTTTCGCTTTACGCGAAAGGACCGT
>CAZAXA010000899.1:0-1754 GCA_964488965.1 uncultured Phaeodactylibacter sp. | reverse complement strand
GGCAGATCGTTTGCCCCGCCGGCCACACTACCCTCTGCGAACGCTCTTACTGGGCCTACACCGACGAAGGGGGCATACTTGAAGTGCTGCCCAAAGTGCGCGATATGATCCCCCGGGGCAGCCGCATCGCAGTGGTCCGGAATATCTTCGGAGAAATCCGCCGGGAATATTTCGCTCCGGACAGCGGCATCGTCATCGGCAAGAGCATCAACCCCATCAACCAGACCGGCAGCCGCATCCTGCACCTGGGCGTCAACCCCCGGCAAATCCCCTGCCTGACGGACGGGGAGTGGGAGGTGTTTTTTTAGGCGGCAACAAGCAACTGCCCACAGCGCTAACCCGAGGCGCTCATAGATCAAAGCCGGATAATATGGCCTGCTGTCTACCCAACTGCCCGGCAGGTTCCTTACCGGGTTTTTAACACGCCTATTTATCCGCCGAAGCCACCGGTGCAGGAGAGGAGAATAACCTACCGCACCAGCATAATATCTCCAGTCGTACTACGCTGTTCCACCTGCCCGTTGGCCTCCACCGAATACGACAGGGCCCAGGCATACACCCCCGGCGGCATGGTTTTGCCCTTGTAGTGGCCGTCCCAGCCTGCTTTGGGATCGGTTGCGGCGAAAATCTGGTTGCCCCAGCGGTCGAAGATCATCAGCTCGTAGTCTATCAGTTCACAGGCGGACTGGGGGACGAAGGTGTCGTTGCGGCCGTCGTCGTTGGGGGAAAAAGCATTGGGAATATATACATTGCAGTATTCACACTCGAACAGCAGAACGGAATCCACCACCGTTTCGCAATCGCTGTACACCTCGACGATGTACAGGCCGGGGCGGGTGGCCTCGTACTGCGGCTGGTTGCTGCCATCCTGCCACTGATAGGAAGCAAATTCGTGGGATTGTACATCGAAAAGCACCCGGGCCTTGCAGAGGTAGCGCGGCTCGCCCAGCTCTATGGCTTCAATGCGGGGAATATAGCTGGCCTGAATGGCGTCTTCCGCTTCGCCGCAGGCGTTGGTTACCGTTACGGCATAGGCGCCGCCGGACGCCACCGTCAGGGCAGGAGAGGAGCTGCCATCCTGCCACAGGTATTCGGCGCCGGCCTGGCTCACGTCCAGCTGCAGTTTCTCCCCTTCGCAGAGGGCCGTGTCATTGCCCAGCTCGGCAAAGGGCAGGGCGAGGAAGTTCACCTCGGTGCTGGCCGTCACCGTCTGGCAGTCATTACTGACCGTCACCGAATAGGCGCCTCCTTCCTTCACCAGGAAGTTCGGCTCCGCAGAGCCGTCCTGCCAGAGGTAGGTAGCCCCGGGGTTGAAGACGTTCAGTTCGACGATATCCCCCTCGCAGGCATCGTATTCCGGGTCCAGGCTGACGGCCAGGGCGGGGCTGTAGGCCACCGCCAGTTCATCCGTATCTTCGCCGCAGGCATTGGTGACGGTCACGGCATAGCTGCCTTCCGAGCTTACCGTAAAAACAGGGCTGGTGCTGCCGTCCTGCCAGAGGTAAGCGGCCTCTTCGGCCGTAGCGTCCAGCACGAGCTGCTCGCCGATGCAGAGCGTGGTATCGGCTCCCAGTTCTATGGCCGGCGCTCCGCTGAGCAGGCTGATGGCCACGGCGTCGGAGGCCTGCCCGCAGGCGTTGGTGACGGTCACCGAATAAGTACCCGAACCCGTGGCCGTGTAGGTAGGCGTCGTCGCGCCGTCCTGCCAGAGGTAGGTGGCCTGCGGGTTGGCGGCGTCGAGCATCACCGCCTGG
>CAZAXA010000898.1:0-1755 GCA_964488965.1 uncultured Phaeodactylibacter sp. | reverse complement strand
TTTTAATAGAAAAAAATGAGGGCTTGCGCGTGATTGCCGTGGGCGACGATGACCAGAATATTTTTGAGTTTCGAGGCGCCGATTCCCGCTATCTGACTGAACTCATCGAACGGCGGCAGGCCACGAAACACGAACTATTAGCCAATTTCCGAAGCTGCCCCCAAATCGTCGCCTTTGCCAATGCCTTTGCCAAAACCATTTCCAAACGGCTGAAAACCGATGACATCATTCCGCATCATACGACGGCCGGCCATTTGAAATTGGTATCCTACCAAAGCAGGTATCTCGAAGAACCCCTGGTACGCGACTTGCTCGCCACCGATTTGAGCGGCACGGCCTGTGTGCTGACAAAAACCAACGAAGAGGCCGCCCAAATCGCCGGCCTGCTGCTGCAGCACGGGAGGCCCGCCAAGCTTATCCAAAGCAACGACGGCTTCCAGCTTCAAAACCTGTTGGAAGTGCGGTACTTCATGGATGCACTGGCGCCCCACTCGGCCAGCATTGCACCGGAAGACTGGGAAAATGCCAAACGTGCGGTGTATGATAAATTCAGGTCCAGCCCGAAATTCGAAATCGTGTTGAATTTAGTCCGGGATTTTCAGGAAATCAACCCAAAAACCAAATACATTTCTGATTTCCAATCGTTTGTAAGAGAATCAAAGATCGAGGACTTCTATCGGCAAGAGAGCGATACGATATTTGTTTCGACGATACACAAGGCCAAAGGCCGTGAGTTTGACCACGTTTTCCTGATGCTCGACGGCTTCAGCGGGGACTCCGACGAGGCCAGGCGCCAGATATACGTCGCCCTCACCCGCGCCAAAAGCCGTTTGGCCATACATACCAACGGGCGCTTTTTCCACCACATCCATTTACCGGGCCTACAGCGCGTGGAAAATACGGAGGCCTGGCTACCGCCGTCTAAAATTGCCGTCCAACTCACGCACAAAGACGTTTATCTCGGCTATTTTGCCTTCGTTCAACGTCGGGTAGAAGCTCTGGTAAGCGGCCAGAATCTGCAAATTCAGGCCGAAGGCCTGGCGGACCAAAGCGGGAACCTGGTTTTGAAATTTTCGAAAAAATTTCACGAGCAACTCCTTGCCCACCGCGTTGCAGGATACGTGCTGGCCGAAGCGCGGGTCAATTTCATCGTGTATTGGACGGGCCAGGAACAAGGGCAGGAGTTCAGGGTGGTGTTGCCGGAGTTGGTTTTTGAAATGGGGCGGGAATGAATGCCTTACGGGTTAGAATCTTTATGCTGAGCTAATTATTATTAATTAGATTTTTTAATTGCGCTATTTAACGTTAATTAGCGCAGAAATTGGGTGGATTTTTCTTTATTCTTACATGAAAAGATACCATAAGCCGGTATCTGGATTTGTTATCAAAGGTATTCATCATACACCGGGTGGGCGGTTTCAGCAGGAACCTCCGAAAAGAAATCTCCAAAAGCAGCAAATGGTATTTTTTTGACAACGGCATCAGAAATATTCTGGCGGCCAATCTGAACCCCCGGTACTTTTTCTCCACGTCCATCCCCGGGTCTTTGTCCGAAAAGAACAGCATAAACTGCTCGCCGAACTCCCGGTCCTGCGCTTTCTGGCGCCGGACAAATTCGCGCAGCTCTTCGATGTCGAGCTGGAGCAGGATGTCTTCGAAACTCATCTTAGCGGCGGTGGTTTCACCTTTTCTGCCTTTTGCCGGCGCCGCTTCGCGCAGGGCGTACAGCACGGCTACGACGTGTTTGCAAACGGG
>CAZAXA010000897.1:0-1759 GCA_964488965.1 uncultured Phaeodactylibacter sp. | reverse complement strand
CCAGGTTGATGATCTCCCGCTGGGAACGGATGATATCGGAGCGGCTGAACTTCTGGCCCGGGCGGGTGCGCAATTCCCGGCGGATGACGTGCTCATGGGTGCGGTCGTTGCCCTTAATCACCACCTTGTCGATGGTGGCCTGCGGCCCTTCGAAGATGCGGATTTCCAGGTCAATGGAATCTTCCTCGACGGCCACCTCGATGGGGTCGACCTGGAAGAAGAGGTAGCCGTTGTCCATATAGAGCGTACTGACGTCCCGCCCATCCTGGCTGAAACGAAGGCGGGTTTCCAGCAGTTCCTTGTTGTAGACTTCCCCGCGCTCGATGCCCAGCACGCCGGCCAGGGTCTCGGTATCGTAAACGGAATTGCCCTTCCAGCTGATATCGCGGAAGTAGTACTGTTGCCCTTCATCGACCCTGATCTGCACCATCAGGTCGCCGTCTTTTTCCCGCCACAGGCTGTCGCTGATGATGCGGGCATCACGATAACCCTGCGTATTGTAGTAGGCGATCACCTTTTCCTTATCCTCCTCGTAATCTTTCTTGATGAACTTGGAAGAGGCAAAAAGGCGGGTCTTGGGTTTGGTGCCCTTCATCTTTCTGGCCAGCCTGCGGCCCTTGAAGCTCTCATTGCCGGCAAAGGCGATCTCCTGTATTTTGACCCGTGAGCCCCGGCCGACATCGAAGGTCAGGAGCACGGCATTGACGCGGCTGGAGTCCGGCACTTCTATCACCCGGCAGCGGGCGTCGAGAAAGCCCTTGCCGATGAAGAACTGCTCGATGGCCTTACAGGCGTTGACCTTCACATTCTCCGTAACGATGCCCCCCTTGAGCAGGTGTTTGTCGACTTCCTTGTTGAGGTCGTCGTGATAGGATTTTTTTACGCCCCGGAAGGTATGGAGCGACAGGCGCGGGCGCTCCTGCAGCCTGATCTCCAGAAAGATCACATCGCCGATCGTCTTTTCCTTGACGATCTGAACATCGGTGAACAGGCGCAGTTTCCACAAGGCCTTGATCGCCTTCTGTACCTCCGGGCCGGGAATGCGTATCCTGTCGCCCACCCTCATGCCGGCAATGCTGATGATGGCGTTGTCATCGCTGTAATCCGCTCCTGTCACCTTGATGCCGCCGATCTCGTAATCGCGAGGTTCATTGTACTGTATTACGGGCAGCGTGTCGGCGGCGGACTGCGCAGACGTAAAAAAAGGCGTCGACAAACAGCAGAGGGTGATCAAGGCAATTATTCTCATTCCAATCATCGGGTTTATCTCAGGGCAGCAGATTGCCGTAATTTGTTTTTGGATGCGCAAAAATAACGCTTGCCGCCAGGATAACCGCATATTCGGCAGCCTGATTATCAAAAAAATTGCCAAAGGCCGATATTCGCATGACATTTTGTTAAAAAACTGAGAATCAGGGGCCGCCTGCGCAGGGGCAGCTTTGCTTTGGAAAGAGGGGTATGGAAGGGGAAGGGTTGTATGCAAGAAGTATATGCAGACAGGATTTACCTTGTGAAGTAGCTTGCTATACTTCACAGGGTGAACAGGATTTTCAGGATACATACGCCGTTGTGGCGCAAGCCGCTACATCTTGTAAATCTTGTCTGGCCACAAGGGCGCGATGCTAAATTGTGCCCTCGTTTTTATTGCTAATTTAATGTTTTTCATAAAGTTATGCCATGGGCAGCCCGATTCAGGGCTGCCCGCCTGAGGCCTGCCGCCCCTGCCCGGCCAAGAGAAGCGGGAATATAGATTCCCGCG
>CAZAXA010000896.1:0-1762 GCA_964488965.1 uncultured Phaeodactylibacter sp. | reverse complement strand
GGTAACTATTTAGGTTGCCGTCGGCGATTTCATCGCCGAGGCGCAATATAACAGGCTGTGGCGCAAGCCACAGTTTTTTGGCTCCGTGCCGCGTTGAGCCGCCCAATTACCAGCCAGCCTGCTGCTCAGCAGAGCAGCAGCCATCACAGGGACAGTGGTTTCTGCCATAGGCATTACTGTGGCTTTGCAGCAATAATATGTATGGCCCACAGAAATAACCTGAAAACCTCGTATATTTCACTCATAAAACCGTTTGAGCCTGAGCATACCGTCCGACATAAGGCCCCTGCAAGAGTTAGCCGCCAGGCTAATCGCCCGCATTGAGGCGCTGGAAGCGGAAAACCGCCAGCTGGCAGCCAGGATACAGAGCCTGGAAGCGGAGAATAAGGAGCTGCGCGCCAGGCTGAATGCCAACAGCCACAATAGCCATAAGCCTCCTTCGTCGGATGGGCCCAGGAAACAGCCGGCCATCCCCCGCAAGAAGGGCGGCGCCAAAGGAGGCAAGAAGGGGCATAAAGGAGATACCCTGAAAATGGTTGACAAACCGGATAAAACTATCCCCTGCCGCCCAACGGCCTGCTCCTGTGGGCGCCTCCTGGAAGGAGCCGAAGGCCAGATAGTGGAACGCCGGCAGGTTTTCAACCTTCCTGAACCGAAGTTGGAAGTAGCCGAGTATCAGCGCTGGGTTTGTAAATGCCCCTGCTGTAAGGCGGAATCCAGCGGCGCCTTCCCACAGGGCGTAAATGCGCCCGTGCAATACGGCAGCGGTGTTAAAGCCTTCACCACCTTGCTTAGCGTGCGTTGCTGCTTGTCTTATCAAAAAATACAGTGCCTCTTCCGGGATTTATTCGGCCAGGCGATTAACGAGTCGACGGTTTACTCAGCCAACCAAAAAGCCTACACTGTTTTGGAGCAGCCTGAGGCGGAGATCCGCCAACAGCTTGCCCAACAGGCCGTGGTTCATTTTGATGAAACCGGCATTCGGGCGGAAGGCTCGCTGCACTGGGAGCATACTGCTACCTCCGAGTTGTATACTTACCTGTTCATTCATAAAGGGCGCGGCCAAAAAGCCCTGCGCAGCGCCTACTCTATCCTGCCTCATTTTTCGGGCTGGGCCATCCATGATTGCCTTGGCGCCTACTTCACCTTCGGCCAATGCCGGCATGGCACTTGTGGTGCACACATCGTGCGGGAGTTAGCCGCCCTGGAAAGCCAGGGCAGTAAGTGGGCTAAGGCATTTGCCCACTACCTCTGGCTGCTTTATGATTTTACAGGCCAAGGGCGGGGAGCCTTGCCGGCTGGCCTGCGGCCCTGGGCTGAACGGCGTTATGATGAGTTGCTTGCCATGGCTCAAGCCGAAGAGCCTCCGCCCGAAAAAACTCCCGGCCAACGCGGAAGGCCAAAGGGTACCAAAGGATACAACCTTTTCAAACGCCTTGAAAAGTATAGGGCTGCTGTATTGGCCTTTGCTTACCACCCTGAGGTGCCATTCACCAACAACCGCGCTGAACGGGAACTGCGCCCAGCTAAGGCCAAACAGAAAATGGCAGGGTGCTTTCGCACACTCCACGGCGCACGCATATATGCCCGTATCCAAGGCTTCATATCGACCGTGCACAAACATGGGCTCAACGTTTTCAAAGAACTCCTGGCTGCCTTCGACGGCCAGCCTTATTCATTCGCTTCCGTAGGAAGCTAAATAGTTACAATAAAATTTGAAATTCCAGGACAGTTTACGCTTGTCGCAGACATAGAGAACGGA
>CAZAXA010000895.1:0-1763 GCA_964488965.1 uncultured Phaeodactylibacter sp. | reverse complement strand
TCTGCATCCGCATTAACCCCCACATCATGGCGGGGGGCAACCACAAGACCTCCGTGGGGCATATAGACTCCAAATTCGGCATTTCCATCCATCAGATGCCGCTGGTACACCGCATTATCGAAGCTGCCGGCATCAGGGTGGAAGGGATACACATGCACACGGGCTCGGATATCCTCGACCCGGATGTGTTCCTCTTCGGGGCGGAAATCCTGCTGAAGGTCGCCAGGGAGTTCCGGAACCTGGAGTACATAGATTTCGGCAGCGGCTTTAAGGTGCCCTACAAGGAAGGAGATATCGAAACGAACATCGAGGAACTCGGGGAGAAAATCTCCGAGCGCTTTAACGATTTCTGCCGGGAGTACGGGCGCGGCCTGACACTGATTTTCGAACCGGGTAAGTTCCTGGTCAGCGAGGCCGGCTCTTTCCTGGTGCGGGTCAATGTCGTCAAGCAGACCACTTCCACTGTCTTTGCCGGTATCGACTCGGGCCTGAACCACCTCATACGCCCCATGTTTTACAACGCTTACCACCGGATCACCAATGTTTCCAGGCCGGAGGGCAAAGCTCGCTTTTATACGGTGGTGGGCTACATCTGCGAGACGGATACCTTCGGCATCAACCGCCGCATCGCGGAAATCCACGAGGGAGACATCCTGTGCATCCACAATGCCGGGGCCTACTGCTTCTCGATGTCTTCCAACTACAATTCGCGTTTCCGGCCGGCAGAGGTGCTCATCTACAAAGGCAAACCCTACCTCATCCGCAGGCGGGAAACGATGGAAGACCTGCTGCGCAACCAGGTGGAGGCGCCGATCTTTGAGAAAGTCCACCAGGTTTGAGAACCTTTTTTCGCTCCGGCGGGAAAGGTTCTCAAAGCTTTAAAACCGACTGTTATGTTCCACCTTGTCAGGTTATGCCTGTTCATTGCCCTCCTGGCCCTGGCGAGCTGCCATACCCGGAAGCTCCAGCACATTGATGACGCCGGGGTCCGCGCCGTTACTGCAGGTTTCATCGAACTGGAAGACGGCAGGAAGCTGCCCCTGCCTTTTGCCGGCCAGGAAAATGCCCAGTGGATATTCCTGGTGCGCCATGCGGAGAAGGCCTATGGCTCAGACCCGCCGCTCAACCCGGAGGGGGTGGCCCGCGCCGCCCTGCTGTCGCAAATCTTCCGCGAGGCGCCGCTGAGCGCGGTTTATTCCACCAACTTCATCCGCACCCTGCAGACCGCCGAACCGGCCGCCCGGAAGAAAGGCCTGGAAATACAACAGTACGAGCCGAACCGGCTGACTACCTTTTCCTACCGCCTGAAACGCAAACACAGGGGAGAAGCCGTGCTGGTGGTAGGCCATTCCAATACGACGCCTATCCTGGCCAACCGGATCATGAACAAAGGGATGCTGGAACCTATAGATGAAAGGGATTACGACAATATTTACCTCGTTGCGGTCAGTGAGAATGGGGACAGGGAGATGCTGGCGTTGAAGTTTGGTAAAAACAAATAGGCTATTATAACTCAAAACCGGCTGTTATGAAAAAGATACTCATCGTTTTCTTCGCCCTTTGGGGGCCGTCCTTCTTGCTTTTGGGCCAGTCTTTCCCCTCCGGCAACGCCAGCTGGCAGGGTACGGCCGGCACTATTGCCGGGCCTCTGCCATTCCGGCAGGCGCTCTGTGGCGATACTACCATCAATGGCAGGCTCTATGCCAGGTACAATGATATTTCTTTTGATGCCCAGGGCAATGCCGTGGAGCACTATTTCATGG
>CAZAXA010000894.1:0-1763 GCA_964488965.1 uncultured Phaeodactylibacter sp. | reverse complement strand
GCCGGGATGAGAACGTGGCGCGGCCTCAGATGGGCGTGGTGGACATTCCTACGGAGAAGATCAAAGAATTGCCGGCCATACTGGGAGAGGTAGATGTGCTGAAGGTCGTGCAGTTGCTGCCGGGCGTACAGTCGGGCAACGAAGGCACTACCGGCTTCTTCGTCCGCGGCGGCAATGCCGACCAGAACCTGGTGCAGCTCGACGAGGCCATCGTGTACAACCCCAACCACCTCTTCGGCCTGTTCAGCACCTTCAATACCCGGGCGATCAACAACGTCACCCTAATCAAAGGAGGCTTTCCGGCCCAGTACGGCGGGCGCTTGTCCTCCATCCTGGATATCAGCATGAAGGAAGGCAACAACACACGCTTCGGCGCCGAAGGGGGGATCGGCCTGGTCACTTCCCAGCTTACCCTGGAGGGGCCGCTGAAGAAGGAAAAGGCCTCTTTCATCCTCTCCGGCCGGCGGACCTATTTCGACTGGATGATCAAGCCCTTCCTGTCCAGCCGCATCCGCACCAGTTATTCCTTCTACGACCTGAACGCCAAGCTGAACTGGCAACCGGGCCCCAAAGACCGCCTCTTCCTCAGCGGATTCAAAGGCAAAGACGACGCTACCTATATCGAGGACGGCATCGAGTACAACGTGCTCTTCGGCAACTCCACCGCCACCCTGCGCTGGAACCACATCTTCGGGCAGAAGCTTTTCCTGAACACCTCCTTCATCGTCAATGAGTACGACCAGAATATCGCCGCCCTGCAGGACAATGCCTTCTCAGAGGTCGTCTCCGGGATCAAAGACGTTAACGGAAAGCTGGAATTTCAATATTTTCCCAATCCCGATCACGTCATCCTGTTCGGGGCCCATTACCTGAACCACACCTTCCGCTCCAGCGGCAGGACGGAGGCCCAGTCGGGTTCCGACCCCTCGCCCGGCATCGACAAGGACGCCATCCCCGTCAAGTATTTCGACGAATTCGCCATATATATTAATGACGAAATCCGGCTGAACGAGCGCTTTTCGGCCAACCTGGGCCTGCGCGCTCCGGGCTTTTTTTCCGGCGAGGCCAGTTATTACCGGCTGGAACCCCGCGCATCGGTGAAAGCGGCGCTGAACCCCACCTCTTCGGTCAAGGCCGCCTACACGGTAATGAACCAGTTCCTGCACCTGGTACCCAGCTCTACCGCTTCCGTACCCACCGAGATCTGGATTCCTTCCACCAAACTGACCAAACCCCAGCTCTCCACCCAGTACTCCGTGGGATACTTCAGGAACTTCCTGAACAACGAGCTGGAATTCAGCCTCGAAGCATACTACAAAGACATGAAAAACCAGGTGTTGTTCGAAGAGGGCAACCAACTGATAGAGAGTCTGGATGTCGACTCGCTGCTCACTTACGGCAAAGGCTGGAGTTACGGGGCCGAGCTCTTCCTGCGCAAGAACCGGGGGAGGTTTACCGGCTGGCTGTCCTATACGATTTCATGGACGAACCAGAAGTTCGAAGAACTGAATTTCGGCAAAAGCTTTCCCTTCCGGTATGACCGCCGCCACAACCTGGCTGTGGTGGGTACTTATCAGCTCAGTAAGAAGTGGTCGGTTTCGGGTACTTTTGTCTTTTCTTCCGGCAATGTATATACGGTGCCGGTGGGCCGGATCGGGGTATTCCACGGCGGCTCCCTCTTTGAGGGCAACTATTTTGTCTATGAGGAGCGCAATAATGTGCGCATGAACCCCTATCACCGGCTCGACCTGTCGGCCTCCCAC
>CAZAXA010000893.1:0-1764 GCA_964488965.1 uncultured Phaeodactylibacter sp. | reverse complement strand
GAAACCCTGGAAAAGAAAATGGCCGGGCCCGATTTCTACGAAAGCGGGGATGCCGTCAAAACTACCCAGGCCTACCAGCAAAAGCAAAAGGAACTGGAAACGGCCATGAACGAATGGGAGGAAGCGCAGCTGGCATTGGAGGAATATGAAGATTGAACCTGAATTCCATTCCTGCCTACCCCAACCCCCACACCAGCACAAACTGCAGAATCATCAGCCCGTCGATCAGCCCGCTGAAGTAATAATCGTGTTATACTTTGTCTGAAAACCAGATCAGGACAAAGGCGATCATTCCGGAAAACAGGATGCCCGTATAGGCGCCGGCGCTGTACGCATCAGTGTGATGGTTAAGCCCGGCCAGGGCGGCCATGGCCAGCAGGCAGGCCAGGGCAAGGGCTTTGGTGCGCCGGCAGCCCAGCAGGGCGGGCAGGGTCCTCACCCGGTTGAAGGCGTCTACCTCCAGGTCGCGGATATCGAAGGGCAGGGTGATGGCGAAGATGAAGCAGGCGCGTTCCAGGAGCATAACCACCATGGGGAGGCTCCAGCCCATGCCCAGTTCCAGGGCGGGCAGCAGCACGGTGATCCAACTCCAGGCGATGGCGATGAGGAAAATCTTGATATAGCCGAGGTCGCGCAGGCGCCGCCGTCCGCCGGGCAGGGGCGCCACATAGCCCAGGGAGATCAGGCTGGGCGCCACGGCCGCCAGCTGCAGCCGGAACGGCAACTGAAAGAAAAAAACGGCTGCCCCGATGGCGGCGCCGGCGGCATAGGCTATGATGTGGCTCCGAAAGCGGGAGATGACAAAAAAGCGCCCTTCTTTCACAAAGGGCCGCGCTTTTTCCAGCCCGACGATCCGGTGCACAGCGTACAACAGCAGTGTGGCGAAAAAGATGAAACCCAGCAGTGGAGTAGGGTAGGGCCTGCCGCTGAGCAGCAGTTGCGTTTGCGCCGCCATGGCCACGGAGGCAAAGGCAATCCAGAGGTTGCTGTAGAGAAGGAAATCGATAAAGGCCCGGTTCAACCGCATACGCAGGAAAAGCCGAAGGCTTTTTCCCTAAAAGTACTTGAAATTGTGGCCGTTTTCAATTTTTTGCAGCACTTCGTAGATCAGGCGGATCACATTGTTCACATCATCTTTATGAGCCATTTCGACGGTGGTGTGCATATAACGCAGGGGTAGCGAGATCAGGGCCGAGGGCACGCCGCCGTTGGAATAGGCAAAGGCGTCCGTATCGGTGCCGGTGCGGCGGGAGGCCGCTTCCCGCTGAATGGGGATATTTTTCTCTTCGGCCGTTTCGATGATCAGGCTGAGCAGCTTGTTGTGCACGGCGGGGGCGTAGGTCACCGAAGGGCCGGCGCCGCTTTTGACGTCGCCGTTCTTCTTGCTGCTGACCAGGGGCGTATGCGTATCGTGGGTCACATCGGTGACGATAGCGACATGGGGCCTGATGGCCTGAGCGACCATCTCGGCGCCCCGCAGGCCGATCTCCTCCTGCACGGAATTGACCAGGTAAAGGGTATAGGGTAATTCTATCCTGTTTTCGCGGATCAGGCGCGCCACTTCGGCAATGCAGAAGCCCCCCAGGCGGTTGTCCAGCGCCCTCCCTACATAGTACCTGTCGTTGAGCACGCTCATCTCATCCTCATAGGTGATGACACAACCCACGTGGATGCCCATTTTCAGGACTTCTTCCTTGTCTTTGGCGCCGACGTCGATGAAGATGTTCTCCGGCTTGGGCACCATTTTGACCGCTTCCTCGCCCC
>CAZAXA010000892.1:1539-1773 GCA_964488965.1 uncultured Phaeodactylibacter sp. | reverse complement strand
GTATCGGCGAAGCGCACCTGGTTGCGGCGCAGGGTGGCGATCGACTCAAAATAGGGGCTCCACAGCCGCGCCTTGGCCTTGCCGATGCGGTCGAAGAACAGGATAGGGATTTTGTGTTCGATGGCCAGGGCGATGGCCAGGGAGCTGATCATGACATTGGCCGTAACGGCAATGCTTTCGAGTTTGGCAGGGCTGATGGCCTTGGCGCCTTTTTCGCCGATGATGTGGAAGACG
>CAZAXA010000892.1:0-1529 GCA_964488965.1 uncultured Phaeodactylibacter sp. | reverse complement strand
TGGTGCATTGGTGCATTGGTGCATTGGTGCATTGGTGTATTGGTGCATTGGTGTATTGGTGTATTGGTGCATTGGTGCATTGGTGTATTGGTGTATTGGTGCATTGGTGCATTGGTGCATTGGTGCATTGGTGTATATGTGAGGGCATTCTGCCTCCGCCGGATGGAAGCTATAACGGATGGCCTGTTGGATGCGGAAGCCGGGAAACCCGAGGGCGCATTGGGGCTGGCTGCCCTGTAGCCCTCCACCATGCCCCACTACGAATGCACCAATGCACGAATACACGAATACACAAAGGCCGTGGCTCCGCCCAGGCGCTCACAGGTTGTAAGGGAAGCCCCGCCAGCTCACCGCCCCAAACTCCTCCTGCGGCGGGTTGATCGCCGTATAATACGCGTCCTTCAGGTCAATATACCGCTCATCGTGCCGCTTGAGGACGAAGCCGGCGAAGTTGAGCCGGCCCATGATGTTCCTCTTGAACTGCTCTACCCAGCGCGTGGAAAGCTGCCCCTGCTCGTTCTGGATCAGCATGACGCTGTGCAGCTGGCGGATGTCTTCGTCGAGTTGGGACAGGTAGCCGGGCGCGAGGGTGACTTTGTCGGTGACCAGCAGACCGGTGACGACCTTGTCGTCTTCGGGGCCGTAGGTTTTTAATTTGCGCTGGTTGACTTCAAAGCCGGCCTTTTCGATGATGGCCCGTACGCTGTCTACCTTGTCGGCGTCGATCGGCTTGCGGGAGGAAAAGCTCATGTCGTCGGCATAGCGGGTGTACACCCAGAGCATGTCGTCGGCGAAGGCGGACAACTGTTCGTCCAGCTCCCGGCAGGCGAAGTTGGACAACACGGGGGAGGTGGGCGTGCCCATGGGCAGGCGCCCCTGGTAGGTCACGAGGTCCGCCAGCAGGTCGGGCAGGTCTTTGCCGAACTGGAAGGGCTGCCCCTGGAAGATCGCCACTACCTGCTCGCGGGTGATGGCGTGGAAGAAGTCGATCAGGTCGATGTTCAGCAGGTAGGGCCGCCCGGCGTGCCTGCGGGCGTTGGTGAGGACGTTGCGGCGGTCGTCGTCGTTCAGCACGCCTACGATGAAGCCGTAGGCGGCGCTGGGTTTCTCAAAGTAGTACACGCTCTGCATGTAGTGGTTGAGGCGGCCCAGCGCCTTCTTGAGCTCGGCGCCGGGGGCTTCGATCTGCCGTTCGCCGCCGTCTTTTTTCGGCACGGTGAATACTTTGTAGGGGGGCTGCCGGGCCAGCAGCATCAGCCGCCGCTGGTCTGTCTTCAGCAGGCTGCACAAGGAACGGATGCTGCGGATGCTGCAAAAAAGGGCCTTGTTGTGCTGGTGGCGTTGGCGCGTCTTCTTGTCCATAACTGTGGCGTTATTGGGTGAGAAAATTCATTGTTTCAATATTATGACGGAGCTGAGGGGGTAATCTTTTCATTGAGGTATTAAATGTCATGATGTTATTTGCGCTCCCAATAAAAAAAATGTATTTTCAAAGATCGTTAGCCGGCTTTCTATGAGTGCAAAGGATA
>CAZAXA010000891.1:0-1780 GCA_964488965.1 uncultured Phaeodactylibacter sp. | reverse complement strand
ATAAGAAAGGTGTAGGTAGTACTGACAACGGCCGGGACAGTAAATCGAAACGGCTGGGCGTTAAGATGTTCGGCGGCCAGGTGGCCAAAGCCGGCAACATCCTCGTCCGCCAGCGCGGCACCAAGTTCCATCCCGGCGAGAATGTCTATAAAGGCAAAGATTTTACCCTGCATGCCGCCATCGACGGCGTGGTTTCCTTCCACAGGGGCCGCTACGACCGTACTTTCGTGAGCATCCTGCCCGCCAACGGCAACGGCTCTACGGCAACTCCGCCCAGGCATGAAAAGGAAAAGGCGCCTGTAGAAGTGAAACCGGGGACTGTAGCCGGGAAGGTTGCCCCGATCCCGGTAGTGGACGAGCCGAAGGCGGAAACGCCCAAAGCCAAAGCCGCCCCGGTAATGGAAACGCCCGCAGAAGAGCCGGCGCCGAAAATGAAAGCTGCTCCGGTAAAGGAAGAAGCCCCCAAAGCAGAAGAAAAGGCAAAAACTTCCAAATCTGAAAAAATCACCTTACCTTCCGGTAAGAAAGTCAACCAGGATGACCTCAAGCTCGTGGAAGGCATCGGCCCGAAGATCGAAGGCCTGCTGAACGATGCCGGCATCCATACCTGGCAGGAACTGGCCGACGCGCCGGCCGATAAAATCCAGGCCATCCTCGACGACGCCGGCCCGCGTTACCGCATGCACGACCCGGCCACCTGGGCCAGGCAGGCCAAACTGGCCGCCGAAGCCAAATGGGAAGAACTGGAAACGCTGCAGGACAGCCTCAAGGGCGGTAAGGAAACAGAATAAGCTTAAAGTAAGCAATAGTTTTAGTTTTCATAGCTTTATATTTCGGGCCCTATCTGCGATAGGGCTTTTTTTATTGTCGTAAGGTAATTGCTTAGCGGGAGAACACGGGATGGCCTTCGACGGCAGCGGCTTGCTTCCGGGCATTTACTACTATCGCCTGCAGGCAGGAGAGCATGCAGAGGCCGGAAAGATGGCGCTGGCAAGATGAGTTTAAGAGTATGTTTGGAGGTGGTCATTTTGGCTGCAAAAGCACCACCTCCAAACATACTCTAAGCAGCCGGGCAGTTCGGAAGGAACCCGCGACGGCCCCGGCCAATATTCATGGCGGGGATTTTAGCCCAGCAATTCCCTTACGGAAATAGCCTTAGGTAAAACCGGGCTTTCCACCTGCTCATTAATTCGAAAAGTCTTTATATTCAGATACTCTTCCCCGGAAGGCTCGGTGTGGACGATCACCCGGCCGGCCTTCAGGTCTATGATCCAGTATTCCGGAATGCCATTGGAGGCGTATTCGGGCAATTTCACTTCGCGGTCATAGTTGAGAGAGCTTTCGGAGAGTTCAATTATCAGAGTTACATCATCTTTTGTCGGGTGGGCATTTGTATAAAAATCATCTCGTGGTTTCAGAATGGAAATATCAGGTTCGGGTTCTGAAAAATCATTCAGTTGTACCGGATTCTGGGATCTGACGATAGCCGATTCTCCAAAAAGGAAAGTGAAAATCCTGACAAACCGGTCGAGGTTGCCGGCATGTTTGGGGCCGATTGGGCTCATTTGAATAATTTCTCCATGAATCAATTCGACCCGGTCGTCTTCCCGGAGTATGCCGGCCTCCGCCAGGCGGTGGTATTCTTCAACGGAAAAAAGGCGCTTAGGGGCCTGAACTGTAACTGATGTTGTCATAATTCCAATTTACAACTATTTCTAAATAGAACCATATACAGTATGAATAAGTTATCCAAATCGAACGAACTGGCCGGGTGCAATGC
>CAZAXA010000890.1:0-1783 GCA_964488965.1 uncultured Phaeodactylibacter sp. | reverse complement strand
ACCGAATACCAGGTCGACGGCTTCCGCTTCGACCTGATGGGCATTCACGATATCGAGACGATGAACCTTGTCAGCGAAGCCCTGCGTGAGATCGACCCCACGATCTTCATCTACGGCGAAGGCTGGACGGCCGGCGACAGCCCCCTGCCTTTCGAAAAAAGGGCCCTCAAGCGGCATACCTCACAGCTCAAAGGCGTCGCCGCCTTCAGCGACGATATCCGCGACGCCATTAAGGGGCATGTTTTTACCCATAACGATCCGGGTTTCGTCAGTGGCAAGCAGGGCCAGGAAGGCCGCATTCAGTTTGGAGTGGCAGCCGCCACCCAACACCCGCAGCTCAACTACGATTCCATACAGATTTACGACGCGGACGGCCCCTGGTCGCCCGGCCCGGCACAGACGATCACCTACTTTTCCTGCCACGACAACCATACCCTCTGGGACCGCCTCACGCTATCCCGTCCTGATGCCTCAGAAGCGGATAAGGTGCGCATGCAAAAGCTGGCGGGCGCCATTGTGCTGACCTCGCAGGGCGTTTCCTTCCTGCATGCCGGCGTGGAAATGGCGCGCACCAAGCAGGGCGTGGAAAACTCCTTCGAATCGCCCGACAGCATCAATCAGATCAACTGGGAGCGCAAGATGAAATACAAAGAGGTGTTCGACTATTACAAGGGGCTGATCGCCCTGCGCAAGGCGCATCCCGCCTTCCGGATGCCCACTGCGGAAATGTTACGGCAGCACCTGAAGTTCCTGGAGCCCTCCGAACCGAATGTGGTGGCCTTCACCCTTGCCGGCAACGCCAATGGCGATCGATGGAAAGACATCCTGGTGATCTATAACGCCAACCCGGAATACAAAAACATCGCCATCCCCCCCGGCAACTGGGCCATCGCCGCCGACGGCAGCCGCGTCGCCGAAGAGGGGCTGGGGGCAGTGAACGCCGACGAACTGGCAGTGCCGGGCATTACGGCCATGGTTTTGTTTAAAAATCAATAAATTATTTGGTTCCGGCGATAGCACACTGATTCTTCAGGATTTGTCAGGATGAATTAAGATTTCAGTGCATGCCGTGCAAAATCTTAAGGCATCCTAAAAAATCATAACAGATCAGTGTACTATCCAACTAACCATCAATCAGGAATAAGATGCTGGACATACAAAAACGACTGACCAACTTTTTTTATATCATCCTCAGCCTGCCGGCTACGGCCATGGGCTTTGCGCTGTCGATACAGATTTCGGCGCTGAGCTGGATCCTGGGTACAAAGTACGGGCTGGAAATCGAAGACATCGGCCTGGTGTGGGCCGCCGGGCCCATTGCCGGCATCTTCGGCCAGGTATTCTTTGGCGTTTGGAGCGACAACGTCTGGTTCGGCGGCGGGCGGCGGCGGCCGTTCATCATCGTGGGCGGCATACTGGCCGCCCTGAGCTTACTGGCCCTGCCCAACCTGGAGATCGTCTCCGCCGCCCTGGGTATAGAGGGGATACTCGGAGTGGCCATTGCCGTGGCCCTGGCGCTGGATATTTCGATTAATGTAGGCTTCAACCCCACCCGCTCCATCATTGCCGACGTGACGCCGGAAGGAGGCAAACGCACCAAAGGCTACACCTGGATGCAGACCATCTCGGGCACTTTCGGCATGCTGGCCTACGTCATCGGCGCGATAACGGGCAAGCTGTTTCTGATCTATTTCGGGGCAGGCCTGGTGTTGTTGTTTACCATTGTGCCGCCCTTCCTGCTCGAAGAACCCCGCAATTTCGAAGGAGAGGATTCCGGGGAGGG
>CAZAXA010000889.1:0-1784 GCA_964488965.1 uncultured Phaeodactylibacter sp. | reverse complement strand
AGCCGCAAATGGAGAGCGGGCCTCCAGGCCCGCCGGATAGATCAACGGATTTAACCCACTGCCCGCTAATTTATGATTTGTACTATCCGCCGCAAGGCCGCAAAACCCAGAGAGCATCATACCCTTGCCAGATGAAAAAAATCCTTAAATGGCGGCCCTGGCCATATCAGGGCATTTCAAAAACCACCCCGGCCGAGGGCGTCTCCCACAGCACGATCTTGTGAAGCAGAGGGAGCCGGGGCTTCAGCCGCTGCCAGATCCAGGCGGCGATGTGCTCAGCGGTGGGGTTGGCCAGGCCTTCAAGCTCGTTCAGGTAGTGATGGTCGAGCTGGGCCTCGATGGGTTTCCAGGCGGCCTTGATGTCGCCAAAGTCCATGACCCAGCCCAGTTGTGGGTCCGGCTCTCCCCTGACATATATGCGGACGCGGTAGGTGTGGCCGTGCAGGCGGCGGCATTTGTGGCCTTCCGGTACGGCGGGCAGCCGGTGGGCGGCGTCGAAGGTGAATTCTTTAAAAATGATCATAAGGGCAAAGATGACGCCTGGCTACGGCCTGGCAAATGATAAAAATCAGCGCCCTGGCCGCTTATTCTGCCATGATCGCTGACAAATGGCAACTCCGCTTAACAAAAAAATTCGGATACTGTACCGCGGTTTGCTGTTTGTTTATCAGCTATATATGGTTATCTTTAATGCAGGCAGGCCCGGCAATACTCCATGGCACAATTATTTTTAACCAACTACATACCTATGCAATATTCAAAAAACCAGCTTTTCTTCCTGGCATCGCTCAGGATACTCATCGGCTGGCACTTCCTGTACGAGGGGTTGATCAAGGTGTTCAACCCGGGCTGGACCTCCAAAGCTTACCTGCTGAGCGCGGAGGGCCCTTTATCCTCCTTCTTCAAGTGGCTGGGAGGCAGCGCGCTGGCTTCGGCCGCAGATATCGTCACCATCGCCCTGCTCATCGGCGCCGGGCTGGCCCTGATACTGGGGGCCTTTGAGAAGGCGGCCGCCTACGCCGGCATGGCCCTGCTGGCGCTGTTCTACCTGTCCCATCCGCCTCTGCCGGGCCTGGAAAACGCCGGCCCTTCGGAGGGCAACTATTTCATCGTCAATAAGAACCTCATCGAGATGGCCGCCCTGGGCGTGCTGGCCTTCTTCCCCACCGGGCATCTGGCGGGGCTGGCGAACTATTTCAAAAAACAGGAAGCAGAACCGAAAGGGCAACACGTTGCCGGTTAAACAAAAAAAGATCAGAAACATGAGTAACGAAAAACAATCGCCGGATAACGGCAGAAGAAAAGCCCTGAAAGGACTGATCGGCCTTCCCTTCGTGGGAGGCGTGCTGATCGGGGCCTATGCCGAGAGCCGCAAAAGAAAATTGGCAAAACGCGATATCCTTGAAGAACTCAAGATCGAGGCCGCGCGCCCGGAATCCTCGGCAGATATGGCAGGAGACCCCATCCGGGTAGGCATCATCGGCTTCGGTGGCAGAGGGCAGCACCTGGTGCGCCTGCTGGGCTTTGCCCTTCCTTCCTGGCTTCAGCTCATGAAGGAGGAAGAGAACGAAGGGGCCATCGAGGCCTTCCGGGAACAGGAGAACCTGAACGTGAAGCTCACGGGCGTCTGTGACGTTTTCGATGTGTACGCCGAAGAGGCCGTTGCCGCTTTCCCCGGTTGCAAACGCTACCGCAACTACGAAGAGATGATCAACAGCCCGGATATCGACGCGGTGGTCATCGCCACGCCCGACCACTGGCACGCCCCCATGTCTATCGCCGCC
>CAZAXA010000888.1:0-1784 GCA_964488965.1 uncultured Phaeodactylibacter sp. | reverse complement strand
TGCGAATATTAAAAATCTTCCAGTGTCCTCTCAGGAAAAACCGCTGAAATCAAAGGAGCATTGGTTATTACACATAACATGACCCTACAAAGCTTTACAATAGTCGGGGTATGTGCCACAAAATATTATCTGGAATGAGGATTGATACACTCAAGCCCTGGAAGCTTATCAAAATCGGCAATATTTCGAGTGACTAACTCCATACTATGAACTAAAGCTGTAGCGGCAATGATGGCATCGGGGAGTTTTATCTTATGGGATTTTCGCAGTTCGATCGTTTTCTCTACAACCATTTCTGATAATCCCAGTATTATCGCATCATCAAAAAAATCAGATAGTAATTTTTCAGCATTATCAGAACTATTGAAGCCCAAAACTTCAATTTGGGTTATCACAGATACATTTGGTATGTCATTGATCACTGCATCCATGAATGCCATCCCAGAGCCGGGAAGCTTGCCCATCAGATAATCTATGATGGCATTACTGTCGATTGGATACGGCTTCCCCATTCCTCCCGGCTTTGCTGAATGTCCTGTTGCAACTGTTCTCCCTCTTTTACTGAAAGCTTGCCTCTGTATTTATCAGAAAGCTTTTGCTCCGAAGGAGTTGCTTTCTTCACCATTGTGATGAGTTGCAGCTCTTCAAGGTCGAGAAGCAGTTTCAATGCTTTGGGGTCTTTCAACTGAATGATCCAGGTTTCCATTTCTTTAGTTTTATGTTTCCCAACATCAACTGGTAATATACAAACGTAGTTTGGGTTTTCGAAGTTCTCGGGGGAAAATACTGTCGGGAATATCCGCTCTGTGGAATGGCCTTATATGAAGCCGTATTATTTCACAGAGCTTGCCCCGACAAGCTTCAGCTTCGTCGGGGGCCAGCCTCAGAAATCCCAGAAACATCTAACCGGAAAAAAGAAAAGCGCCGCTCACAACGAAGGCAAGTGGCGCCTGGAAGTTCGAAGCCATGGGTTTGCCCGGTGAATTATTCCCTGGGAGACAAGAACCCCCATAACCTCATTTAGCTGGTGTCAATATCGGGAAAATTGTGGGGATTACCACGGCCTCGTTGTTGCCGAAATTGACAACTCGCTACTTCCTGTCCGCATAAAGTTGGCAACATTAGCCCTGTGAAAGCCGCCGCTTACCCCTACCTTGGAAGGAAATAAAATACCATGACCATGGATCACCCAACCATCAGCCGAAAGCGCTTCCTGCGCCAGTTCTGCGCCGGCGCGCCGGCCCTGTTATTATTGCCAAACCTGGAGATGAGGCAGGACAAGGAGCCTCTGAACCGCGATCTGGTCAGGGAGTTCGTCGGCGCTTCCCACCGCGACCTGGACAAGGTGAAGGCCTTGCTGGAAGAAACGCCCGCCCTGCTGCATGCTACCTACGACTGGGGCGGCGGCGATTTCGAAACAGCCCTCGGCGCCGCCAGCCACGTCGGCCACAGGGAACTGGCCGGATACCTGCTCGGCCAGGGCGCCCGCATGAACCTCTTCACCGCCGCGATGCTGGGCAACCTGGCCCTGGTGCAGTTTATCATCCGGGAGTATCCACAGCAGCTGTACACCAAAGGGCCCCACGGCCTGTCCCTCATGCATCACGCTAAGAAGGGCGGAGAGCCAGCCCTGGCAGTGGTAGAATGGCTGGCGGCGCAGGGGGTGGAGCAATGAGGGTTTGTTCGTAATTATTCCTGGACTGTGGACATATTTTAGAACCCATGGGGCGGCTGCCAGGGTGCGGTTTACCACCGTGCCCTGGCTTGCCAGGCATTTTAGAACC
>CAZAXA010000887.1:0-1787 GCA_964488965.1 uncultured Phaeodactylibacter sp. | reverse complement strand
AAAAGCGCAGGAATCTATATTCCTGCTTCTCTGTCCAACCTTAGATGGATAGCCGATCCGAAGGCTGCCTCAAAATAGCCGGCTTCCCTGCTTACAGCCGCTCTGTTTCATTTACGGCCCGGTACAAAGCCCGCCAGCTTTCCACCAGCAAAGCGGTGACCTTTTCCCAGTCTTCTTCTCCGATCTGCCCGCCTTTCCCGTCGCGGAGCACCATGGCCTCTACCCGGAGGCGGGCATAGCCGGCGCATTTTTCGGCAGGAATATGGTACATCTCTCCGGCAACCTCGGCCAGGATGCGCTCCCAGTCGGCAGTGGGGTGTTCCGGTTCACGGCGGATGATCCACCATTCCAGCTCGTTTTTGGCCACGGTTTTTACGTCAAAGGGCCGGCTGCTCAGGGCGTTGGCCTGCCGGAAGTAGGCTTCCAGCAAAGGCAGGGCTTTGGCATAATCTTCCCGCCTGCGCCCGTCCTGGAATACGGCCGCGGCCCTGGCGGCCTGGTAGGCCATCGGAAAGCTGCGCCAGAAAGGAGCGCCGAACTGGCTGCGCATCAGGCGGCTGAGCTGGCCGAAGAGCTTAAGGCGCCTGCGCTCGTAGTAGCTGCGCCACATATCGGCGTCGAGGCGGCCAACTTCCAGGGCGTCAAAATCGCGCAAATCCTTTTTGCGGGGAATGAGCAAGTCGGAGGCTATCCAGCCGGCCAGGGCGAGAAGGAGAAGGAGGAGGATTTTTTTCATAGTTTAACGTGGGGTTTATAAGAAGCTCCCTCATAGGCCAGCCGTTCGTCGCTCGAAGCGCTCCATTCGAGGATTTGGGCTTCCATCTCTTCCTGGGAGGCAAAACGCGAGGGGTCGTAGCAACCCAGGGGGAAATTGGCGGTGCGCACCGGGCAGCGGTTGCAGCGGGTGCAGGGGTTGGGAGGCATGTCTATCCCCTGTTTAAACAGCCGTACCAGGTTTACATTGGCCAGCAGGGGGCGCGCCATGGCCACCAGGTCGGCCTTTCCGGCCTGCAGCGTCTCCTCGATCAGCCGCCTGTCCTGAAAACCGCCGTTGGCAATGACGGGCAGGCCGGTTTCGTCGCGGAAACGCCCGGCCTCATCCGCCGAGATAGCGGGAATGTCTTTCCAGCCGATATTGGCCAGGGGCGAAAGGATAAATTCCGGAATAGTATTGGCGAGCACCGAACGCATCCACGCCTTGAACGAGAGGTGCCGGTTGCCGTTGTAGTACAGCTTGATCTCGCGCAAGGGGAAGGCGCCGGGGTTGCCCTTGGGGTTGATGAAGCCGAAGCCCTTGTCGATATGCAGGTAATCCACACCCAGGGCTTTAAGCTTCCGGGCATAGTACAGGTTTTCTGTCATAGTGTTGCCGAAGTACCACTGCCGCAACGGGAAGCGTATGGGCAGGCGGATATTGAGCGGCAGGTAATTGTAATCGGCCGCCGACAGGCGGATGCCGAAGAGGAAATCTTCACCCACCTTTTTGCGCACGGCCCGAACCACCTCTTCCAGAAAGCGGAAGCGCTTTTCCACCGAGCCGCCATACTGGTCGGTACGCCGGTTCACTGCCGGGTTGAGGAACTGGTGGATCAGGTACCCTTTCGAGGCGGTCACTTCCAGGCCGTCGGCGCCGGCCTCTCGCACCCGGCGGGCCGCCTCGCCAAATTTTTCAACGGCGATCCCGATCTCTTCCACGGACATGGCCCGGTGCAGGGTTTTGTACCCGAAAAAGAGATCGAAGACGGTGGAGGCGGATTTGGCGTCTTCCGCTTCATTAAACAGGCTGG
>CAZAXA010000886.1:0-1787 GCA_964488965.1 uncultured Phaeodactylibacter sp. | reverse complement strand
TGGCCAGCTCCACTTCTTCTTCCGGGGTGAGGAGGTCAACTTTTCCTATTTCCTGCAGATACTTTTCCAGCGATTGACTTTCCCGATTCGTAATAGACTTAGTGATCTTAAGCTGTCTCATGTACGCAAATTGTTTTAAAGTTTACAATGGTGAATAACAGTGAAATGAAAGCGGGTTAATAGAGAGGATATGACCGGGACTTCTGACTGTGGGACAATAGCCAGTTGTTTTTGTTTACTAAAAGAATTGGGAAATGTGTTTTGAAGTATAGCCACCCACTCTTGTCTTTATGCCCTTTAGGTTACGAATTACAGCCTACAAAAATAGGGTTTTCACCCATTCAAGTCAAGGGCCGTACGATTTTTAGCCAATATCTGTCGTCCTAACAATTGGAACCGGGTTATAGTTTCTCAGGTACGGAATTTTCGCGCCTGTCGGCATATCCGGCCATTGGAAGTGAAAAATTTGGCGCGCAGAAATGCTGCCGGTAAGCTGTTCGGTCAATTGTTAGGAAGCCAGGGAACGATAAGGAATGGCCTTTTTCCGGAGCAGGGGCGCCGCCCGGTTTTTCCTGCCGTTCATTTTTTTGGAAAAATCATTTTTTTATTTTTTATTGTGGGGCGGCCTGGGAAGGGCATTTACTTCGCTGTCGTCCTTTGAGGCTGTCCAGAAACGCTCAGGGCGCCTTAACCAATACACAATGGTATGGAACGCGTACAGTTTTCAAGAGAATATATTTTCCGGGCTTCGCCGACAATTTTATATAAGTTTTTAACGACTCCGGCCTGCCTTGTCCGTTGGTTCTGTGATGAGGTGGATATACAGGGGCCCATTTACACGTTCTTCTGGAGTGGTTCTGAGGAGGCGGCGGAAGTCATTGAAGATATTGAAGATGAACGCCTCCGCTTCCGCTGGCTGGAAACCGGCAATGATGCGGAGTACCTGGAGTTCAGCATCTCCAAATCTCCCGTCACAGGAGAAACCATCCTGGTCATCACCGACTTTTGTGACGAAAACGAACTTGAAGACCAGCAACAGCTTTGGGACAGCCAGGTTCAGGAACTCAAAAAAGAAACCGGCAGCTGACAGCCTCTATCCTACCCGTAGTTTTCCACCAGGCTCCAGATGATGAGCACCACGCCGGCCAGAGCAAACAGGCTGGCAATAAAGCTGAACAGCCCTCCCAGCGAGATGATGATCGAGACGACGGCCAGCCCGACGGCCACCAGCAAAAGCAGTGCTCCGAGGCGGAATTTACTGTCGCTCCATACATCCTGTGACTGCTCTTCCTGAAGCAGCCCGCGCTTTTTCAGTTTCTTTTCCAGCCTGTTCAGGCGCTTTTGATATTTCTCACTGTTGCGCTCCCATGCGGCGGCGGCCTTTTCCAGGCGTTGGTTTTGTTCAGAAAGCGTTTCGGCTTCCACAGTGGAGGGCGATACCCTGACGGCTGCTGCCTGGCCGGCGCCGGCCAGCAGGAAAAGAAGGCCTATGGCCATGCCATACTTGTACATTATCTTCATAAGCGTCGGTTTTTTTTAGGAATTTTATTCCAGCACAGCACCAGAATAATTACTTTTATTTCACAAATTGGTGACAAGCGCTCAACAAATGGCTTGTGCTTCACAAACTTCGCAAATAACGGGGTAAAATGAAAGTTTATTTCGGAATGGCGCTGGATGATACTGCTTTCCCCTTTCCGGAAGGCAGCGCCGGTGGCATTCACCACCTGGGCCCCCAGGGCATGTTGCATTTCCTGGAGTCCCACCTGGGTTTGCCCGGGCGCCCC
>CAZAXA010000885.1:0-1787 GCA_964488965.1 uncultured Phaeodactylibacter sp. | reverse complement strand
ACCGATGCCGACGGCAACGTCTGGGCCATCACCTACACCAACGGGCTTTTCTTTTTTGAAAAAGGAAAAAGGGAATACCGCCCCGTCGAAACAGGCGATTCCCTGCGGCGCATTGCCATCCCCCAGGCCATTTTTCCCGACAAGAGGGACGGCCGCCTGCTCTGGATTTCCACCCGGGCAGGGCTGTTGAGGCTGGACCGGTTCAGCCTGAAACGAAAGTGGTTTTATCCCAAAAACGGCCTGCCCTGGCTGGACACGGGCGCCATCAGCATGATGGGCCAATCGGACGAAGGCGACATCTGGTGCAACCTGCAGGCAGGGAACAGCCAAATCATCGGCTATTTCGACCCGGAAAAAGAACAATTCACAGCGGAACAGCGCCCTCACGGCCGCCCCGAAACGTCGAGGATTTACCAGTTCCAGCAAGTGAAGCCTGGCGAGATGTGGGTGGCCACCAACCGGGGCGTTATCGTCGTGGACACCCGGCAGAAAACCCAGCGCTTCTGGACGAAGGCCGACGGCTTCCCCACCAACGACCCGCTGGCCCTCACGCCCGACCGCCAGGGCAACGTCTGGTTCACCAGCGGACGGAAGATTTACAGATACGACGGGCTGGGTTTCGAAACCTTCGAGGCCGACGAGGCCATCGAGCGCTTCGACAACACGAGTGCGGCGCTGACGAGGGAGGGGCTGGTGGCCTTCGGCGGCGTCAACGGCCTGTACGTTTTCGACCCCGAAAAAATGGAGAAGGACACCCTGCGCCCCCGGGTGTACCTGACCGGCTTTCGTGTTTTTAACAAAAAAAGAGGCCTCGGCCCGGCTTACGAACTGGTGCGGGAAATCACCCTGCCGCACGGCGACAATGTTTTTTCCTTCGAATTTGCCGGGCTGCACTTTTCCCATCCGAACCGCCTCCGCTACCGCCGCATTTTGGAAGGTTTTGAAAACGACTGGGTGGAAACGGGCAGCGGCGAGCGGCGGGCCAACTATACCAGCCTCCCCCCCGGCAGTTATGTATTCAAAGCCGTGGCCGCCAATGAAGGCGGGCAGGAAGGCGAGGCCTTGCAGGTCAGGCTTACCATCCTGCCGCCCTGGTACGCCACCTGGTGGGCCTGGCTGCTTTGGGCGGCTATCTTTTTCGGGAGTATTTTCTGGTTCTACCGTTTCCAGCTCAACCGCCGCCTGGCCGAGGCCGAAGCTGTGCGCCTCAGGGAACTCGACCACGCCAAGTCGCTATTGTACACCAACATCACCCACGAATTCCGCACCCCGCTGGCCATCATCCTCGGCATGGCGGAGCAGGTGAAGAGCGACCCCCGCAACTGGTTCAACGAGGGCCTGAAGCTCATCCGCCGCAACGGACAGCAGCTGCTTGGATTGGTCAACCAACTGCTTGACCTGTCGAAACTGGAATCGGGACGCATGCCTCTGAATCCCATCAACGGGGATATCGTGGGATTTCTCGAATACCTTTCCCAGTCCTTCCACTCCTACGCCGACAGCAAGGATATCCGCCTTCATTTCGCCAGTGATTTCAAGCAAATGGAGATGGACTACGACCCGGAAAAATTACAAAGTGTCGCGTCCAACCTGATCTCCAACGCCATTAAGTTCACCCCGGCCGGCGGCGACGTGTACCTCGACCTGCGCAGGCCGAAAGGCGGTGAAAACCGGCTGCTGGTACAGGTGCGCGATAACGGCATCGGCATTGCCCCCGAGCATCTGCCGCATATCTTCGACCGCTTTTACCAGGTGGACGCCTCGGCTACCCGGAAGGGGGAGGGCAC
>CAZAXA010000884.1:0-1793 GCA_964488965.1 uncultured Phaeodactylibacter sp. | reverse complement strand
GCCGGGAGATGCACCAGTCGCGGATGTTCTCCTCATTGAGCCAGCTGTTGAACATATTCCAGAAGTGCTCGGGGTGGAACTTCACGCCGCCCTTTTTCACGGCCTCCAGCGCCGTTTTGGCGAAGCCCTTCATGTCGACGAACCATTGCAGGGTCAGGCGGGGCTCGACGATGGCGTCGGTGCGCTCGGAGCGGCCCACCTTATTGCGGTAATCTTCTGTTTTGACGATGTGCCCGGCTTCCTCCAGGCCTTTGACGATGAGCTTGCGCGCCTGGAAGCGGCCCTCGCCGACGTACAGTTGCGCGGCCTCGCTCATGGAGCCGTCCTCATTGAGCACGTCGACCACCTCCAGGCCGTGCCGCTGGCCGATCTCGTAATCGTTGGGGTCATGGGCCGGGGTGATCTTCAGGGCGCCGGTGCCGAACTCCCGCTCCACGTAGGAATCCTGAATGATGGGAACAGAGCGGTTGATCAGGGGCACGAGGGCGCGCCTGCCTTTGAGGTGCTGATAGCGCTCATCATCGGGATGGACGGCGATGGCCGTATCGCCCAGGATGGTCTCGGGCCGTACGGTGGCAATGGTGATCCACTCGTTATCAGTGCCTTCGATCCGGTAGCGGACATAGTACAGGCGGGAGTTTTCCTCCTTGTAGAGCACCTCTTCATTGGAGAGCACCGTTTTGGCCTCCGGATCCCAGTTGGTCATGCGCAGGCCGCGGTAGATTTTGCCCTTGCGGTAAAGGCGGACGAAGGTCCTGATCACTGCTTCCGACAGTTTGGGTTCCATGGTAAAGCGGGTGCGTTGCCAGTCACAGGAGGCTCCCAGTTTTTTGAGCTGCTCCAGGATGATGCCGCCGTATTTGTCTTTCCACTCAAAGGCGTACTGCAGGAACTCCTCCCGGCTGATGTCCGACTTTTTGACCCCGCGGGCCCGAAGCATCTGAACCACCTTGGCCTCCGTGGCGATGGAGGCATGGTCGGTGCCCGGCACCCAGCAGGCGTTCTTGCCTTCCAGGCGCGCCTTGCGGATGAGGATATCCTGGATGGTATTGTTCAGCATGTGCCCCATGTGCAGGACGCCGGTCACGTTGGGCGGAGGGATGACGATGGTGAAAGGTTCCCGCTCATCGGGCTCGGAGTGAAAATAGTTTTTCTCCATCCAGTGGCTGTACCACTTATTTTCCGTTTCCTGGGGATTGTACCTCGTGGAAAGTTCCATAACAAATTATTGGTATTTACTACTCGCCAATGATCAATTTAAAATGCTGCAAAGATAAATTATTATTCTTCTCCGCCACCTGAAAAACGTACAGGCCCGCCGATAATCCGGGACAGGAAAAATGGTGCTTGCCCGGCCCGAAGGGGCCATATTCTCCCATCAACTTTCCATTTAACTGGTATGCCCGCAATATCGTTTCAAAAGGATAAGGATTATTGAACTGGAGCTGGCCGCCTGAAACGGTGGGATACAATGAAAAGAAGGCGCCGCCGGCCTTTGTTTCTTCTGCATCATTGATCGTGCAGGTATATTCGAAATCGCATTCGGAAGCGTCTACAGTGCTGAATTCAAGATTGCCGTTCTGCCGGAAGCACCACAGTTCGGAAACGGCGTCGAAAGCTGCCAATCCACGGGATACGTTCCCGTACAGGCTTCCCACCCCTTCTATCCAGGATTCCCGGAAACTGCCTCGTGGTTCGAAATTGATCCGTTTGCGGGCCTGCCCGCCCATAGTTACCGTATCTATGCTTTCCACCCTCAGGGTTACGCTGTCCAGCAGGAAGAAGACGATGCG
>CAZAXA010000883.1:0-1797 GCA_964488965.1 uncultured Phaeodactylibacter sp. | reverse complement strand
TGATCACGCCGGTTTCCGGTTCTTCTTCGATGAACCTGAAGGAACTGTGGTTGGCGTCCCGGGCGATGGGGTTGCCCACGTGGGCCTCGCGTTCTTCATAAGGCCAGGGGAAGACCAGGGACGACTTGCCCCGCTCTTCCAGGCCCAGCAGGTTGTAGGTGACCTGCAGTTCCGACAGCAGGGTATCCGACCAGGTAACCGTCGGGGGGATTTCGAAACGGAAGAGCTGCACCTGATCATTGGGCACGGTGAAACCGCCGTCCATGACGATAGGCTCTTTCGGATAGAAGAACATGGTGTCGCGCCAGTTCAGGCGTTTCACTTCCAGGGGCAGGTCCTGCTGGTTGCGCAGATGCAGGACAAGCTGGTTGCCCTCCTGTTTTTCGAAATAAGCGATGAGCGGGTCCATATCCGGGGCCAGTTTGGAGGCCATGTACTTCTGGTTTTCGTACAGGTAGTTGGTGGGCAGGTCGTAGAACGGCCAGTCCGTATATACCTTTTTGATCACCCGGTGGATTTTCTCGCCGTTCTTGGCCAGGAACTGGTTCAGGAACTGTTCCTGGCACAGGTAGTTTGCCTCCCGGATGTAGTGTTTCTTGAATTCCAGGTTTTTATACAGTACGTCCAGCACTCTGTCGCGCCCCAGCCTGAAGCTTTGCGTACCCGGGCGGGCCTGTTCCACCATGAGCGCCATCTGGAAGGGTTCATTTTTGTGCAGGGCGCCCCATTCGCGGACGATGGGTTCGGCCAGGCCGGTGACCGGGTTGAAGTAAAAGCGCAGGTTAAAGCGGTAGAGGGCGTGCCGGTTGTTCATCAGGTCGGTGATGGCGAAGGCCTTGGCCAGCTTCTCCATGTCGAAGAACTTTTCGGGCGGCAGTTCGCCGGCCAGCACGTTTTGCCACATCCGCTTGACCATCAGCAACTGGTCGCGCGCACCGGGGTCTTCCATGAGTTTTTTCTCCTGGTAGGCCTCGATGTTCTCTTCGATCTTGAAGATGGGGCCTTCCCGCAGGCTGTTGCTCTCCACCAGGTACTTGTCGAAGCGCTCTTCCATGTAGAAGATGCCCTTGGCCTTGCCGTTGATGGAAACGTCCACAAAATCTACCCGAAGGCCCATCAGGCCCCTTTCTTTCATGAGTTCCAGGGCCAGCCAGTCGGTCAGGTAACCTCTGGTGTCGGGGAGCAACAGGCCGAAGCGCTTCATGCCCATCAGCGTATTGTCACCCTTCAGCTTGACCTCGAAAGAGAACTTTTCGGCATTTTCCAGGTGGACGGTCATCATGCCGGTCAGGCCGATCTTCACGTCATAGGTCTTGCCATTGTAGGTGAGCTTTGCCGGGAATTCCTCACTTTTGATGGCCTCGCTGATGATGCCTTCCTTCAGGGCCTGTTCCCTCAGGTATTGTATCCGGAGCAGGTGCTTGAACTTGATGTCCACATCAAATTTGTCGAGTTCGGCAAACTGCCCCTGCGCGTAATTTTTCAGAAAGGAAAAGTCGAGGTCGGCAATTCTGAGCAGAGCGTGCTTGTAGTAGCCGGTGTCGCCCGTTTTCCTGAGGTAAGCGCCGTATCCGAGCGCCCCGAAAAACAGGGCTACTACCAGGCCCAGCCCTGCCAGGCGAAAGAACCACGTCCTGAGCGATTTTTTATCCTTGAGCAGGTCGAGGATTTCTCTGGGCCGGTTCGAACCGTTGTTATGCTGCTTGATCTTCATGATTTATATTATTCCATTTTGGTCTAAAAAGCTGATCTGAATGGAGTCGTCCAGGCCATGCAGGGCCGTGCGCGCCTTGTTCA
>CAZAXA010000882.1:0-1797 GCA_964488965.1 uncultured Phaeodactylibacter sp. | reverse complement strand
GAAGCGGGAATATAGATTCCCGCGTAGCACGCAGGAATTTATATTCCTGCTTCTCCGTCCAGGATGCAGAACTTCAATTTGTGAGGAGAATCACTATAATGCAGGTAGCCATCGGGGAATAAAGCTTTAGCTTGTGCAATAGACAAACAGGATTGACAGGATTAACAGGATGGATATATACGCTATTGTGGCGCAAGCCACAACATCCTGTTAATCCTGTCTACACATACTCATTGCACAAGTCCGGATGCTTCAGTTAATACTGTGCATATTCTGAAGTAGCGGTACTTCGTGTCACATCTTCCTCACATCCCCGCTGCCGGCGATGCTTTTGGACACCTCGGGGTTGCCCTTGTAGCCCACGCTGCCGCTGCCGGCGATGGATACGTCGAGGGCCTGCATTTCGCCGACCTTGGCGTCGCCGCTGCCGGCGATGCTGACCTCACACTTGTTGGCGTTCAGGCCGGAGGCATCTACATTGCCGCTGCCGGCGATGCTGACCTTCACATTTTTGGCCATGCCGGCCACCTTGATATTGCCGGAGCCGCCGATGTACAGCCCCAGGTCGCCCATCTCTTTAAAATCATCCTTAACGACGATATCCCCGGAGCCGCCGATAGACAGGCCGGAAATATTGGGCATAGTGACATACACGGTGACGCCCTCGCCCTTCCAACTGCGCAGTTTTTCGTCGCGCTCGATGTTGAGGTTGTTCTTTTTCACTTCGATCTGCATCTTGCCGACGGCCTCGGCAGGGCCTTCCACTTCGACCTTATGGGCGCCTTTCATCACATAAACGGTGACGGGCAGGCCGAGGCCGATGGAGCTGAATTCGCCGGTTTCAATAGTCTTCCGGTTGGATCCCTGAGCAAAAAGGGCGGCGGTGGCCAGCAGGCTCATCGCCAGTAACAGAACGGGCCATTTTTTCATACGTGTGTTATTTTAGTTAAATGGAAAAATGCTTTTCGAAACATAAGGACAGGAAACTGTGGCCGGGCGTTGCCTCCCCGCTGAATTAATCCCTGTGCATTAACGAATCTTCGATCAACGATCATGCTTGTTAGACCAGGGCCTGCCTGAAAAGGTTACAAGGGCCCCAACGACGGGCGTCTTTTGAAGTGCGGGCTGAAGGTACGGCCTTTTTTGAAAATGAAAATCAAAAATATTAAAATCCAAAACCACCCCGCGTCCGCCCAAAAAAAATAAATTTACTGTTTCACCCAAGCAGAACATCCAATGGCCAGTGCTACGACCAACCAACGCCTGTTGTCCCTCGACGCTTTCCGCGGCATCACTATTGCCGGCATGATCCTGGTGAACAACCCGGGAAGCTGGGCTTCGGCCTATCCACCCCTCCTGCACGCCAAATGGCATGGATGCACCCCGACCGACCTGGTCTTTCCCTTCTTCCTTTTCATCGTGGGGGCGGCCATTCCTCTCGCCCTGAGCAAGTATGCAGGACAGCCGCAATCAACGCTGGTACGCAAGACGCTGCTGCGTGCCGCCATCCTCTTTGCACTGGGCGCTTTCATGGCGGCCTTTCCGAATTTCGGCATGGCGGAAGATGTCCCTGCCGGGCGCAGGGCGCTACATTATATTCTGCTGAGCATTTTCACGATCGCCATCTTCAGCCGGGCCGTCTGCCTGGGGCAAAAGCCGCTGCGGATGCTGTGGGCCCGGCGCTTCCTCTATCTGGCGCTGGGATCGGCGCTGGCCATGGCCCTCATCGGCTGGGGCATTTACGATTTCAGCCGCCTGCGCATTCCCGGCGTGCTGCAGCGCATCGCCATCGTTTAC
>CAZAXA010000881.1:0-1811 GCA_964488965.1 uncultured Phaeodactylibacter sp. | reverse complement strand
GTTGGTTGCAGCGCGCTGAACGGCAACTCACAACCAACAACGGCTAAGAGGGCTATCTGGTTGTGCAAAGGTAGGGACATTGGGGACATGAGTTAACCACCAGGCTCCTTACGTTTTTTATCTTTATCTTCCGAATTCAAATAACCATCGCCCATGAGAACCTTACTATATTCCCTGATTCTCCTTTCCCATTTCAGTTGCCAGCCGCAACAATCCCCGGAAAACCCTGTTTTCCCCAACGGCCGCTGGGTAGACCTCACCTATTCCTTTGATGAGAAGACCATCTACTGGCCGACCGCTGAAAAGTTTGCGCTGGATACTGTTGCCGCCGGCATGACGGAAAAAGGCTATTACTATTCCGCCTATCAGTACTGCGCTGCTGAACATGGAGGCACCCACCTCGACGCGCCGATCCACTTTGCGGCCGGCCAAAAGACCGTAGATGAGATACCTGTCGATCAACTGGTCGGCAAGGCCATTGTCGTCGACGTATCTGAAAAAGCGCTGGCCAACCCCGACTATCTGGTTTCCGTTCAGGACCTGGAGGCCTGGGAAAGCCGCAACGGGGCCATCCCGGAAGGCGCCATCGTCCTGCTCCGCACGGGCTACGGAAAATTCTGGCCCGACCGCGTTAAATACATGGGTACGGATGAAACCGGGGCCGAGGCGGTGCCCAAACTGCATTTCCCGGGCCTCGGCCCGGAAGCGGCCCGCTGGCTCAGCGCCAGCCGTTCTATCAAGGCCATCGGGCTGGATACGCCCAGTATCGACTACGGGCAATCTTCGCTCTTTGAGAGCCACCGGATACTGTTTGAAAACAACATTCCTGCTTTCGAGAATGTGGCCAATCTGGGCGAGTTGCCCGAAACGGGAAGCTGGGTCATCGCCCTGCCTATGAAGATCAAAGGGGGAAGCGGTGGCCCGCTCCGGATAATAGCGCTGGTGGAGGAGTGAAGACGTTCCTGTTTCAGAGCTTGCCGGGAGGCCATAGTACGGGAATTAAGGATTTTGCAATAAGTATATGTAGACAGGATTAACAGAATCTTCAAAACCCCTTAATTTGAGGCCGTAAACCAAAACCATAAACATGGAAAACCTGAAATACCCGATCGGCCGCTTCACTTATCAGCCCTATGATGAAGCGCAGCGCCTGGTTCACATTGAAACGATCCGGGGCTTGCCGGCCCAATTGCGAAAAACGGTTGCCGCGCTTTCGCCCGCTCAGCTGGAGCAGCCCTACCGGCCGGGAGGGTGGAGCGCCCGGCAGGTCATTCATCATATGGCCGACAGCCACCTCAATGCCTATATCCGTTTCAAGCTCATCCTGACGGAAGACACCCCTGCTATTAAACCTTACGACGAAAAAGCATGGGCAGAGCTGGCGGATACCGCGAACACCCCGCCGGAAGCTTCCCTGCTGATCCTGGAAGGCGTGCACGCAAGGTGGGCGGCGCTGCTGGAAAACATAAAAGGCGGGCAATGGCAACGCACCTGCTACCACCCTGAACGCCAACGCGAAATTTCCCTGCTGGAATTCCTGGCATTGTACAGCTGGCATGGCCGCCATCATGTGGGCCACCTTCGCCTGGTTCTGGCAGGCGGCGTCAAAGGCGCCTGATTGTCCATTGGATCAGGCGCTAAAAACAATTGAACTTATGCCCCGAAACCGGCAAATTTAGACGGTAAATTTCCCTTTACCGCCTAAGTTTTAATGAAACAAATTGGTTGTCATTGGTGGAATGAATCAAAAATGCTGATGGCTACCCGTCTAACGTTGGACAATGATGTTTTCATCCTACGAGAAACGGGAA
>CAZAXA010000880.1:0-1812 GCA_964488965.1 uncultured Phaeodactylibacter sp. | reverse complement strand
CTCACCGGGCAGTCCTGCACCTTAGGCTAAGAGGCGGCAACGGGCTGCTGCATGCGTTGGTGAAGCACCTCGGTAAGCGGCGGGATATTCCATTGGCCCTTCAGGCGATCTAAGAGATAATCCCAAAAACTGACCCCCAATTTTTGGCAAGTTTTCTTCAGGGAAGTGAAGGTGTCTCTAGCCCTTCGTCCTTTTTCGCTTCGGGTGGAACCGCTGATTTTCCTTCTTTTCGCGTATTCCCGGATCTGCCCTTCGGTATGGTTATTATGCATGGAGGTAATGGGCCTATCCAGCACCAGGAGCATTTTGCTTTTTTGTTGTTGGAATTTTTCCAGAACCTGGTTTAAAGCCGCAAAACCCTCCACTGGTTCGCAAAGCTGGCCAAACTGGTTTTCTAAGCCCTGCTTTTGTGCGGCCTGTTCTTCAGCGGGCAGGTTTTTGTAGGCTTTCAGGCTGCGGTACACCTGCCAGAAAGCGTTCATTTTATCGTCAAACTGCTTCTGTTGCGTATCGTTATGGATATGCAGCTTTTTGAGCGGGCGCTCGGCATGTTTCCAACACAAGGCGTGGCAGAATATATCGAACTGCCCGGCGCCGTCACTGTGGATGATTTTCTGAGAGTCAAACCCGTGAGCTATCAAACTGCCTATTAGGCAGCCTTCTGTAACTGTCCGCCGGGCGTGGACGGCTGTAACCTTCAACTGCTTGAGAAAGGCCTCGAAGGCTCCAATGTCGCACAGGATAGTTCCCTGGTGGGCACGCAACAAGGCCAGGTACCCTGCCGTTAAGCCCTGGCTCTCACAGTAGGCGATAGCTTCTTCATTGAGGTGGTAATCCTTATTAGGCCCTTGCAAGATTTGCAGGAAGTTAATCCTGCTCTTAGTGGCAGTGCTTTTGAAGTAGGTGAATAGATCCGTATTAATACAAGTACAGAACTCTTTCCTGCCCTGGTGGGGAGCGCTGGTATCATCGGCGCGAACCTCTTCGCTGGCTGCTATGCCGGCCATAAAAACCTCCTCCATCTCCTCGAAGAACACCTCAATGATGGGATCCTCATTCAAAATGTTATTTACCTGCCCTGTTGATATATCTACCCCTAAGGTTTTCAGGTGCTGGTAGATCAACGGCTGGGTAACATGGCACTCGTTGTATAGGTGTATCACATAGCGGCGCAGCTCTTCGCCAAAATCGTGCCCCTCCACTCCCCACGGAAGCTTCGCTACTACCCGCTCACCCTGTGGGTTAAGGTATACTTCGCGCCGGTAACATATATTATTGCGCCGCAACACTATGCTTTGTACTACATAGTCCTGGTAATGCACAAAACGCCACCCTGGCCCTACTCCCTCAACCTTTACTTCCCGGTATTCGTCAATGGGTAGATCCTTTTTCTTTTTACGCTTGTCGCTGCCTGGCCGTTTCTTTTGCTCTTCCGAAGTTGGCTTCTCTTCTCCTGGCGGCTCCTCATCCAGTTTACTAGCCTCTATTTTAGGCTTCTTTGGCAGCTTTTTCAGCCGCCTCAACTCGGCTTCCAATTCCTCTATTTTCTCCTTCTGGCCTGATAGTTCTTCCACCAAACGGCTCACCACATCGTGCAGGTGCCCAACATAGGGGTGCTCCAATATCCGCTTATCTGCCTTCGGTATGTTGTCCAGCCGTTTTTTCATTATCTTTATTGTCCAACGAAAATAGCCTTTTATTGCAATTGGCCATAACAATTTGGGGCGGCCTTTAATCGCCTGCTATGGGCACCCATACGCCGCTCTAACGGCACGACGCCGGCGGCAGTGGCAACATTTATTGAGAAGTTAC
>CAZAXA010000879.1:0-1835 GCA_964488965.1 uncultured Phaeodactylibacter sp. | reverse complement strand
ATCAACCTGGAGGCAGCGGGCTATCCACGGAGGAAGGTGTTGGGGATGTGGGTTCTATTGGTGGCGGTTTCCGCCGTGTGCGCAGGGCTGGGCTATCTGATAGTGGGTTGGTTGCCCGGGGCCGATGGGCGAATAGCCCAGGCTTTTGCTGCCGGGGCGATGCTTACTGTGCTGGCCGACGCCATGATGCCGGAGGCCTTCCAGCACGGCGGCAAGACGGTGGGCCTGTTCACCGTGCTGGGGTTTCTATTAGCCGCAGTCCTGTCGGTGGCCGCCTAGAACGTCCGCAACACAATGGGTGGAGTTGAGCAAACAAAGATTTCAACGGAGCAAGTGAAAGAAATGGCAAAGAAGAAGGATAAAAAAGAGAAGAAGGGGAAAGAGAAACCGCAGGAACCTGTTGTGGTGAATGAAACTCAGGCCGCAGCCGACCCCGTCGCCGGCCCGCGCGAAAAGATGGGCCGCAAGGAGTTCGAGGCTACGCTGGAGCCGCTCCAGGTGGAACTGGTCAAGATGCAGGAATGGGTCAAGGCCACCGGGGCCAAGGTCTGCATCCTCTTCGAGGGGCGCGACACGGCCGGCAAAGGCGGCGTTATCAAGCGCATCACCGAGCGCACCAGCCCGCGCGTTTTCCGCGTGGTGGCTCTCGGCACGCCCACAGACCGCGAGAAATCGCAGATGTATTTTCAGCGTTACATGCCCTATTTACCGGCGGCCGGTGAGGTCGTGCTCTTCGACCGCAGTTGGTATAACCGCGCCGGGGTAGAGCGGGTGATGGGTTTTGCCACGCCGGAGCAAGTAGAACGTTTCCTCGCGATGACACCGGCGGTCGAGAAGGCCATCATCGACTCGGGTATCATCTTCATCAAGTACTGGCTGGATGTGAGCATGGAGAACCAGGCCAAGCGCTTTGCCGAACGCAATGTGGATCCGCGCAAAATCTGGAAGCTCAGCCCGATGGATATCGAGGCCCAGCGCCGCTGGTACGACTACTCCCGTGCCCGCGACGCCATGTTCGAGGCCACCGACACCCACGAAAGTCCGTGGTACGTGGTGGATTCCAACGACCAGCGCCGGGCGCGGCTGAACTGCATCGCCCACTTGCTGAGCCTCATTCCCTATGAAGAGGTGGCGCGAGAAACGGTCAAATTTCCCAAGCGCCAGGCCAAGGGTGATTACAAGGAACCCGATTATCCTTTCCGGCGCATACCGGAACTCTATTGATCGACAGTCGCCGATAAGGAGAAAACGTCATGGCTGATTCATCGACAGTTCAAGAGAAATGGTACACGCTGACCGAAGCCGAAGTCGCCCAGAAACTCGGCGTCGACCCGGCCAAAGGTCTGAGCGCGGCCGAAGCACAAAAGAGACAGCAGCAATACGGCCCAAACGCGCTGGCCGGCAAGGCCAAGGAGCCGGGTTGGCAGGCGTTTCTGCGGCAGTACAAGGACTTCATGCAGGTCCTGCTCGTCGTCGCCGCTATTATCAACCAGATATTCACCGGGCAATGGAACACGACCATTGTATTGCTGGGCCTGACGGTATTCAATGCCGTTCTGGGGCTAAATCAGGAATCGAAAGCCGAAGCCAGTCTGGCGGCGCTGGAGAAGATGATGAAGAGCATCGCCCGCGTGCGCCGCGACGGCCAGGCTGTGGAGGTCGATGCCGCCGAACTGGTGCCGGGCGACGTCGTGCTGATGGAGGCGGGGAACCGCGTCCCGGCCGACGGCCGCCTGTTCGTCACCGCCACACTGGAGATCGAGGAGGCGGCCCTGACCGGCGAGAGCGTCGCCTCGTCCAAGGACAACGACGTTATTACCAAAGATGAAGTGCCG
>CAZAXA010000878.1:0-1867 GCA_964488965.1 uncultured Phaeodactylibacter sp. | reverse complement strand
AACGGGCGAAGGCCATCATTCAGGGCGCCATCAACAAGGCGGGGGCGGATGCCCGCATCGCCACCACCGGCTGGTGCTTCGGCGGCGGCTGGTCGCTGAAGGCCTCCATCATGGCGGGCGATCAGGGCGTGGCCTGTGTGATGTACTACGGCATGCCCGTACAGAACGCCAAAGAACTGGCGCCCCTAAAGGCCCCTATCTGCGGCATTTTTGCCAAACAGGATGAATGGATCACCCCGGAAGTGGCGCAGAACTTCGAGAACCTGGCCAAGGCCACCGGCAAAGAGGTCGAAATACACAGCTACGACGCCGGCCACGCCTTCGCCAACCCGAGCAACCCGGCTTATGATGAAGAAGCGGCTCAGCAGGCAAACCAGGTGGCATGGGCGTTCCTGAAGGAGCGATTGGGTCGTTGATTTGTTGAATCTTTGATTTGTTGATTGGGTTGGGCGAGCCTCGTACGGGCAGGCCCTTTCCGCCCGCCCAATCAACCCAATCAACTTACGCTCACCGCTGTACCACAAACTTCTTCGTCACCGGCAGTTCTCCATCCACCGCAACCACCAGGTTGTACATGCCGGGTGAGAACTGATCCACATCAAAAGTGAGTTCTCCGGCCTCCAGGCTGGGGCACTGCCGCTCCATTATCAACTGGCCCTGCGTGTTATAGATGCGGATAAGGGCCGGCCTGCCCTGTGGAATTTGCGTCGAATTTATTCCACGGGGCCCACCCATCTGGCTGCCCACCGAAAGATTGATGGCACTGCCCGCCGGGTTGGGAAAAAGCTGAAAATCTTCGGCCAGCTCCGGTTCGAAATTGGCCACACCGGGGCCGCCTGGCCTGTTCACAGGTTCGCATACTGCCGTGCCGCTATTCAGGGCACTGATCAAAGCCTGGATCTCCCCAATGATGTAGTCGGCATCGGCTGTCGGGATGCTGCTTCCACTGTGGTATTCTACATAGCCGATAATATTATTCAGTAAGCTGACCACACTACTTACGCTGCTTCCTGTGCAGTATTTATAGGCAGCCAGGTCCAGCCTCCGGGTGATGGCCCTGGCAGTGCTACTGCTGAGGCCGGCGGAATTGACGTAATCATTCAGGCTGGCAACAGCCTGGTTGATGTTGGTTTCAGTTGAGCTGGCGACAAATTCCACGGCGCTATAAGTGTATAAATCCGATGCCCCTCCCCCAAAAGTATAACTCATTGTTGTTGTCCCTGATGTGGCTATTTTAAACCCAGATGCAAAAAAAGCAGCCGAAGCTACGCTAAATACTAATGTTTGAGAGGCACTTGGGCTTGAATTGCCGGCAGCTACGAATTTGTCAATGACCAAGTTGCCAGCTGTACTCGATACATTTAAAGAAGGGGTAATTATAGGACCCGTAATGTCTCCATCAGTACTATTTGTATTTCCGAGTGGGCTGCCCTGGTCAATATTCTGAAAAGACCCGGCGCCCACAAAAACACTTCCAATAGTGGTAGCTGTAATAGTTGAGGTTATCGATGCGCCACTACCCAAAGGGATGTAATACATAGAACTAAGTACACCGAATGGGCCTGTTTCTGTAACGGCTAAAGTAGCATTTATGCCATTATAGGCAACATTGCTTATTGGGTCATCAGCACAAACTGCGATAACTAATAACCTGTCCGTTCCTGCCGGTACGGTAAAGGCTAAAGAAGTCCCCAGGGCGCCTGCTCCATTTCCATCATAGGTAACCCGGGCGTTCAATGTATTGACATTTGTAGAGCCCACCAGGGCCAGTACTACAAACAGGGCCTGGAAGGGCGAATGCGGCTTTTTCTCCATAGCCCGGGCTGAAATGAGTTTTAGTAAAAACATTTTGATTAAATTTTGGTGA
>CAZAXA010000877.1:0-1892 GCA_964488965.1 uncultured Phaeodactylibacter sp. | reverse complement strand
GCGCATCAAGCAGGGGGAAAGCGATGTGCTCTGGAAGGGGCGGCCCATGTATTTTGCCAAAACCTCGGGCACGACTTCGGGGGTAAAATACATCCCGCTGACCAGGGAAAGCCTGCCCAACCACTTCGGCACGGCCCGCAACGCCCTGTTCAACTACTACGCCCGCACCGGCAACGGCCGTTTTTTCGACGGCAGGATGATCTTCCTCTCCGGCAGCCCCGAGCTCGAAGAAGTAGGGGGCATCCTCACCGGGCGCCTATCCGGCATCGTCAACCACCAGGTGCCTTCCTGGCTGCGCGCCAACCAGTTGCCTACTTATAAAACCAACTGCATCGAAGAGTGGGAAGACAAGGTGGACGCCATCGTCGAAGAGACCCTCCGGGAAGACATGCGCCTCATCAGCGGCATCCCGCCCTGGGTGCAGATGTACTACGAGCGCCTGCTGGAACGCAGCGGCAAAAAAACCATCCGGGAGATTTTCCCCAACTACTCCGTCTTCGTCTACGGCGGCGTCAACTTCGAACCATACCGCGACAAGCTGGAGGAACTCGTCGGGCAGAGTATCGACAGCGTGGAGACCTACCCCGCCTCAGAGGGCTTCATCGCCTTCCAGGACCGGCAGGACGAAGCCGGGCTGCTGCTCAACGCCGATTCCGGCATCTTCTTCGAATTCATCCCCCTGGAAGAGATACACAGCGACAACCCTGCCCGCCTCTGGCTGAAGGATGTGGAACCGGGCGTCAACTATGCCGTCATCATCAACAACAATGCCGGCCTGTGGGGATATAACCTGGGCGATACGGTGGAGTTCGTCAACCTCGATCCGCCGCGGCTGAAGGTTACCGGCCGCATCAGGCACTTCATTTCCGCCTTTGGCGAGCACGTCATCGGCAAGGAAGTGGAGGAGGCCCTGCTGGCGGCCGCCCGGCGGCACGGGGTGAGCATCGTGGAGTTCACCGTCGCCCCGCAGGTCAACCCGCCGGAGGGCGGCGCCCCCTACCACGAGTGGTTCGTAGAGTTCGGCCAGCCGCCGGCCGACCTGGCCGCCTTTGCCGCCGAAGTGGACCGCGAGATGGTCAGGCAGAACATCTACTACGAAGACCTCATCGCCGGCAATATCCTCCAGCCGCTCAAAATCCGCCCCATGCGGCAGGGCGCCTTTCGCGAGTACATGAAAACACAGGGCAAACTGGGTGGGCAAAACAAGGCGCCGCGGCTGAGCAACGACCGCAGCGTCGCCGAGGCGCTGAACCCCTTCACCCAGGTTTGAGAACCTTCCCGCCGCCCCGACGAGGCAGGTTCTTAAACCTGGGTGAATCCGCATGGCGCGCTTGCTGCGGGACAACATGGATACGAACGAGCACATCCTCTTCGGCGGCTACAAGGGGTGCGGCAAAAGCACCGAGCTCAACTATCTGGAAAAGCTGCTCTCCGATGATTTTCTGGTGATCAATGTTTCCATACACGAAGACCTGGACCCGGTCAACCTCGAATACATCGAGCTTTTCATCGTCGCCATGGAGCAGCTTTTCAGGGCGGCGGTGGAACGGAAACTGAAGATCAGCAAATTTCCGGGACGGGGACAAGCTCTACGAGGCGGAAACCTACCTGAAGGTGCTGGTTGAACTGGCCAGGAACAGCAACAAACAGGTAGTCAATACCGAAGAGGTGATGCACCTGCGCTCCAACCTCTGCATCCTGACCTATAACGGCCAGGATTGGGCCGATGTGCACCCCATTGTAAAAGAATTGTTGCAGGAGAAAGGATTATTGAATTAGCAGTAAGCAGCATATTGGAAAACGACCGGCCATATTACGCAAAGATCAGTCAACTGGCCCGTTTCCTGGCCCGGGAAGGGGAAAGGGGGTATATGTTCGCCTGTGCCCGGGAC
>CAZAXA010000876.1:0-1895 GCA_964488965.1 uncultured Phaeodactylibacter sp. | reverse complement strand
AGGAGCAATACCCCCAAATAGGGTTTGTGATCTTAGAGCCAGGCAGGGTCGTTGAGCTTTTCTTTGGGCAGATCGTCAAAATGGCGGTGGATTTGCCGGAACACGTCTTCGAGATAATTGCTGGCGATGCTGCGCTTACGGCTGATGTATTTCCTGCCAGGCGTAACGTCCAGCTTGATGGTGGCCATGCCGGCGCCGTCCTGCCCGCGGTTGCGCTGTTTCTGCATGAGCAGTTGCAACTGGTTGAGCCCATAGAAGGCGGCGCCGTACTTTTTGTGGTAGTGTTCGAGCGGCTTGAGCAGCCGGATCAGTGCGATGCCGCATTCGTGTTTTATCTGTTCACTCATAGGTATTTGCGTTCGTTTTGCGGTTGCCGGTTGTTTGTTGTTTGTTAGGAACCGAAAACAAGCAACGAACAACGCATAACCGGCCGTAATAAGCTCTGAAGCCGCAAAGGTAAAGCCTTTCCCGCTGCTTTGGAAACAATTGAGAAGCGGCCGGGGCCGATATGTGGTAAACAACACAGAGGGCGGCCTGTTGGTTGCTCCATGCAGGGGCCCTGGCTCTGAACATACTCTGTGGCGGCAGGCCGGTTTACCAAAAAAAACAAGTACCTTTAATCGGGAAATAACCATTGATAATTTCTTTTTGGCGTTTTGCCCTCGGTTACTTTGGAGTGTAATTCAGTCTTTTCATTTCAAAGCGGGAAAAAATGGGAAATGAGATTTGGTATCTGAAAGATTTCGATTTTTACAAAATTCTTTGCCCTTACAAATTGGAGGACCACCTCAATAAGCACCCAAACAAAGTTTTTCACAAGCATGAGTTCCTGTTTATGGAAGAGGATCTCTGCCAGGATATTATCCTCATTGATAAGGGCAAGGTGAAAATCGGCAATTACGACCACGAGGGTAACGAGCAGGTCATCACCTTCCTGGGCAAAGGCGAGATACTGGGCCACATGGCTTTACTGGGAGAATTCCGGCACCGTACGTTTGCAGAAGTAATGGAAGACGGCACCCAGGTTTGCAGGATGAGTGTGGAAAAAGCACGGGAACTCACCAGAGATTACGTCCCCTTTGCTCTGGAAATGAACCGCCGCATCGGGGATCATATCCGGAAGCTGGAACGCCGCATTGAGCTTTTGCTTTGCAAGAACACCAAAACCCGGTTAATCGAGTTCCTCCTGGACCTTGGCAGAGATTATGGGAGACAGCGCGACGGGGGCATCTGGATTTCCCACAACCTCACCCAAAGCGATATCGCCGCTCTGCTGGGCGCCTCCCGCAAGTCGGCTTCTTTGCTCCTTAATGAATTGGAAGATGAAGGGTTTATCCGGTTTGACCGAAAGTATATCTTTATTACAGACCCGAAGAAGCTGGAAAAAACAGTTTATAACCAATCCACGCTCCAAAACTGAATTTTCGGCTTCTGTCAAATCACCGCCGCTATGCAAACCGAAAATCCCGATTACCTGCTTGTTATCCGGCAAGCCGCTGCCGGCAAATCCACCAGCCTTAACCTTTCTTCCATGGGCCTGACGGCTTTGCCTGAAGCGCTCCTGGATTTGCCCGGCCTGGAATATCTCCATCTTACGGACAACCTCCTCACTACCATTCCCGACTGGTTCGGGGAATTGAAAAACTTAAAAGAATTGTTTCTCAGCCGCAATCAAATGGCCGAGCTGCCAGGCGTTCTCGGGCAACTTCCAAACCTGGAAAAACTCGTCGTTACCCACAACCAGATCCGCGTGGCGCCGGAAGAGATCGGGAACCTGAAAAACCTTTACTGGTTGAGTTTGCGGTATAACCAGCTTCAACACCTGCCGGAAAGCCTTTGTCAATTGACGCAACTCCGCCACCTCTTGCTTTCTTTTAACCAGATCGTCAGCATTC
>CAZAXA010000875.1:0-1896 GCA_964488965.1 uncultured Phaeodactylibacter sp. | reverse complement strand
TGGCCACTGAACGTTTGTTTTACAACACTTTGCCCGGGACGGGCACATTGGTTGTAAAGCGGCATTTCCCGCCTTTTCATCAAACCACCCGGCTGAGAAAAAACTCTCCAGCCTTGACATCCAATTGGGCTTATAAGACCGGAAAAGTAACAGACGCCTTTTCTTAGGTAAGGCTTTATACGGCATTAAATCATTTTTATACTCACTTTTCCTAATCAAAAAAATCTATCATGAAGAAACTCCTGATGGTTCTGCCAATGGTGCTATTGGCATTTACACTGGCAGTAGCGCAGCGCACCATTACCGGCACGGTGACTGATGACGAAGGCGCCCCGCTCATTGGTGCGAGCGTGCTTGTGAAAGGAACGACATCCGGTACCGTTACCGATATTGACGGCGCTTTTTCCGTTCGCGTTCCGGAAGGTAGCAACACTCTGGTTATCAGCTACACCGGCTATTCCAACAAGGAAGTCGAGATCGGGGCTTCCAACGTTATTGACGTTACCCTGAGAGAGAGTGCGGAGCTTCTGGATGAAGTAGTCGTTACCGCTCTGGGTTTTGAGACCAAACGTTCCAAAGTCGGGGTTGCTTCTTCGACGGTGGAGGGAAACGCTCTGTCCCGCTCCGGCGAAGTAGGGCTTATCAACAGCCTTGCCGGCAAATCAGCGGGGATCAACATAGTCTCCTCTTCCGGCGACCCCGGCGCGGGTTCGCGCATTCAGATCCGGGGCGCTACGTCGATCACCGGCGACCTTCAGCCGCTGATCGTGATTGACGGGGTTCCCATTTTCAACGATTCTTACTACGGCGAAACTTTTGGCGGCCAGGCCCGTGGCAATTCCGGCAGCCTGGGATCCGGCGGCGGCGTGACCCAGCAGTCCCGCCTCAATGACATCAACCCGGAAGACATTGCCAGCGTTGAGGTTCTCCGCGGCGCTTCGGCCGCTGCGGTCTGGGGTTCCCGCGCCGCCAACGGCGTGATCGTCATCACGACCAAGAAGGGGCGTTACAACCGCAACAAACAGTGGAATGTGAACTTCAACACTTCTGTCGCCTTCGACCAGGTTAACCAGGAAGTCCCGCTGAATAAGGAATACGGCAGGGGTATCAACGGCAAGTTTCAGTTCGTACCCAGCGGAGGGCTTTCCTGGGGCGACCGCATTGACGGCCGCCCGGGTGGAACGGATGCATTTATTACCGACCCGAACGCCGCCGGTTACGCCGGTTACTTCGAAGCGCCGGACGGGGCCCGCTATTACGCCATTGCCAACGGCACGAATGACAATACTCACGGGGGTAAAAATTCACGGGACATATTCGACCCATACGAGACGCTTTTCCAGACCGGCTCCACCATTTCCAACTCACTGGGAGTTACCTCCGCTTCGGAGAGCGGCTCTGTATATTTCAGCCTGGCCAACCTGCGCCAGGAGGGCGTCATCAAATCCGGCAGCGATTATGACCGCACGACGGCCCGCCTGAACGCCACCCGCCGGCTTGGCGACAAATTTACCATCGACGCCAATGCAGGTTACACTTACTCGACTTCCAGCCGGGTGCAGATGGGCTCCAACCTGAACGGCCTCTTCCTTGGCGGCCTGCGCAGCGCTATCGACTTTAACGACGGCGTTTATGAAGGCACCTATGTCGACCCGAACGGCAAGGTATTTCCCAACCGCCAGCGCGCTTACCGCAACCCCCTGGGCGCCAATACGACCTCCATTTATGACAACCCGGCCTGGATGATCAATAATGTCGAGAGTACAACAAAGGTCAACCGCATCCTCGGAAAGATCGAGTTGCGCTATGAGCCTACCAAATGGTTGAACCTGACGGCCCGCACAGGCCTGGATACCTACACCGATGAAAGAGAGGATATCTATCCGGTGATCTCTT
>CAZAXA010000874.1:0-1909 GCA_964488965.1 uncultured Phaeodactylibacter sp. | reverse complement strand
CAGGAATTCCGGCCTGGGCGCTTCCCAGATGCCGACGGTGCGGTCGCCCTGTACGTTGCTGTGCCCGCGCACCGGACAGGTACCGGCGCCGGGCTTGCCGATGCTGCCCTTTAACAGCAACAGGTTGACGATCTCCCTGATGTTTTCAACGCCGTTCTCGTGCTGGGTAAGGCCCATCGCCCAGCAAACGATGATCTTCTTCTTGTTGCGGATCATCTCGGCAGCCTTGAGGATTTTATCCCGCTTTACCCCGCTGGCCTGCGCCAGTTCTTCGAAGTCGTACTTTCTAAGCTCATTGATGAAGGTTTCATAACCTTCTGTCTTTTGCGTAATGAAATCCCAGTCGAAAACCGTATCATGGGCTTTCTGCTCCTGGTGCCACAATTGCAGCATGATGGCCTTGAGCAGCGGGACATCGCCGTTGATCCGGACCTGCAGGAACAGGTCCGTCAGCGCAGTACCGCCCTTGAGGATTTTGCCCGGGCGCTGCGGGTTGACAAACTTCATCAGCCCCGCTTCCGGCAGGGGGTTGATGGTGATGATCTTTCCGCCGTTCTCCTTGCAACGCTCCAGGGCCGACATCATCCGGGGGTGGTTGGTGCCCGGGTTCTGACCCATGATAATGACCACTTCCGCCTCATAGAAGTCGGGCAGCGTCACCGAGCCCTTACCGATGCCCACCGTCTGGCTCAGGCCATAACCGCTGGATTCGTGGCACATATTGGAGCAGTCCGGCAGGTTGTTGGTGCCATATTCGCGCACGAAGAGCTGGTAGAGGAAGGCCGCCTCGTTGCTGGTGCGGCCGGAGGTGTAGAAGATCGCTTCGTCGGGGCTGCTGAGTGCGTTGAGTTCTCTGGCAATGAGCTGGAAAGCTTCGTCCCAGGAAACGGGTTCGTAACGGCTGGCGCCTTCCCGCAACAGCATGGGCTCGGCAAGGCGCCCTTTCTTGCCGATCTCGAAGTCGTTCCACCGGAGCATCCCGGCTATGGTATGCTGAGCAAAGAACTCCCGCCCGATCGTAGTTTTCTGGGCTTCCTCCGAAATGGCCTTGATGCCGTTCTCGCAGTATTCGCCCAGTTTGGAGCGCTCGTCTTCGGGGTCGGGCCAGGCGCAGCCCGGGCAGTCGATACCTCCCTTCTGGTTGAGGCGGAACATGACCTTGACGGCATCCCCTGGCGCTATGTATTTCCTGACGTGCCCCAGGGATGCGAGCACACTGGGCACGCCGGCGGCCTTGTCTTTTGCGTCAACGATTCGAATGCCGGTAAAGCGTTCGGGGGGCTGGGCGCCGCTGGATTTATCGGCTGTTTCTTCTTCGGCCGTCGAACGGGTTTGCTCTTTCATCACTTTTTCTGTTTAACTGGGTGTCATTATTATGCCTAACGGGCCTTCCCGGAGGAAGTTGCGACGGCTGTAATATAATGAGGAGGATGGTAAGAGGCAAGGGGAAATGATTGTTTGTTTCTAATTCCAACGCGAGCTTTGAAGTGGCCGCTCAGTATCTCCACCCCGCCAGATCCGCCCCCTTTGGCGCCCTGCCCTTCACCTCCTCCGCCCACTTCGGGATGAACATGCGGTGGTAGCGCAGGCGCGAGATGTGGTTGGGCTGCGAATGGTCGCCGTTCCAGCAGTGCTCGGCGCGGTCGCCATAGTCCACCTCGCCGTCATAGTAGGGGTCGGTGCTTTCCAGGAAGGACTCCGTGGTGTAGACGGCATTGTTGAGGTAGTAATTGTCCATATCGCCACAGTAGATGTGGATTTTGCCCTTTAGTTTGGGCCCCAGCGTCTTCCAGTCGCGTTTCATGATATAGGCCAGGTCATAGTTCTCCTTCCAGTATCCGGCTACCTCGTGGTCGATCTCACCGGTATATTTGTCCCAGATCGGTTTGGGGTAGCCGTCGTCGCCCAC
>CAZAXA010000873.1:0-1924 GCA_964488965.1 uncultured Phaeodactylibacter sp. | reverse complement strand
CTTTTTCCGGTGATCAATATCATTGAAGGGCAGTAAAATTTGATCTAATATTTATTGGCTTCAAACGGACTCCTCCCCTGTGGAAGGGAGGGCCCGGGTAGTATTTCTTTATCCAAAACCTCGGGTTATGAAAGCAAGAAGCAGGATTTCGGCTTTCACAAAAGTGGCAGGCAGTGTCATGGTATTCCTGCTGCTATTCGTCATGAGCACTTCCTTCAACATCAGGCCGCCTTCTGACGGCGTCATCGAGAAGGCTTTTAAGCTGGAAAATTTTTGCAAGGAAACGGCCGAGCTGACGGTAGAAGTTCCCGGCGCCATTAAGGCCACCGCCGAATGGGCCCCGGCAAAGGCCGAGCTGGCCCTGGTGCTCTTCGGCCCCGGCCAGATGAACTTTTACAAACGCAGTGACGGCAAAAGCCCTCTTGAGCTGCAGTTCGAAGTCACCGATCAGGATATTGCCGAAGGCGCCGCCTGGAAGCTGAAGGTTATCAACCAATCGGGTGAAACCGTGGAAGGCATGCTGCGCATTACTTACCCCCTGAAAGGCGAAGCAGAGGCGCTGCAGTAAAAAATCCCCTCTTAAGAGTATGTTAACAGTCCGGGCACAGCAGGCAAATAAAAATTGAAATCCTTAAATTTGCAGGCATTACGTGGTCGCGTAATACACCATATAAGTTGATCCGCTTTTACAGCAAGTAACCGGGGCGCGCCGGTTTTTCTTATGTGGCATTATTTATGCAGTACCACGGGCAGTTGACATGAAAATACCTGTAAAGTGTAGCCTGGATGAAAGATTTTTTCCTGAACCGCCAGATCAGGCGTATCGAAAGGGAAGCTAATGACGACTTCCTTCAGATTCTCTCCTTTGGGGCAGGTTGTTACCCCACCAAGGAACTGTATCAACTGCTTCGCAGGCTCGATGCGGAAACGCAACGCCTCGCCTACTACCGGCGCCTCCTGTTCCTGATGGGCAGCACCATCACCTTATGGATCGCCCTCGGCTATCTCTCCCAAAACGTCAACTTCATTCCGGGTTTCTATCTGGCGCTGGCATTGATCCCGCTTTCCATTACCCTGTTCGTCGGCGGCCTGATCGTATTAAAGCAAAAGTTCAGGGCCATCATGAATGCCCACATCGTGGAAAAGATCATCGTGGAAGAACTTGAGCGCCGGCGGAAGGACGCTTCTATTTTCTAGAACGGCAACTGCTCATTTTGCCGGTTCCGGTTCCTGAACTCTCTCCGGGCGGGAAAAATAAAGTGTTTCAGGTTGGCCAACAATAAAAGAGAAGTGGTAAAAGTTATGAATTTGATTAACATCTCTTCCATGCTTTCGAACACCGTCGGCTCACAACTTGTTCAATAGGTAGAGAGCCATGCATCAAACTCCAGTTGGGCGCTTCTGCCCGGATTCGCGTTTTTCACTGAGAAGGAATCAATTCAACAATCATACTAACTTAAAATCAAACCATTATGAAAGACAGAACCAGAGAAAGAGTAGCGCTTGGATTGGGATTGCTGGCCGGTGCTGCTATCGGCCTTTTCCTGAACAGCGATAAGGGGCGCAAAATCCGCAAAGACGCTTCTGAAAAAGTGGGTGAACTGAGCGACAAGGCCCGCGAAGAATTTGACCACCTGAGCGAAGAGGCCCGGATCAAGGCTAAGAAAATCTCTGAAGACGTAGCTCAGGCTGTAGACCGCGGCAAGGAGTTCGTAACCCATACCGGAGAAACCATCCGGGAGAAGGCCATGTGGCTGAAAGGAACGACCGAGGAAAAGCTCGACGTCGTGGAGAAAGACTTCAAAGCCGGCGTCGATTATGCCATTCGCAACATCAAGAAAAAGGCCGAAGAACTGCAGAAAACAGTCAAAAGCTAATCTCATTTGAAATTTTGTCAGGCGTCGCGCAATTCGCACATGGGGGT
>CAZAXA010000872.1:0-1937 GCA_964488965.1 uncultured Phaeodactylibacter sp. | reverse complement strand
CTGCTGCGCTGCCCGCCCCGCCAGCAATGGACGGCCAGCTTGCCGGAAGGGGCCAGGCGCTCTGCTTCTTGTACATAGGAACGCATCCTGGGGCCGGCGTAATCCAGCCCCTGGAGGAAGGCCTTATAAGAGCCAATCTGCTTGTAGGTAGTTCCTACCGCCGCCCGTTCTTCGTTGGAAAAAAGAGGCAGGTTGAGCGCTCCGGGGATGTGCCCCTTCTCGTACTCCGCCGGCGTGCGCACGTCGAACAACACCCGTCCCGGCTCCAGGCCCAGCACTTCGCTGACCGTTATCTTTTTTATCGCCAAATTTTAACTTTTTTAGTAACCAGCTGGCCTGCGAGGCTTTTGCCACTGAGACACTAAGGCACAAAGATGACAAAAAATGAACTTTGTGCAACCTTAGTGTCTTGGCGCCTTGGTGACAATAAAACCGGGTTATAAAGACAAGCCATCTAAATAGTTACCATTTTTAAAAACTATTGTTCCGACTTCCCACTTCCCACTTCTTTCTTTTTCTCAGGCCTGGCGATCAGGATGATCGCGGCACGTCTTCCCAGTCCATTGCCCTTTTTACGGCTTTCTGCCAGCCTCTGTACAGGCGGCTCCGTTCGGCCTCGTCCATTGATGGGGCAAAGGTAGCGTCCAGTTGCCATTTATCCGATATATCTTCAGGTTTCCAGTAGCCTACGGCCAGGCCAGCCAGGTAGGCGGCGCCCAGGGCCGTGGTTTCGATAATGCGGGGGCGTTCCACCTTGACGCCCAGGATATCGGCCTGGAATTGCATCAGCAGGCCATTGGCGCTGGCGCCCCCATCGACGCGCAGGGCCTTCAGCGGAAGGCCGGAGTCTTTTTCCATGGCGTCGAGCACATCGCGGGTCTGATAGGCCAGAGATTCCAGGGTGGCCCGGATGAGGTGGGCCTTGGTGGCGCCGCGCGTCAGGCCCAGGATGGCGCCGCGGGCGTACATATCCCAGTAGGGAGCGCCCAGCCCGGCAAAGGCGGGTACGACGTACACGCCGCCGGTATCGGGCACCTTCATGGCAAAGTACTCCGAATCCGGCGCCTCGTCAATGATCTTCAGGCCGTCCCGCAGCCATTGTACCGCCGCCCCGGCGATAAAGACGCTGCCCTCCAGGGCATACTGCGGGCTGCCGTCCAGCTTGCTGGCAATGGTGGTGACCAGGCCTGAGCGGGAAGTAACAGCCTCCCCGCCGGTCGCCATAAGCATGAAACAGCCAGTGCCGTAGGTATTTTTAGCCATGCCCGGGCTGTGGCAGGCCTGCCCGAAGAGGGCCGCCTGCTGGTCGCCGGCAATACCGGCGATGGGCGCCGCTTCTCCCAACAGGCCAGGGGCGGTATGGCCGTACACTTCACTGGATTTGCGGACTTCAGGCAACATACTTGCAGGTATGTCCAGCATTTTCAACATATTGGCGTCCCATTCCAGCTTTTTGATGTTGTAGAGCAAGGTCCGGGAGGCATTGGTATAGTCGGTGATGTGGGCCTGGCCGCCCGTCAGCTTCCAGATGAGCCAGGAGTCGATGGTGCCGAAGCAGAGTTCTCCCCTTTCGGCCTGTTCTCTGGCGCCGGGCACGTTGTCCAGCAGCCATTTCACCTTGGTACCGGAAAAGTAGGCGTCGGCCAGCAGGCCCGTATTTTCGCGGATGTAGGGTTCATGGCCATCGGCTTTGAGCTGGCTGCAGATGGGCGCGGTGCGCCGGTCCTGCCAGACGATGGCGTTGTGGATGGGTTCGCCGGTGGAGCGGTTCCAGACAACCGTCGTTTCTCGCTGGTTGGTGATGCCGATGGCTGCCAGCTGCCTGGCCTGCACCTTCTGGTTCCGGAGTAAAAGCTGCGCCACCTTGAGCTGGGTATTCCATATTTCATTGGCGTCGTGTTCCACCCAACCCGGCCGGGGGTAAATCTGGGTAAATT
>CAZAXA010000871.1:0-1938 GCA_964488965.1 uncultured Phaeodactylibacter sp. | reverse complement strand
CTCCCACCGGCGGAATGACGGCATTGAAACCACTAAGGGTCAACCCGGGCGTATAAGGCCGCCAGTTATTGGAATAGTCCGTACCGGCAGCCGTACCGCTGGCGAACTCCCAGTTGCGGCCGGCGCCGCTGCTGCTCGCCTGCAGCCGCAACTGCCGGAAGGCGCCCCGGTCGGCAAGATCGTAGGTGGCGTAACTTCCGTTCACCAGCTGTGTGCCGAAGACGGTGGGCTGCGCCTGCAGGCCCAGGGCGAAGGTGAACAGAAAGATAAGGGTAGTACAAATGCTCTGCATAGGAGATCGATTTTATAATGACCAATTCGTGTTGAATGATGTTTCTGAAGTGACGCCTTCCCGTAAGAACTTCGAATACAGTCTGTTCAGAATAGGTAACGTATGGAGGGGGGAGAGATAGCCGGCGCCGCAGAGAGGGGATGCTGCGGAGTAAAGATAGGATTTTTTTGAATTTAATGGGCAATTGGGGGGTGATATTTGTTGCGGCATTGCGGCATTGCGATGTTACGGTGTTGCGGCCCTTCCTTTCGCCGGGGCGCCGGCGCTGCAGGAATGTTTTTCGCAAGAATATCTCCCTCCGGCAAGGACAATGGCGATAATTTTCATCAGGCATCTGCGTTGTTATACTACGGACCGGGAATTGTTAAGGGCCCTTTAGCCGGCACATACCACCCCATAATGAACCAAAGCCTTTCTGGCGGGTTCTATTACCGCCTGAACAAGCAAAAAGCCGTTCCATGAGAAACTATACCCAATTGATGCCCCTGATCTACGGGCTGTCCGTAATTTTATTCAGCTGCAACGCTTCGCCGGCCACCGGCCAGGGGCAGCCGGCTTCTGCCCCGGCAACGCAGGAAGCGGCCGCATCATGGCCGAAGCCGGCCGCTTACGTTCAGGGCATTCCCATTTACGAAGAGTTTGGCCAGGCAGAACCCTTCTTCCATCTTAACAACGACACCACTTATGTCATCAACTTCTGGGCGACCTGGTGTAAGCCCTGCGTGGAAGAACTGCCCTACTTTGAAGAACTCACCCGGGCCTACCGGGAGCAGAAAGTCCGGGTCATCCTGGTGAGCCTCGATTTCCCGCGGCAGTTCGCAAGCAAACTGGCCCCTTTCGTCGAAGAACGGGAACTGCAGTCCACCGTCATCGCCCTGGCCGACGGCCGCTACAACGACTGGATCGACAAGGTCTCCCCCGAATGGACGGGCGCCATCCCGGCCACCTATATCTATAAAGGGCGCCAGTCTCACTTCATCGGGAATTCCGTCAAGAGTATGGGAGAGTTGGAGGTGGTTATTGAAGGAATGAGTGAATGAGCGGCGGAGTGGACAGGGCAAAATTTCAATCCGCATATTAATCCATTAAAACCGTTAAAGCATGAAGCACCTTAATCTGATCTTCACCCTGGCGCTGGCCCTCGTAGCCTTTGCCTGCAACGGCAGCGCGCCGGCCGGGCAGCAATCCGACGCCTCTTCCGAAGGGCAGGCCCCGGCACAAACCGTGGCCATGAAGCCCGACGGCGTGGGCGTGGGCGACAAGGCCCCTGCCTTTCATCTGAAAAACGTCGATGGCAAAGAATATTCCTTTGAGAACATCAAGGATGCCAATGGCAATGACCCGAAGGGCTATATCGTCATCTTCACCTGCAATACCTGCCCCTACGCCCAGGCCAGTGAGCAGCGCATCATCGACCTGCACAACAAATATGCCTCCCAGGGTTATCCGGTGGTGGCCATTCAGCCCAACGACCCGGCCATTCAGCCCGGAGAATCATCTCTAAGAGTAACAACTCTTCCCATAATTCCACCAGCAGTTACAATTTCATCACCGATTTGAAGTGTTTCACGCATTGCAGCGTCTGATTTTTCTTGATTTTTTTGTGGTCTTATCATTAAAAAATAAAGAGCAAAAAACATTGCAAC
>CAZAXA010000870.1:0-1949 GCA_964488965.1 uncultured Phaeodactylibacter sp. | reverse complement strand
TCGTCGCAGAAAAAGACATGTGGGAAGTGGTAAAGAATATCATCATCCAGCGCAAAAAGCGGGAACTGGAACCGATGCTCCGGGTTCTGGACGAGATTTCCAGTGTCGACCCCGACAGCCAGGAAGCCCAGGAATTCCTGGAGGTCATCCGCGAGATCAAACTCTTTTCCAACAAAGCAGATTCCACTCTTGACACTCTCGTTAAATCCGACTCCAACTGGTTCGTCGGCACCTTCATGAAAATGATCAAGTAAGGGCCGTTCTATATCCCTTCAAAATGCAACTCCTCGAGGTGCTCGTCGTTGTCGTCCTGAAGGCGGATGCGGTTCGAACTCTGTTCGATGACCACCCAGTCGTCGGTTAAGTCGGCCAGAGGTTTAGAGGCTGTTCCGGTGTTGATCACCAGTTTCTGCCTGCCGTCATCCTGTATCACCTTCCAACTGCCGGTAGTAGTGGCGCCGTTGCGCGAGGCCTCCAGTACGCCGTTATCCCGGAAAGTGAACTGATAGCCGGTGAAATTGCTCGTCTCGTCCTTGTCCTTATCGAAGTAGTAGCTCACCCGCCATGCTCCGTTGTTGTTGACAACCGGCGGCTGGTTGGAAGGAATAAGGCCGTCATCGGAATTGGTACAGGCGCTGAACACGCTCAGCAGCAGCGCCAAAGCCATCAATTGTAATGTTTTCATAGATTGAATTTTCCGGCAAGGTAGCCGGGATGGGGCCGGGGTACAATTTTATTGCGCTGAACGGGAATAGTTGGGCGCTGAAAGGGCATTGTGACGTGGGGGTTGTGCAAGAAGGGATAGTACACTGCTACCTGCGGTAGCCAGGGATCCTTTAGGATGCATTTTTTTCACAACCTCTACGATGATCGCGATACGACACTACTGGTCCATCCACACATACACTACCCCAGCCTCAGAGGTGGCCGTGTACACGGCATTGCCTACCCCCAGGGGCAACTTGCGGAAGACGAAGGCGCCGTTATCGAAACCGTGGCGGACCATGCGGGCATCCCACCAGGAAGCCCCGGGGTTGAAAGGCCTGATCCTTTCCACTTCCGATTCCAGCGCCATTTCCATGCGGCTGATCAGAGTGAAATAATCGTCCGGAAGTTTGACGAGGCGGAACTTCATGTGGCTGATACTGTCGGCAGTATTGTAGCGATAGTGAATATCCCGGACGGAAGGCGGCAGGATGTCGACAAATGCGGCAGGCGCCTGCCCTTTCTTGAAGAGGCTGCTCTGGCGAAGGGCGGTGGCGTCGTCAAAATGTTCCTCTTCAGCTTTCGGCCGGGAGCAACCCGGGAGCAGCAATATCAGGAGGAGTATCGTTGGGATAGTTTTCATAAAATCCGGGCGTGTGTTTCATTCCATAACAATTTTATTACGTTATGCCGGGCACATTGTTTCAGGCTTCAAGGGTTTGTTATACTTAACGGCAATAGGTTTTGTGCATTTATGGGCTAGGCCCCCTTTAGGGGATTAAAGGGCGGCGAAGGCAAATGCACAAAACCTATTGCAGCCGAGTATATCGCCTATAGTGGCAGGCGCGCCGGCCATCCTGACAAGACGAGCGCCTTGCCAAAGCCCAGTCCGGCTTCCAAACATGTTCTAATCCAGGCCTTCTGCCATGAGTAACTGGTGCAGGTACATGCCCTTCCTGTAAAAGTCGACGATATGGGAAGGCAGCAGCAGGTGGTTCTGGCGGTACAGGATCAGGAAGTAGTTGATCCCCTCCAGGGTCCAGTCCCGTTCGATGGTAAAAAACTGCAGGACTTCGTCGCGGAAACTGGCGCGGATGTACTCTTCATCATCGCCTTTAAGGAGATACTGGCCGGAAAATTTGGGATAGCGCTCAAAATCGATATCCTGCATGCCCAGCCAGGCGCCTACTTTGTGAAAGAAGTTTTCCGGCTTCATCAGGAACTGAGGCAGGCCCAGTTTTTTG
>CAZAXA010000869.1:0-1955 GCA_964488965.1 uncultured Phaeodactylibacter sp. | reverse complement strand
CACCGGGAGCGGCGGTTGCCGCCCTCGGCCAGCCCCGCTGCGGCCATGAGCGGCCGTTTTCCCCCGCTGGCGGGGGTTAGGGGGTGGATAAAACCCAAAACCTATGGAATCTTCCGGTTTTCAGGCTGGGAGCGGCGGTTGCCGCCCTCGGCCAGCCCCGCTGCCGCTGCGCGGATTAGGCGGATAACGCGAATCTCAGGCCTGCAGCCGGAAAAAATTGCCAGTTGGCCCCTACTCCTGCCGGCAGATCACCGGCAGCACCCCGTCGTACCAGTCGATGAAACAGATGCGGCGGGCCTGCGTCAGATCCTCGCAGGCCTCCGGGAAGCGGTTCATGTCCAGGTAGGCCTGGCCGCGCATGAGGCGGTAGTTGGCATCGTTGGGGAACAGGGCGACGGCCTGGGAGAGCTTCTCCACGCCGGCCTCCTTTTCGCCGCTGTCGAACAGCTCGGCGCCTTCCTGGGCCAGTTGGTTGGCGCGGCCATAGGCTTCGACGCGCGACTGGCAGCCGGCCACCTCCGGGATGAAGGGCAGCGTGATGTTGTAGGCGGCCGTCACCGGGCGGCCTTCGAAGGTGGCCGGCTCCCATTTGCCGTAGGTGGAAGTGGCCAGGCTGATGGCCTCGTACCAGAAGTCGAAATCCAGGCCGCTGTAGTCGATGAGGTCCAGGATGCGGACATCGCCGCCGGGGCGCACGATAAGCTGCAGCTCGATGCGGCCGACCAGGCAGGAGTCGTTGCCGGAGGGCGGATAGTCGAGGTTTTCGGTGAGGTAGTTTTGCAGGGCTTCCTCCCCGCCCTTAAATTCCAGGGGTTTTTCAAACTGGGTGTAAACGCTGTCGCGGCCGACGATGGTGTAGGGAGGCGCCTCTTCCAGTTTGAACTTTATGGGCAGGTTGAAACGGGAGCGCACCACCTTGCCATTATTTATGCCAGGCGCCCACTTTATACCGGCCTCGTTGATGCCTTCCACTACGCGCAGCACCTCCGGCCCGCAGCCCCCGCCGATATCCTTGACGATCTTTATATTGCTCAGGCTGCCGTCCTTCTCCACCACGAAACTGGCCACCACCGTGCCTTCGATGTTGTTCTGCCGGGCCTCCAGCGGATAGTTGATGTTTTTATACATCACCGCCAGCAGCGCCTGCTGGGCGCATTGGTTCTTGGCCTGCACCGTGGTGTCCAGCCCTTCGCAGGCGGGAACGGGAAAGCGGGGCATCTGCTCCACCGCCTCGTAGATGGTAGTGTCGGCATCAGCCGTTGCTCCTCCTTCCTGGGCGGACAGGACAGACAAAGTGAATAGGAAAAAGCTGGCGGAAAGTACTGCAGTTCTCATGTCGCATTGTTTTTGTCATCCACAAAACGGATGGAAGAGTAGTTGCGTTGCCCGGGATGGGCACTCCGGCGCTCTGTTTTCCAGTGGTTGGCCAGCACATCTCAGGCTCCTGCCAACCACTGGAAAACGGAACGAACAAAAACCGCCGCGAAACTAAGGTTTATTTTCCATTTTCGCATCCATCCATTTTCGGAGCGTATCCAGCAGCAGCTTCCGGTCCGCCTCGTTCATGTTCTTGATGCGGGCGTTGGTGTGGTCCTTGCCCGGCATGATGAACCAGAGGGCGTCCACCTTATCCGTGGGCGGTATGCCGGTGGCCGACCAGGTGTCGATGCCGCCGTTGATGTAGGCCATCTGGCCGGCCTTGGTTTGTGTCCAGTCATAGACGGCCCTGACCAGGCCGGGTTCGAAGGTTACAGGCGCCTTGCCGGGCATGAAGACGGCGCCGGGCTCGCCGGAGAGGGCCTTGAGCAGGCCTTTGAAGTCATCCGTTTCATAACCGTAGTAGCCCATTTCGGTGCCGGCCTGCCAGTAGTGGGAAGCGTAGCCCGTCATCGACTCATCACTGAAGAAGGAAATGCCCGCTACCTTCATAAAGTGTTCGAGCACGGCATCCAGGG
>CAZAXA010000868.1:0-1962 GCA_964488965.1 uncultured Phaeodactylibacter sp. | reverse complement strand
AGGGCAGTATCTGCCCTCTACGGATCGAAGGAGACTCTTCCCAAAAAAATAAAAAAAAATCTATTCCGGTTAATTAACTGATTATCAGTTACTTAAAAACATATTTTGTTACTGTTCAGCAATTTTTTTCACTCCTCCCTTATGGAATTTTTCAATTTCTGCGACAATAATTATGAGAGGACATCCAAATCAAAACCGGGGAAAAAATCCCCTCAAAGAACCAAAGCCATGAAGTATTTTACCCTGATTGCCCTGCCGCTGCTCTCTGTTTTTTCACCTCAGCTCAGCGCCCAGTACCCGGGCGACCTGGTCATCAGCGAATATATGGCCAATCCGGAGGAAGTGGCCGATGACGAAGGAGAATACATCGAACTGTACAACACGGCTTTTTATCCCGTCAACCTCAACGGCTGTATCATCCAGGATGGCAGCGGGCTGTTCGTGGCGCCGACGACGGACGTATGGATCCAGCCGGGGGAGTTTGCCGTGGCCGGCGCCGGCCGGACGCCCTACGCCGCCTATTACTACCCGGCCTCTCCGCCACCCTTCAGCCTTAATAATATGGGGGGCGACCTGATCACCGTCACCTGTGGCGGAGTGCTTGTCGCCGCCACCAGCTACAGCTCCGATCAGGAGGCCGGCACTTCCATGGAGCTGGCCGCCATACACCTGCACAACAACGGCATCACTCAGGAGAGCCACTACGGGCCGGCCTCCACTCCCTTCCGCTACAATGGGGTCAGCAGCACAGATTACGGCTCTCCGGGCTTTGCCGGCAATACCTTCGTCCTGCCGGTAGAGCTGGCCAGCTTCGAAGCCGAACTGCAGGGCCGGCAGGTGTTGCTGAAATGGAGCACGCTGACGGAGTCCAACAACAGCCACTTCATGGTGGAACACAGCACCGACGGGCAGCCTTTCCTGCCCCTGGGGCGGATCAGCGGCGCCGGCGACAGCCAACAGGCGCGGGAGTATGCCTTCCTCCACGCCGGGCCGGAGCCAGGCCTCAATTACTATCGCCTGCAGCAGGTCGATTTCGACGGCGCCGCCACCTACTCGGAGATTCTTTCCGCAGAGGTGGAAGCCGGAGAAAGCCCCTTGTCGCTCTATCCTACTGCGGTAGACCATACCCTGGCCATTGAGTGGCGGCAGGCGCCCCGGCAGCCTCTCCATCTGTACATATTCAATATGCAGGGCAATGTTGCCGCCAGCCTGAAAATAGACAGCCAGGCCCGCCGTACGCAACTGTCTGTCGGCAACCTGCCCCCGGGGGCTTATCTGCTGGCCGTGCCGGAGGGTGGAAGCCGGCATACCGCCCGATTCTTCAAAAAATAAAAGAGGTTGGTTTTTTAGACTCTCTTGCGCGTCGGAGCCGGCCCCTCGGGGCCGGCTCTTTTTTACAGAGCGTGGAGATATCAGGCTTCAGGGCAGGTTTTCTGGCTGCCGGAGCCAAAAGTAAAAAAGCAGGCTTCAAAAAAGGGCCTTATTTTTATGGTTTTTTCAGCAATTTTCCCTAAAATTGCACCTGAAAGACCTACATATTGAGCAAAAAAATTGCTCGTTGTCTAACCCTATCGCCCCTGTTATTGAGAACCCACGAATACTCAGTTTGGCAAAATGGTGCAACTTTAGTCTAAAAAAAGCATTTTCGAGTAAAATTCTTACCCAAAAATGATTGAGACTCTTATTTCCTCCAAAACCCGCATCAAGCTATTGATGAAGTTCTTCATCAACAGCCATACCACGGCCTACCTGCGTAGCCTGGAGAGCGAGTTCGGGGAATCCTCCAATGCCATCCGGGTGGAGCTCAACCGGTTGGAGCAGGCGGGGATGCTGACGTCTCATATGAATGGGAACAAAAAGATTTTCCAGGCCAATACCGAGCACCCCCTGTTCCGGGAAGTCCACAACATACTGCTCAAACATATCGGCCTGGACCGCATCATCGAGAACGTCATCGAACGG
>CAZAXA010000867.1:0-1971 GCA_964488965.1 uncultured Phaeodactylibacter sp. | reverse complement strand
GCGCCCAGCGAGCTGCTCACGTCGAGGCAGAGCATGGTGGCGATCCTGGTTTCGGAGAATTCCCGTTGGTTCTTGAATTCGGTCTGTTCGAACCAGCGGTCGTTCGCCGGGCGGTTGGCGTCGAACTCTTCGATGGTCACGCACTTGGCGATGTAGTTATGGTTATTGTCGCTCAGCTGGATGTTGGGGATGCGGATGACGATCTTGTTGCCTTCGCGGGTGGGGGTGAAACGGGTGGTATCGTACCTGACCCGCTGGTCGGTCTTATCCGGCACGATGGTTACTGAGGGTTGTTCGCCTTCGTAGTTGGTATATTCGAAGCGAAGGATGATGGCGTCATCGATGGTCGCGTCTTCGCATTCGGGGTAGGGGATCTCGTCGGGGTTGCCTGGGGCGGGGTCTTCTTTTTTGCAACCGGAGAAGGTGAGTACAAAGAAGGCAAGCAAGAGGGCCGGAAACTGGAAAATGGCGAGTGTTTTCATAATTAATAAGGTTTTTGACAAGGGATTTTTAAATGTGAACAGTATTCAAGCTTTCGAATGGGGCAAGCGTCCCCTTACTAACACCCGTTTCAGGCGAATTATTCTGTATGGGTTCTTAAAGTTTACTTAAAGTAGTGAGAACCCGCCTGGCAGGTTTCAGGTTTAATGCCGGCACACCGGCTAAACTTGGGGCAGTGAAAAAAATGCCCTAATTTTCGCGGAACGATACGGAAGAAAACGCAAGCCATGTTTTACACCATCCTCTACCTGGCCATCGTGCTGGCGCTGGTTTTTCTGCTGCTGCTGACCGGCATACGGCCGACGCGGACCATCGGCTGGGTGCTGGTCATCCTGGTGATCCCTGTAGGGGGCATATTGCTGTATCTGATGTTCGGCGTCAACCGGCGGCGCTACAAGTTCTACCGGCGGCGCAAGACACGCGAGATGGCCGAGTACCAGGAGCGGGTGTCGCGTTTTTACAGCGAGTTCGAACAGGAAACCACGGCTTACCCGCCGGAGGTGAAGCAGCACCAGCGCTTATCCAAGCTCATCATAAGGAACTCCAGCTTTCTGCCCCAAACAGGCAACAAGGTGGAACTGCTTCGGGACGGGCCGGCCACCTATGCGGCCATGTTCGAGGCCCTGGAGCGCGCCCGGCAGTTTATCCATTTCCAGTTCTACATTTTTGAAGAAGGAGAGCTGGGCAACCGCTTTGCGGAAATCTTCGAGCGCAAGGCCAGGGAGGGGGTGGAAATCCGCATGATCTACGATGGGGTGGGCAGCCGTAAGCTGAGCCGCAAATACCTGCGCCGCCTCGAACGGGCCGGAGTGATGGCCTACCCCTTCATGCCGCTGCGCTTCGGCTGGCTGACCACCACGCTCAACTACCGCAACCACCGCAAGATCATCGTAGTCGACGGGGAGGAGGGCTTCACCGGCGGCATCAATGTGGCCGACAAGTACCTGCGGGGCGACCGGCTGGGCATGTGGCACGACATGCACCTCTACCTGCGGGGGCCGGTGGTGAACAACCTGCAGGCTATCTTTGCTCTGGACTGGCACTTCGTCAGCGGGCGGGAAGAACTGCTCAGCCAGTCCTACACCTTCCGGCAGGAACCAAAGGGGCAGTCTACCGTTCAACTGGTCAGCGGCGGGCCGGACTCCGATTTTCCCGCCCTGCGGCAGCACTTTTTCTCGCTCATCAACCACGCCCGGGAGTACGTCTACATCACCAACCCCTACATCATTCCCGGCGAGCCCCTGCTGGAGGCTCTGCAATCCTCTGCCCTCAGCGGCGTCGACGTGCGCATCCTCACGCCGGTGCGCTCCGACAACCCCATCGTCAAATGGGGCATCCGCTCCTACTTCCAGTCCCTGCTCGATGCCGGTGTGCAAATCTACCTCTACCCGCACGGATTCCTGCACAGCAAGATCATCGTGGCCGACGACTCGGCGGCCTCCATCGGTACGGCCAACCTCGACATCCGCA
>CAZAXA010000866.1:0-1996 GCA_964488965.1 uncultured Phaeodactylibacter sp. | reverse complement strand
CGTCATTCATTTCAAATACTTCCTCACAGATACCGCTATTTTTTGCAGCCTCTGCCGGACATTTACCTGGATTCGAAGCTGGAAGCGGAAATCCGCCCTCCCGGTTCCCGGCGGCAGGTGCAATTTTTCACCATCATTGCCCTGCTCATCCTGCTGATCGCCAGTATAAATTTCATGAACCTGGCCACGGCCCGTTCCGCCAGCCGGGCCAAAGAGGTGGGCATTCGCAAGACCCTGGGGTCCAGCCGCGGCGCCGTTTCCGTGCAGTTCCTCACCGAGGCGTTGCTCATAGGCCTGGTGAGCGGGCTGCTGGCCTATGGCATCAACCTGCTGGCCCTGGGGCAGTTCAATGATATCGCCGGCAAAGCGCTGCCGCTGGAACGGCTGATCCGCTGGCCGTTCCTGCTCACCCTTGCCGGGGCGGCCCTGGCCACTGGCCTGTTGTCCGGCGCCTATCCGGCTCTGGTGCTGTCGGCCTTCCGGCCGGCAGAAGTGCTGCGGGGAAAGATCATGCAGCAAACCAAAGGGGCAGGCCTGCGCAATGCCCTGGTGGCCTTTCAGTTCAGCATCTCCATTTTCCTGGTCGCCTGTACGATCATGGTCTACCGGCAACTGGCCTTTACCCAGCACAAAGACCTGGGTTTCGATAAGGAGCACGTCCTGACGCTCAATGGCGCCGACAACCTGACGGCCCAGGAGGCCGAGACCTTCAAGGAAGCCCTGCGCAAAGTGCCGGGCGTCGCCGCCGTCAGCGGTTGCAGTTCACAGCCCGGGCAGCAGTATTTCGGAATTTCCTTCAAGCCGCCCGGCGCCGAAGAGATGACTACCGGCAGCGGCCTGATCGTGGACGAAGGGTATGTGGAATGTATGAATATGAAACTGGCGGCGGGCCGCAGCTTTGCCGAGGCCTTTGCCGACAGCCTGTCGGTCGTGGTCAACGAGGCCGCTGTCCGGGAAATGGAACTGAAAGAACCGGTAGGGACGAGGCTCATCAGCCCGGATCCTTTCCTCAATGGAGAAGGAGGGGAGAGCGCGCCTTACACCATCGTCGGCGTGGTAGAGGATTTCCACTTTCAGTCCCTGCACCACACCATCTCGCCGCTTTTCCTGGTCCACAACCAGAGGAATTTCATGCCGGGGGTGGACAATCAGATCACGGCCCGCCTGGAAGCGGGCAACGTGCCGGCTACCCTGCAGCGCGTGGAGCGCCTGTGGAAAGAGATGAAGCCGGAACTGCCCTTCCAGCATGCTTTTCTGGATCAGGAGTGGGCGGAACTATACGATAAGGAGATGACTGCCCGCAAGGTTTTCGGCCTGTTCAGCCTGCTGGCCATCTTCATCGCCTGCCTGGGCCTGCTGGCCCTGGCCGCTTTCACTGTGGAGCGCCGAACCAAGGAGATAGGCATTCGCAAGGTGCTGGGCGCTTCGGTGATCGCCCTTCTGGGGTTGCTGTCCCGCGACTTTCTGCGGCTGGTCCTCCTGGCGCTGGCGCTGGCCACGCCCCTGGCCTGGTACGCCATGAAGCTGTGGCTGGACGGTTTTGCCTACCGCACCACCCTGGCCTGGTGGGCCTTCGCCCTGGCCGGCGCCCTGGCTGTTGTGATCGCCTTCCTGACGGTCAGTTATCACAGCCTGAAGGCGGCGCTGGGCAACCCGGTGCAGGCCCTGCGAAGCGAGTGATCATTTAAACCTTTGATCATTTAAACCTTTGAGGTTTTCAAAACCTCAAAGGTTTTTACAGTTTAAGCTGATCCTGAAAAAATCTCCCCTGGCCCCGTAACACGCTCTCTTTCCCTGGTATGAACCTATAAAGCGGGGTTCTTCACAATCCTCTGCTCTTTTTATCCAAAAAACCAAACCCATGAAACGAGTAAAATTTCTGCTTCTGTTGATGGCGGCCCTCTTTTTCGGGCTGCAACCCCTGCAGGCCGGTACCGGCAGCATCAATGCCGACGGCACTATGGATTTCAGCGTAAACTTCCGTTACCCGCCGACG
>CAZAXA010000865.1:0-1997 GCA_964488965.1 uncultured Phaeodactylibacter sp. | reverse complement strand
CGAGGGCCAGCACCTCTGGGACAACTAGAGGCAAGCGCCTCTTCCGACTGGCATGTATTATGGCATGATGACAAGGAGGCCCTCCTGGACGCCGGGCGGCGCTTTGAGGAATACATCCAAGGCTGCCTGAAGCTGGAATTGAAACCCTTCTGCCTCAACAAAAACGAGATGGGTTTGCCATTTTTGGGCTACCTCCTCTACCCCGAAACTACCCGGCTGGCGCAGAGGAGCCGCCGCCGGTACATTCAAAAAATCAGGCAATATGAACGATATCTGGCGGAGGGCGCCTGGACGCAAAAAGAATATCAGCGGCATGCGGCGTCCTTGGCCGCCTTCACGGAACATGCGGATGCGAAGGCATTCCGGCAGAAAGTGCATCAGCCGTTTGAAATTTGACTGCTGAACAGTAAACGATATAGGGCATCCATCGAGGGTTCGAATCGTGTTGTCCGCGGCGGTAGCTGGAACGACGATGCGGAGAACTGCCGGACGGCGTACCGCAACCGCAACAACCCCGACAACCGCAACGACAACATAGGCTTCCGCCTGGCCTTCGTCCCGTAGCTCACCCTGTGAAATAGCGAAGCCTTTATTTCACAGGGCAAAGCCGGATGGCTGCTGCTGAACAGATGGATGACCCTGCCCCCGAACACTCGGGGCAAATAGTTTTCCGATATGCCCGGCGCTGGTAGGGCGGGCGGGATAGCCGTCTCGAAGGCTCCGGGTATTTTTTGGCGTTTTAAGGATGAGCGGATGAACGCGGGCGGCCAGGATGATCGCGCTACGAAGCCCCTTCCACCACCCACTGCCGGATCAACTGCCGGGCGGCGGCGGCCGTTTCTCTGGAAAGGGCCAGAGCGATCACCAGTTCCGGAACGGGCGGCTCGTCCTCATTCAATTCTATGGTGTCCATCCATGTGGCGATATTGGGAGCGCCGGCCCCGGGCTTCTCCTGGATAATGCGGATAGCTTTGCAGAGGGAAGGGAAAAAAGCATCGAAGATGGGGTTGGCGTCGTATTCCTTTCGGCCCTTGCTGTCGTGGTGGTTAATGTAGGATCGAAAGGAAATGCCTGCCTCCCTGGCAATGGCGGATACCATCCGGCGCCAGTAGGCTTCGGCGAGGTTGAATACTTTTTTGTCCTCCATGAAGGTGACAAAGAGATATCCGGGCTGTTTCAGAGAATTTTCCATGCTGCCAGCAAAATTATCAGAATAATTATCGTTACAAAAGCTTTCCCACCCAGAACCTCAACATCTACCCGGATGTCACGGCGCTCTTTATCATCATAAAAACTTCGTTTTCTGACTGCATCTATGCCATCTTCGGCGCCTTTGATCAGCCCTTCTGCTTTTTTAAAGGACCTCTTCCGTTTTTCAATATCCGCAGGCTTCAACTTTCCCTTTAGTTTATCGAGTAGGTTTAAGGCATCTCTTTTTGTTAAGGGTTCATCCTGGCTCCAGGTTTCAGATTCTTCTATTCCGTCTCCCTGTACCTGAAAGCGGCCTCGGTGGATTTTTTTGGGCATAAACGTAGAGTTGATTGATGAGGGTTCCACAAATGTTTTTCCCGATAGGAATAAATTTAAAAAAATTAATCAACAAGACAATAATAAGATTTAAATTATAAAAAATCAAGTAATTTCACTCGAAAAGGAAGTAGTTTGTTTTTTTCTCCAGGCCCCGTCGCCCATTCTGAGATAGGTACAGAGCGATCGATGAGGCCATTGAGGGCAAAGAGGCGCGCATTCCCTTGGGAAGAGATCGCAACTGCACCCTCCACCCCCTATATTCCCCGCCGGCGGGGAACATTTCCTCCATCTGGATGGGATTTATCCCCTGCTGGGCGCTTGCGTTCAAGCTGGCTGTGGCAACAAAGCCGGCTTCCAAAATACGGCTCGTTTATTAACGTGAGGTTTGAGGTTAAAGCCGAGTTTGAGCCCCGAGAACGCCTTGTGAACAGAATATATCCAGGGAAAGACGGTTCAGTATTGCTTCG
>CAZAXA010000864.1:299-1997 GCA_964488965.1 uncultured Phaeodactylibacter sp. | reverse complement strand
GATATGAGCCCGGACGGAAGCCTGATGGAACAATCCCTCAAAGAAGAAGTCCAGCAGGGCCTGTCTATCCTCTCTCCGCGCGAAGTGGAGGTATTGTCCTCCTATTACGGCCTCAACGGCCAGAAATCCCTGACACTGGAAGAAATTGGCGAGCTGTACGGCCTTACGCGGGAGCGCGTCCGGCAGATCAAAGAGCGCGCTATACGCCGGCTCCGCAAATCCTATAACCGCAATGCCCTGAAATCCTATCTCGGCTAAGGTTCGGCCCGCCCGGAAAAGGATCAACTCCATCTCCCTGCTCCCGGGGGGTGGAGTTTTTTTATATTTGTGCATATGGTAAAGCGACAGATCATCGGCCATGGCCTTTTGTTCCTGTTCCTGGCGGCGGCCCCGGCCTGCCGGGCAGGACAAGGGAAGGAGGACAAGCCCGCCGGGGGAGCAGCACTGCCGGAGGAGGGTGTGCTGATCGTACAACGGCCCGATTTTTACCTTCGGGAGGAGCCGGGTGAAGAAGGCAAGGCCATCCGGCGCCTGGAGCCGGGCGAAAAAGCCTACAGCCTGGGGGAGCAAAGCACTTTCAGCACCTGGCTGGAACTGGGGGGCGCCGTTTACAACGAACCCTGGCTGCTGGTGCAATTGGAAGAGGGCATCCAGGGCTGGGCGTACCAGGCGGCCTTCCTGGGCCAGGAGGCGGGCAAAGGCCTTTCTCCTTCTGTTCGCCTGCGCGCTTTGTTCGGGCCGGCTCTGGCGGAGATGGCCGTGCAGTACCGGCAGTCCCTTGAGCAGGCGCACTCGCCGGCCGCCCTGGCCCAGGCAATGGAGATGGCCCTCCACCTCAGGGATACCCTGGTTCGCGAACTGGCGGTGCGGGCCCGCGAGAACGAGCAGGCGGAAGACCTGTTCTGGCTGAAAGACGCCCTCCCCGGCCTGGCGCCCCACCGGCGGGAGGACGGCCGCACGTATTACCTGTTCATGGATTACCGCAGCTTTCTTCCTTTGGCCCGCGCTTCCGAAGGGCCCGCCGATGACGCCTGGCTGGAACTCTGCCTGATGGCCTATCCTGAAGACAGCATTGAATATTTTTACCCCGCCTGGCAATTTCAGGCCGGGGAGGACAGGGTGCACAGCCTGCTGGGAAGAGGCCTGCATTTCGCCTTCCTCGAAAAATTAGATAAATTGCTGGCTTATGAGGATTTGTTCGGGGCAGGCATCGGCCGGTTCCGGCAGTTGCTGGTAAACGATATCGCCGGGGCAGGTGTTACTTATTGGGAATCAAGGGAAAAGGCGGCGGCAGAGCTGAGCAGGATATTGGAAAGGGGCTTTCATGGGCTCGGGCAGCCGGAGGTGAAAGCCCTGGAAAACCGCCTCCGCCAATTTGCGGAGCCTGAAAAATATGGGATAAAGTTCAACTACCAGTCAGGCATTTATGGCCTGAATTAAAAGCAGCCCCGGAGCCGGCGTAGCTGCTCCAGGCTCATTCTAAACAACAGAAGGACCAGAAATATGGCATTATTTGCATTGTTCACTTTACTGATAGCCGTAGCCGGCCTTGTCATGCTGATAAGGATTTTCGCCAGTTTTGCTCCCGGCAACCGGAAGCTGCAGGAAGACCTCGATAAGATGAAAGAGGATATGGATAAATGGGCCGGAGGCCTCGTCCCGCTGCACTATCTCGCTGAGGCGCGCCTGCTCGCCGCC
>CAZAXA010000864.1:0-289 GCA_964488965.1 uncultured Phaeodactylibacter sp. | reverse complement strand
TCGTCCCGCTGACCCGGGAAGAGGTGGAGCTTTTTTCCTTTAACCAGGAGAAGCACGTCCTGCGCAAAAGCCTGGGCGGGAAAACCGCCAAGGGCATTTTTACCTCCATTTACCACGAGCCGATACTGGCCTACAGCTACAAGGAATACATAGGGCCAGGCAGGAATGCCCTGCTTTACGTCCGCACCGGAGGGCAGGAATTTGTTTACCGCTTCGGCAAAAAGGGTGTCGATGTGCTCGTCGACCGGAAAAAAATGGGCACCCTGCGGGAAAACGGCGCCCTCTACAG
>CAZAXA010000863.1:0-2001 GCA_964488965.1 uncultured Phaeodactylibacter sp. | reverse complement strand
CCTCCGCGCCACCCCATTGCTCGTGATCTATCCAGCGGGCCTGGAGGCCCGCTTTCCATCTTACAACCCCATCCTCCGCGCCACCCCATTGCTCGTGATCTATCCAGCGGGCCTGGAGGCCCGCTTTTCTTCTTACAACCCCATCCTCCGCGCCACCCCATTGCTCGCCAGCATCCCGAACAGCACGATGCTGATCGAGCTCAGCGGCATCAGGATGGCCGCCACGATGGGGGAGAGGGCGCCCTGTACGGCGAAGCTCAGGCCGATGATATTGTAGATGAGGGCGAAGCCGTAGGCGAAGTAGACCAGCCGTATGCTGCGCCGGGCGAATTCCAGGAAATCGGGCAGGCGGTGGAACTGCCGGGCGTCGAGGATGGCGTCGCAGGCAGGGGTAAAGTTGTTGGTATCTTCAGCGATAACCAGGCCGGCGTCGCTCTGTTTCAGGGCGCCGGCATCGTTGAGGCCGTCGCCCAGCATGAGGACTTTATCTCCTTTGGCCTGCAAATTCCGTACGAATTGCAGTTTATCCTGCGGGCTTTGCTGGAAGTGCATATTGCCGGTATCGCCAAAAACGGGCGCCAGCAGTGGCCGTTCGCGGCTGTTGTCGCCGGAAAGCAGGTACAGGGCCGCCTTTTCGCCGAAGTAGCGGGCTACGTTCCAGGCGCCCTCGCGGAAGTGGTTGCTGATCTTGAAATAACCCCGGACTTCGTGGTTGACCTGCACATAGACGCCTTCCCCGTCCGGGCACTGGCCGCTGAGAAAGTCATCGATGAATTGCCGGGAGCCTACCTTGATGCGGCGCTGGCAGACGATCCCTTCCACGCCCTTACCCACCGTCTCCGCCCAGTCGGCAGCATGATACAACTTTTCATCTGTTTCCGCTTCACCTTCCTGCAGGAAGGCCGCCAGCTGCTGGCTGACAGGGTGGCCGGAGGGCTGCAGTACGGCGCGGATCATCCGCTTTTCGTGGGCGTCGAGCGGATTGCCTGAGAATTGTATATCTCCCTGCCCGCGTTGGGTCAGGGTACCGGTTTTGTCAAATACGACGGCCTGTATGTCGGTAAGCGCCTCTATGATGGCCGTATTTTTCAGGTAGAAATGGCGCCGCCCCAGGATGCGCACGGCATTGCCGAAGATGAACGGGATAGCCAGGGCCACCGCGCAGGGGCAGGCGATGATGAGCACGGCGGTGAAGGCGTTGATGGCCGTGGCGGTATCGCGCGGCAGCCAGTAGGCCAGCGTGGCGAAGGCCACCAGCAGGATGGCGGTAGTGAACACTCTCCCCACCCGGCCGGCAAGGGCGCTGGTGCGCGATTCCTGTTGTTTGGTGAAGGCCTCGTCGTTCCATAGCTGGGTGAGGTAGCTCTGGGATACCCGGCGGGTGAGGCTCAGCTCGATGGCGCCGCCCATCTGCCTGCCGCCGGCGAAGGCCTTCTCGCCGGTATGCCTGCGGACGGGCTCCGATTCGCCGGTAACGAAGCTGTAGTCGATCTCCGCCTCGCCCTTGAGCAGGATACTGTCTGCCGGGATCAGTTCCCGGTGCTTGACGACGATGATGTCGCCTGGCTCGAGCTTGTCCAGGGTGACGGACCGCAGCTCGCCTGCTTCCCTGCGGTGGGCGGCAATGGGGAAATAAGACTTGTAGTCTCTTTCGAAAGACAGATTGTGGTAGGTGCGTTGCTGGAACCACTTGCCGATGAGCAGGAAAAAGACCAGGCCGGCCAGGCTGTCCAGGTAGCCCGCTCCGGTATGGGTGAGGATTTCGAAGACGCTGCGCCCGAACAGGGCCAGGATGCCGATGGAGATGGGCACGTCGATATTGAGGATGCGTTGTTTCAGCCCCAGCCATGCCGATTGCAGATAGTCGCGGCCGCTGTAGAATACCACGGGCAGGGCCAGCAGGATATTCAGGTAGCCGAAAACACGGGCGAAATAGGCGTCCGTCCCTTTGTCCAGCCCCAGGTATTCCGGAAAGCTGAGCAGCATGATGTTGTCGAAAGC
>CAZAXA010000862.1:0-2002 GCA_964488965.1 uncultured Phaeodactylibacter sp. | reverse complement strand
GCGGGGAAGGCCTGCACATCTCAGCAGCCCAGAGAATATGTTTTGAGATGTATGCAGATTGGGCGGCCGCTTCGGCTGGAATACCCAGTGTGTTCAGGGAGGAAGCCGAGAAAGAGATAGAGGTGCTGAATGCCCAAGTTGAAGCCGCTGAAAATGAGTACACAATGCTCAGTATTGCAGCACAGAAAGCAAAGCTTGTATGGGGATATGAAAAAGAGTATCGGGAGAGGCCGGCCCCTTATGCCCGTAGGGGGGGCGGTTTCGGCAATTTGTCCGGGCCGGCCTTACGGCAGTATTTGTCCGGATTAAAAATAAGCCTTTCCCGCAAGCAGTATTGGGAGGATAAGCCGCCCAATGAGCTCCCATCCCGGAGCCTGATCATTTTCGGCAACCTGGTTCGTATCGGTTTTTTGAAAGAAGTATTTCTGAAAAAGGGTGATCCGGGCAAGGCCGAGTTTGATGAGGAGGAATTGGAAGGGGTATTAAGGGAGGCATTGGAAAGCACCGTCCATTTAAAAGAAGGAAATTTTCATTCAGACGAAATGAGGCCTCAGTACATTTTACGAGCGCTATTCGAAACCCTTAGGCATGAGCGGTATTTTCATGGGGTAACTCATATTGAAGATAAGTTCGCGGATTTTTTACGGCGCCGGTTTCTCTGCAAAATCAACGAAAAGACATTAAGGCTGGAAGTGAAAAACAAGGCTAAGGGCAATGCTCTAAAGGATATTTTTTTAAACGCGATCCGAAAAAATAATTCCGGAAACAAAAAAATGGAATTTCCGGAATAAATGGAATGAAAAAAGCCCGCATTTTGGCGGCATGATGGAGGAAATGGTCAGGCAGATCATCAGAGAAGAAGTCCGGGCCGCCATCGGCGTTGACCTGGCGGCCCTCCGGGCGGAAGTGGAAGAACTCCGGGCCGGCCTGCCGGGGGAACTCCGGGGAATGCTCAGCCTTGCGGAGGTGGCGGCCTTCCTCGGGGTGAAGTCGGAGCAGACGGCGCGGGCATGGCTTCACCGGAATGGGGTGAAGCTGCGGAAGGTCGGGAGCGCCACCAGGGTACTCGGAGCGGATGTTCACGGCGCAATCACAAAAAAAAAATAACAAAAAAGCCCGGTAGCAAACCGGGCTAATTCTAAACAAGAATTTTGAAATGGTCAACAAAGATACTCTTTTTTCGGAAAAACCAGCCGGCAAAGTCGTTAAGATCGACGGAAGCCCGGATTTGAACGATTGGGGGAACCCTTTTCGCATTATGCCGGCCGGGCAATGGCTGGCACAGGCAGCCACTAAGCCCGTACCCAAGAAGCTATTCGGGGACCTCTGGATCGAGGGAGAACTCTGTGTGCTGTTTGCCCCAACCAACGTCGGAAAGTCCATTCTAGCCGTCCAAATGGCGGACTGCCTCACCAAGGGCATGAGCTGGGGGCCAATGCTAGTGCAAACCCCAACCCAAAACGTGATTTATTTTGACTTTGAGCTGTCAGACCGGCAGTTTGCCCGGCGGTACAGTGAAGAAAAAGAAGGCCGGTACACAAACCTCTATCGGTTCTCCCCGCGTTTCCTGAGGGCTGAGCCTGCCCCTATAGATGAAATCCCCGACGGTGTTTCCATAACTGACCATTACCTGACATGGATGGAACTCGAAATCCAACGGCAGGAAGCCCGTATCATCATTATCGACAACATCACCTGGATCAATACCAAACTGGAAAAATCAGCCGATGCCGGGCCGTTTATGCAAAGGCTGAGCAAAATGAAACGGCAGTACAATTTGTCCATCCTGCTTATCGCCCACACTCCCAAACGCGACACTTCCCGCGAAATCACCATATATGACCTACAGGGAAGCGCAATGCTGTCTAATTTCCTGGATTCCTGCTTTGCTGTGAATAATAGCCGGAAAGACCCTGGCTTCCGCTACCTAAAACAGGTGAAAGTCCGGGACGGTGAAATGCTCTATCATGAAGAGAGCGTAATTGCCTGCCTGCTGGAGAAG
>CAZAXA010000861.1:0-2007 GCA_964488965.1 uncultured Phaeodactylibacter sp. | reverse complement strand
GCGTGCCCGGAGGTACGAGCCCTCCCTTGCCTTTCCACCTGGGATCGGCATTTTTATACTTCTCGATCCCGATATCTGCGGCGAGCGTACGGAAAGGAAGTAATGGGATATTGCGTTTGACGCCATAACCGGCGCCGAGTCTTGCTTGGGGTATGATGTGAAAGGCGAGCGCTTTTACTATCCTGCCGGTTTCGACAGAAATTCCGGAGTATCCGGTTGAGATAGGTGCCCTGCCCTGAGCGCGGCGCTTTTCATTGGTTCGGGCGTATGCCCGGTTGTGGTATTCCAGTACGGCCCGGTATTCATCATGTGAAACTTTCACTTTTTTTCCCGTCACATTGATGAGTTGGCCGTTTAAAAGCTTCCCGGTGCCTTCCAAAGAAGCATTTGCAAAGAATTCAGGGCTGCCTTCGGCGATCTTACGGCCGTCTTCTCCGTAAAAAGGAACCACGACAGAACCTGTGGGATAGTCCCTTTGATCCGCAACGTGATAAGTGGTTAACCGGAATTTCCGATAAGCGCCCGGGTCGGCGGGAGGCGCCTTTCCGGCACCCAGGGTTTGAAAATCAATGCCGCCGCTTATGGTTGTCAAATGACCGGTACCGGTGTTTTGAGCCTGGGCTCCGGCAGGCACAGTTGTGTTCCCGGCGCCGCCTGAAGCAGGCCCCCCCCTTGAGACCACCCGCAGCAGCGGCTCGACGATCGTCGCCTTGATGTCCTTCCACTCGCGGATCGCATCCGTTTCACCCCGCTTTATCTTCTCCCCGTTCCGTTCGGGGTGGCGGTGGAAAAAGATCAGGTTCGTCAGCCTGTCCGCATCCCTCTCCCCGGCCATGATGGCCGTGAAAACGGAAAGGCCGATCACTCCTTTGTTCATCAGGCCGGTGAGGTGGGAGGCCAGGGCGCCGGGCAGGTTGCCAATGCTTGTTTGCGGCCCAGCCGGTTGGGCAGGTGCGCTGTAGCCGGCTGCCAGCTTATAACCGCTACGGGCAATCTCTTCTATTTTCAGGTATACATAATCCCAATCAAAATAAGGCGCTCTTCGAAGGTAGCCGGGGTCCCACCCACCATTTTTGTCTTTCCGGCTGATCGGGGTAATGTCTTCATGGCCCAGAAGCCTGGGCGTCCTCCACCATTTTTCGTTGAGTGGCCAACCGTTGCGCACAGCTATGTCACAGGCCAGAAGGGCAATGGTATCATGCTGGGCTTTTGTGAAGCGCAGGCCCGGACGCATTGGGGGATGCTCTTTGGAAATATGCGCCTTGTCGTTCATATAATAATAAACAGGAATACATTCCACGTGAATACAACACTCATTGGGGAGGGCAGGCAGTAGTGTTAAAGAATTATCATACCCCGGCCATCTTCTGCGCCAAATCTCAACAAGCACATCCGGCAGGTCTGCTTCAAACCGTCCTTTCTTGATCGATTGCCGCTGTTTGGCAGTACCCACGCCCTTGGGTTTTTTTCGCTCATTCGCGATCTGAACCAAATCCTGCCCTTCCAATCCTTTCCATCCATTTATATAATGGCATCCTATCACATTTTTGCTGGTGTAATAATCGACAGCCCTGTCGGTAGGATACTTTCCTCCAGCTATCGCCTTGCCGGGCAGGCTGCCTCCGGTGGTGTGCACGACCAGCCCGTATACTTTCCCGATCCATTTCTGGGGGCGGTCGCCGGCAACCTTATCCCATCTTTTTCCAGATTGGGCTGCTATCGGAGAAAGCCCCTGATTGGAAGCAGCAGCGTTGAGCTCTCTCTGAAAATACCTGTCGGCCTCGTATTCATTTTCATCCAGGAAATTCATTTCCAATTCCAGGGCTTTATCCATCATAAGTTCATCCTCAGGGTCGGCTTCTTCGCTTTCCCATTCTTCCATTTCCGGTTCGGCATCATAATCTTCCCACCCATACCCCTGGCTCATCCCGCCCAAAAGGTAAGCTTCCTCCTCAGCAAATAAAAAGTCCTCTTCCGGCGCTTCCTCTTCATCATCCGCCCAGCCGT
>CAZAXA010000860.1:0-2008 GCA_964488965.1 uncultured Phaeodactylibacter sp. | reverse complement strand
GGTGCTGTTCGAGGAACTGGCAGCACGTCAGGCACATCTTTTACCCTACGAGACAGGCACAAACGATACACAGGACGATACCATCCACTATTTGCTGCTCCAGGCCAGTAAGAAGGTCTATGGTACGGTCTGCGTGGCTTTTGAGGATGATATATCCGCTCAGGAGCGGCAGTTGCTTTCGACCTGCGTCACTCAGGCAGCCATGGCTTTACAGCGTATCGAACTGGCTGAACGCGCCCGTGCCAGCCAGCAGTATGAGGAGGCGGATCGCCTGAAGACAGCCATTCTGCGGGCGCTCTCACACGATCTCAGGACACCGATTACGGTCATTAAATCTGCTGCCAGCAATCTGCACACACTAACCGATAAACTCACGCCGCAGGAACGGCAGGAGATCGCTGCGGGCATTGAGCATGAAGCGGATCATCTGAACAAACTGGTGGGCAATCTGCTGGATTTATCCCGCTTGCAGGCCGGGGTGGTAAATGATGAAAAATGCTTAACTTTGCCATTCGCCCCCGGAAGGAAAAGGGGCGGTAAACTTTTCGAACCTTCAGGTAGTTCTTATTCCGGAAGCGCGAATGCGCCTTTACGGCCCGGTAATTCAGAAACCTGCCTGCCGAAACAAGAAAGGGGATGATTTTTTACAAGACAGACGAAGAGATCGAATACATCAGAGAAAGCTGCCTGGTGGTATGCAAGGCACTTGCCCATGTTGCGGGTATCATCCGGCCGGGGATCAGCGGCGCCGAGATCGATAAGGCTGCCGAGGAACTGATCCGCGACCACGGCGCAGTTCCTACTTTCAAAGGGTACAACGGCTTTCCGGCGACCCTGTGCGTGTCTGTCAACGAAAATGTAGTGCATGGGATACCGTCTGAAGGCCAGGTCTTCCGGGACGGGGATGTCGTATCGGTAGACTGTGGGGCGTATATGAACGGCTTCCATGGCGATTCGGCCTATACCTTTGCCCTGGGCGGGGCCGATGAAGCGGTTATGGAACTTTGCCGGGTGACGAACACCTCGCTCTATAAGGCTATCGACGCGGCGGTGGCCGGCAACCGCCTGGGCGATATCGGCTATGCGGTACAGCAGTACGTCGAACGGGAACACAAATACGGCGTGGTGCGCGAACTGGTAGGCCACGGCATCGGGCGGGAATTGCACGAAGCGCCCGAAGTGCCCAATTACGGCAAACGGGGCCGCGGGATACTGCTGAAAGAAGGCCTGGTGATCGCCATCGAGCCTATGGTCAACCTCGGCAGGAAAGAAGTGCGGACCGCCCCCGACGGATGGACGGTCTATTCCAAAGACCTCAGGCCTTCCGCTCATTATGAGCACACTGTAGCCATCCGGAAAGACAGCACGGAAATCCTCTCCGACCACAGCCTCATCGAGAAGGCTATCCGAAGGAATGACAACGTCCGGGAAGTTGAACTGAAAACGGTTGCGGTTTGAGGACGTCCTTTTCCCCTCGCTCAACAAGGCCGGCTTCTACTAATTGTATGATTTTTCGCAAAATAAGGATGAAAAGTCTCCAAAAACCCTTATCTTTGCACACCGAAATTCAAGCTATGTCAAAAAAGAACTTGATAAAACAGGATGGGATTATCGAAGAGGCCTTGTCCAATGCTATGTTTCGGGTACGCCTGGAGAATGACCACCAGATCGTGGCCACTATTTCCGGCAAGATGCGGATGAATTATATCCGAATACTCCCGGGTGACAAGGTGGCGGTGGAAATGTCTCCCTACGACCTGTCCCGGGGCCGCATCATTTACCGGTACAAATAATTTCAGCCTGATACAGCTAAAACAGGAAAAATAAAGGATCATGAAAGTCAGAGCTTCCGTCAAGAAACGTTCCTCAGATTGCAAGATCGTGAGAAGAAAAGGAAAGGTCTACATCATCAACAAGAAAAACCCGAAGTTCAAGCAGCGCCAGGGCTAATGCCAGCCGGCTGGCCGCTGTGATTCAAAGAAATAAATAACTCGTTTAAGATGGCTCG
>CAZAXA010000859.1:0-2033 GCA_964488965.1 uncultured Phaeodactylibacter sp. | reverse complement strand
GCACTGCAGAGGTGGCCATCCCAGCGCCATCTGGCCAGAGTTTGCAGGTTCAGATACTGCCCTGCAGAGCGTGCCGGAAGTGCAGTCCAGCTCCTGGCCCGGTGTTTCTCTTTGGAGGAGCCAAACATGAAGTCCTCCCGTTGCGGTTAGTAGCTTTTGCCGAAAGCCGCAACGGGATTATAATGATTTCAGCCATCCGCCCGCCATTCGCCCGATCTCATTCAGTGAGGCGGCCAGCCGTTCATATACTTTCGAGGAATAAAGTCCAAGTTCGTAAGCCAGGCGGAGGTATCGGCGCAGTATTTCGATCTTGATATTTGCCCTGGCCAAAAGCGCCTTTTTCTGATCCCTGGGGCTGTAGTAGGCTTCCACCAGGATCTCCATCAGCTCGGAAGCCAGGTTTTGCATGCGTTCGCCGAGGGAAAATTTGTACTGCCTCGGAAATTTGGATAGCACCGGCACCAGTATTTTCCAGTAGTCGAATACCTTTACCAAAATAGAATCTGTGTTCATAAGCCTGTTTTTTCGATGAAGCGAATAGGATATTTATACGATCAGATCTGCACTTTCGACAACCTGCTCCGTGCCTTCTACAAGGCCCGGAAGGGCAAGCGCAATGCTCCCAATGTAGCTGCTTTTGAGGTCAACCTGGAGCCGGAACTTTTTCAGTTGCTGGAGGAGCTGGAGAGCGAAATCTACCAGCCCGGCCCCTACCGCACTTTCTACATCCAGGACCCCAAAAAGCGCATGATCAGCGCCGCTCCATTTCGCGACCGGGTGGTGCATCATGCCCTGTGCAACATCATCGAGCCCATTTTCGAGCCTACGTTTATTTTCGACACTTACGCCAACCGCAGGGGTAAGGGCACGCACGCCGGCATCCGCCGCTGCCAGTCTTTTATGCGCCAATACGCCTACGTGCTCAAGGCTGACATTCGTAAGTATTTTCCAAGTATCGACCATGCCATCCTCAAACGCCTCATCGCCCGGAAGATCAAATGCCCCCGCACGCTGAACCTCATAGATCTGATCCTCGACAACTCCAATCCTCAGGAGCCGGTACAGGAATATTTTCCCGGCGATGACTTGTTCAGCCTGGCCAGCCGCCGCCGGGGCCTGCCCATGGGCAACCTCACCAGCCAGTTTTTCGCCAACCTCTACCTTTCCCCCTTCGATCATTTTGTAAAGGAGGAACTGGGCATCAAGGGCTATATCCGATACGTAGACGACGTCGTGCTCTTCCACGACGATAAGAAGCAGCTACATGAAGTGAAGAAAGAATGCCGGAGGTTTCTGGCCGAGCGCCTCCGGCTGCTGTTGCATCCCCGGAAATCAGAAGTGTTTCCCACTTCAGCAGGAATTACCTTCCTGGGCCAGCGCATTTTCCTCACCCACCGCCGATTGAGGCGGGAGAATGTCCGGCGCTTCCGAAAGCGGGCCGCCGCCCGGCTGGAGCTGTACCGGCAAGGAAAACTGTTACCCGCCCTTTTGGAATGCCAGCTCAACAGTTGGCTGGGCCATGCCCGGCAGGCCGATACCTGGCGGCTGCGGAAGAAGTGCCTGAAGGAGCTGCGCGGGCAGGGGCTGAATGTGGTGGAGGGGCGGGAAGCGGGATGGGTGGTGCTGGGGTAGGGAGGGTGAACTTATCCTGCCGCCCGGTGATATTTTACAACAAAACCGGCCTGGCTTTCGAGGATCTGCTCTATGTGGCGGCCAACGCTTACGGGCGCAAGGCCGGGAAGAGATTTCTTTCCACGCCAGCTTTTAACTTTGAAACCGGGAGTAATAAATAAGGCTGGCAGTAGCTCTCAATACATAAGTACTGGGAATAATGGGAGAATTTCTCAAAAAATCCATTAACTTTACTGCGCTCTTACCAGGCACCTGAAAAGGAAGTTGGGCAGGGCAAAACACCGCCAAAACCCTTAAAATATTTTTAAAAAAATTTGGTCTCCTTTATACGGGTTTGGTTATCAGGGCTTTAAAAAAGCCTTTCGAATCCTGGTGGGACCACTCAACTCTTTTCCCCGGAC
>CAZAXA010000858.1:0-2034 GCA_964488965.1 uncultured Phaeodactylibacter sp. | reverse complement strand
AGCTTACAACGTTTCTTTGGAAGAAGGCTTAAAAAATATTGGATTCGAGATCAATTCAATAGCTAAAAATATCTTTGAAGCCCACAAGGAAGCTCATAAGGAAGCATTTATTAAGCCCGAGGGGATTAATGCCATGTTTCAACCTTACGATCCGCCTGAAATCGCATTTACTTCCGGGCAATTGGATCAGATCGTTTCCAGCGCAGATATTGCCGTCATCACCATCGGCAGAAACAGCGGTGAAGGTGGCGACAGAGTTGAAAAGGATGACTTCCTTTTGTCAAAGGAAGAGCAGGAAATGATAGCAAATACATGCCAGGCCTTTCATGCAGCAGGTAAAAAAGTAATAGTGGTGTTGAATATCGGAGGCGTGATTGAAACAGCATCCTGGAAAGAACAGCCTGATGCCATTCTGCTGGCGTGGCAAGGCGGGCAGGAAGGCGGGAACTCGGTGGCCGATATCCTCAGCGGAAAAGCCAATCCGAGCGGAAAACTACCGATGACTTTTCCAATTAATCTTAATGATCATGCGTCTAATGCCAACTTTCCATTGGACGGAGAGCCGATGAGCCTGTTCAATATGTTTTTTGCCGGCAAAGCAAAATCCGAAGAAGAAAAAATCCGAAACAAAGATTACACGCTTTATGAAGAAGGAATTTATGTAGGCTACAGGCATTTTGATAAAGCAAATAAGGAGGTATCCTATCCATTTGGATACGGGCTTTCCTATACCGGTTTCGCATATGATAAGATGGAAGCCACTTTGGCAAATGACACTGTCAATGTCGTCGTAACTGTTCGCAATGCTGGCGATCAGGCAGGAAAAGAAGTGGTACAGATTTATGTTTCAAAGGTTAATTCAACCATCGATCGCCCAAATCAAGAGCTGAAAGCGTTTGCGAAAACCCGAAACCTGGCGCCGGGGGAATCTGAGGGCATCATGATCAGCATCCCGGTTTCGGAATTGAGTTACTGGGATGAGGAGAATTCCGGTTGGGCTCTGGAAAAAGGCCTGTATTCTATTAAATCCGGCTCTTCCTCAAGGGATATTAGATTAATTAAGGAAATCGAGATTTAAATTATTGGACGATATGCCCACCCACTACCGAGCCTGTAACCTCTGCGAAGCTATCTGCGGCCTGGCCGTCGAACACGAGAACGGCAAAATCCTGTCCATCCGCGGCGATGAAGAAGATCCCCTCAGCCGGGGCCACATCTGCCCCAAGGCGGTGGCCCTGCAGGACATCTACGAGGACCCGGACCGCCTGAAATACCCTGTGCGGCGTACCGCTACCGGCTGGGAGCGCATCGGCTGGGAAGAGGCTTTTGACGAGGTGGCCGCCAACCTCAGGAAAGTGCAGCAAAAGCACGGTCCGGATTCCGTCGGCGCCTACTTCGGCAACCCCAACGTGCACAACCTGGGCAGCATGCTCTTTTCCGGGCCCTTCATCAAGGCATTGGGGACAAAAAACCGCTACAGCGCCACTTCTGTCGACCAGTTGCCGCACCACGTCGCCGCCCTCAAAATGTTCGGCCACGGCTTTCTGCTGCCCGTCCCGGATGTCGGCCGCACCCACTTCATGCTCATTATTGGGGCCAACCCGCTGGCATCCAACGGCAGCATGATGACGGCGCCGGGCTTTGACCGCTATATGAAGGGCATTCAGGAGCGGGGCGGGAAGGTGGTGGTGATCGACCCACGCCGGACCGAGACTGCCAAAAAGGCCGACGCGCACCATTTCATCCGCCCCGGAAAGGATGCGTTGTTGCTGCTGGCTTTAATACATACCATCATAAAGGAAGGGCTGGTCAGGCTGAGGCATCTGGCGCCCATCCTTACCGGCCTGGAGCAGGTGCAGGAAATGGCCGACGGTTTCAGCCCGGAATTCGCCGCTCCCTTTCTCGGCATAGAAGCCACCGCTATCCGCCGGCTGGCGCGCGATTTCGCGCAGGCCCCTTCCGCAGTTTGCTACGGCCGCATGGGCGCCTCCACGCAGGCCTACGGCGGCCTGTGCCAGTGGCTCATCAATGTAC
>CAZAXA010000857.1:0-2037 GCA_964488965.1 uncultured Phaeodactylibacter sp. | reverse complement strand
TGACGCTCTCCTTGGCGGTGCCGACCAGGCGGGCCAGGTCGTCGCGCAGGATGTTGATGCTGCCGTCTTCCTGTTTCTGGCTGAGCAGGAGGATAGCGTCGGCCACGCGTCGGCGGACGGAGTTGTAGGCCAGGTTGAGCAGTTGCTCTTCCTTGTCCATGACATTGTCGGCCAGCATTTTGATGAGCTGGGAAGCCACGTCCCGGTTGGCCAGCAGCAGCTTGTTGAAATCTTCCTTGGGGATGAGGCTCACCTCGGTATCCTCCATAGCGGCGGCGGATTCGGTGTATTTTTCGTCCTTGATCAGGTCGAGGTAGCCGAAGAAATCGCCGGGCTTGCAGATGTTAATGATGTAATCCTTGCCATCCTCGTTGGTCTTGTAGATTTTCACCTTGCCCCTTTTGACGAAATAGAGGTAGCGGGGAAATTCCCCTTCTTCGAAGATGTGTTCGCGGCGTTTGATGGTTTTGGTCTTGCGCTCGTCGGAAAGCCGGCGCAGCTCTTCGTAGCCTTTGGCCTCGTTGATGAAGGCGGTCAGCCCCTGTTCCGTTTTGTCGAACTGTTTGCGCAGCTGTTCGCTTTTGCGCAGGCGGGTTTCGATGACCTCCAGCAGTTCGTCTTTGTAAAAAGGCTTGGTGATGTAATCGTCGGCGCCCAGGTTCATGCCGCGGCGGAAGTCGCTTTTTTCGGCTTTGGCAGTGAGGAAGATGAAAGGCACATTGGCCGTAGCGCTTTTTTTGCTGAGGATATTCAGGACACCGAAGCCATCGAGGTGAGGCATCATAACGTCGCACAGGATGAGGTCGGGAGGGTCGGTCAGAGCTTTTTCCACTCCCGCTTTTCCATCTTCGGCAGTAATAACCTCGTAACCGGATAATTCCAGGATCTCTTCCAGGTTCTCTCTGACCTCGCCATTGTCTTCGATCACTAAAATTTTCTTCATTTTGCTAGGTTGTGCTTGGTTTGTAAACAGTGAGGGGTGGGCCTGCCCTAACCTCAGGTTACAAATATAATACGAAAGCGCGATTTATGCTTCGTCCTTTGGAGCAGGGGGCGGTTGGAGGGGCAAAGTTACGTAGAAAGCGCTGCCTTCTCCCAGGCGGCTTTCGAAACGGATGGTTCCGCCCATGATGTCGACGTACCGTTTGACGATGTTGAGCCCCAGGCCGGTGCCCTGGATGTTTTCCACATTATGTGCGCGGAAAAAGCGGGTGAAGAGGTGCTGCTGTTCCTCTTCGGGAATGCCGATACCCTGGTCGGTGATAGCGATATGCAGGGCCTGGCCCTTTACTTCCATCCGGATGCCGATGGGTTTGCCTTCCTCGGAGTATTTGATGGCGTTGGAGAAGAGGTTGAACAGGATGTTCTTCAACATTTTTTTATCGAGGAACAGCTCGATGCCTTCCATCTGGCCTCCCCTGGCCAGATACTGGCCGGGCTTGAGCAGGCCCTGTATTTCTCCGAGAGCCTCCTCGCAAAACTGCGCCAGTTCGAACCACACCGGTTCCGCTTCGAAGCGTCCTTCTTCCAGGCGGCTCAGGGAGAGGAAGTCGTTGAGTATGCCGGTGAGGTTGGATACGGAAGACTTGATGCGCGTGGTATGGCGCAGGCGTTTCTTCTGTTGCTCTTCGGAAGTATAGGCCTCGATGAGGTCGGCGGAAGAGAGGATGGTGCTCAGCGGCGTCCGGAACTCGTGCGAGGCCATGGAGACAAAGCGCGATTTGAGGTCGCTCAGTTCCTTTTCCTTTTCCAGGGCGCGCCGCAGCCGGGCCTCATTCTTGCGGATTTCCTCCTCGGCGGCCCGGCGCTCTTTGATCTCGTATTTGAGTTTTTTATTGATATCGAGCAATTGGTTGACGGCCTCGGCCAGTTCCTCGGTGCGTTCTTCCACGAGCTTCTCCAGGTCGGCGTTCATGCGGATGATGCGGTCTTCCGCCTCGCGTTGCGCCGTGATATCGATCCCCGAGCTGATCGTTGCCGAAATCTCTCCCTCCTCGCCATACAAAACCGAGTTGTGCCAGGCGATGAGGCGGCGCC
>CAZAXA010000856.1:0-2039 GCA_964488965.1 uncultured Phaeodactylibacter sp. | reverse complement strand
ACTGTCAGCCTCAGCGGCACGTACACCCCGGTGAGCGGCAACAGCTTTACCTTCGTCAGCGGCAGCAATGTCAGCGGGACTCCCGGCGGCGGGCCGTTCATCCTGAACAACGTAGAGCTGGTGCAGACTTCCAGCGGCACGCTTTCCTTTTCGCAGGCCTTTCCCGTCGAACTCACCGCCTTCACCGCCCGCCCCAAAGGCCGTGCCGTGCAGTTGAACTGGGCCACCGCCACCGAGTCCAACAACGACTACTTCTCCATCGAGCATTCTGCCGACGGGCGGCAGTTTGACGAGCTGGGCCGGGTGGACGGCGCCGGAAACTCCCTGAAGCCGAAGCAGTATTCCTTCGTGCATTCTTCCCCTGAAAAGGGCCTGAACTATTACCGCCTGAAGCAATACGATTTCGACGGCGCCTTTGAATACAGCAAGGTGCAAACCGCCGTCATCGAAGGCCGCCCCGCCCTGACGATACGGCCGACCATAGCCCGTGACGAGGCCACCATCGAATGGCCGGAAGCCCACGAGGGAAAGCGGACGATAGACATCTTCAACCTGGCCGGCCAGAATGTCTATCACCAGAATGTGCCTGCCCGCCTCGCCACTACTCAGCTCCCTCTCGGAGGCCTCAGCCCGGGCATATACTGGGTGCTGGCCCGCGATAATGGAGAGGTGATGGCGGAACGGCTGGTGAAGGAGTGAGGGTATCTCCTTACCTCGACAATACATTGAACGACAACCCCACGAAGAACCCCAGTTCATACACCGAGCGGAGGGGAACCGTGCCGGCCTCAGAGATGAGGCTGTCCCCCACCTCGTAACCCTGGCCCAGGCGGTCGACCTTGCCGCCCATGAGGCCTGCGCTGAGGGCGATGCGCTCGCCCTGTCCCAGGATGAAACTGGGGCCCAGCAGGAAATGTACCGACTGGGCGCCGCTGTCGCCGCCGATGGATATGCCCAGGCCGAAGGCGCCGCCGACGGAGATGTTGCCTGCGCTCTGGGGGTAAAAGTGGAGGAAAGAAGTGATGATGGGCAGGTAGCTGTCCCGGTCCTCCGAGAAGATCAGGCTGTCGCGCAGGAAATAGGCCTGCGGCTGGTCGAAAAAGCTGCCAAAGCTGACGCCAATGCTGGCATTGACCTTAAAGCCGCCGTAGACCGGCACTTCCACAGAGGAAAGCTGCCGGGTAGACAGGCCGGGGATGCTCAGGCTGTCGACGGGCTCCAACTGGAGCTTGAGGCGCAGGCGGTCTCCACTGGCCTGGGTGCGGAAGGTATGGGAGAAGGTATTGGCCTTGAGTTCTTCCAGGATATACCGCAGCTGGATGAGTTGCTCCAGGTTATAGCTCTCCATGCCGGCAAGCGCCTCGGCGGCGGCCGCCGCCGTTTTCTGATATTGATCGAGCTGTGACGAGCCGGCGCCCACAAAGGAAGCCACGGCATTCCGGAATTCCGTATAAGAAGCGGAAGGCAGGGAAATGCCGCCGAGCGAATCCCGGATCCAGTTCACGATCTCGTAGTAGCCCGCCAGTTCATCGGTATATTGCTGATAGGCCTCCAGCTTCTGGCTGAGTTCTTCCCTGGGGTCGGCCTTTTCGAGCAGTTGCTGCAAGTTCTGTACCTCTGATTCGTGGCCGAGGATGGTTTCCAGGTATTCCATAGACAGGCGCCGGATTTCGGCGGGCGGTATGGCGGGGTTGTAGCGCAGCTTTTCGATCTCGCCGGCGGCGATGGCCTTGATCCGTTGGGCCTGCGCCAGGCGCTGGATTTCGCCGCCGATCTTTTTGAGATCCTTTTCGGTATTGTCGATCAGGCGGGCTGTCTGGTTGAACTGCTTGAGCAGGGCATTGGCCGTTTTGGCGGCATCGGAAGTGACAAAGCCGTCCCCATCCTCGAAGCCGCCCCCAAAATCCCCGAAGGGAAAACTGCCGGCGCCTGCCGGCGCGCCGAAAAGCCCCGACAGGAGGGAAAAGGGAGAAGCGCCGCCCCCCGGCCCGGCCAGGAAGCCGCTGAAATTGGCGCCCATCGCCGGCGCCACCCTGGCC
>CAZAXA010000855.1:0-2040 GCA_964488965.1 uncultured Phaeodactylibacter sp. | reverse complement strand
CGGCCTGCGGCACAGCAGGCGGGCTCGCCAGCGCTCGCTGGCAGGCAGGAATGGCAGATTTTTGGTTCTCACTTCAATTCCTTCAGGTTAGTATTAATCCGGCGTTCCTGCCATTGACAAAAATCAGTTCGGGCCTCCGGCATTTGTCATTGCAAAATTCTACAATGTAGCAGAACATGAGGTAATTAAATTAAGACCCCATGTTCTGCACTACCTTTCTCCGAAGCCTCCCCCTGTCCGTGTTGCTCGCTTACCTCCTCCTTAGCAGTACTACCTGTTCCCTGGGTGATGAGGAAAACTGCCAGCTCACCCGATCCGAAGTAGCCCAATGGCAGAGAGGATATGCCTATACCTATCATTGGGATGACGAATATGAAAGGGTGGATTACATCGCGCTGGGCGCCAGGGCCGTAATGACCCAGCTCAACGACATCTGTACGGGAAAACCACTTACTGTCTCTGCGGAAGTGGTGTTGTCCAGGCGGGAGGACTTAGGAGTAATTTTTAACCGGGCCTATCTGGTGTTCAGGCATAAGGCCGGCAGCAGTTTTTCTTTTTTGAGGACTGTCAAACTCGCCCAGGCCTCCCTGGGAGGGGAAGACCTCAAACTGGAGGTGAAAAATTTCGAGTACACCTCCCTGCCTTTATTATTTCCGGAAGGCATTCCCGGCGGACTGGCCTTTTCCATCCTGATACCTGTTGGCCTCTCCTGCAAGGAAAGCGAAGCCGGCGCCGCCTGTGAATGGTGGCTGGACAATTATTTTAAAAGCGCAAAGATCACCATCAACTATACGGTGTATTGACCCGAACCCCAAAGGGTTGCTATCATCAATAATTCCCGGCCCATGAAAAAATACATTTTCTCCATGTTTCTCCTGTGGCTGCCGGCCCTTTTGGCGGCGCAGGATATCCTTTTCCTCAAAGATGGCCGCTGGATCGAGGCCAAAGTGCTGGAAATCCAGCCGGATGTGTTGAAGTACAAGCTGTTCGACTTCCAGGAAGGCCCCCTGTACACCGTTTACAAAAGTGAAATCCGGAAGATACAGTACGAGAACGGGCGGGTGGAGTGGTTTGTGCCCCGGGAAGAACAGCCTGCCGCCCCTCAACCGGAAACAGCGCCCCCTCCGGCTAAGGAACCGGCGCCGGCGGCCAGGCCGGAAGTCCGGGAACCGCCGGCCCCCGAGCCGGCTCCCGAAAGGAAGCCTGCCGTTTCACCCGAACCGGCCCCTCCCCCACCGGCTGAACCAGCCTTTCAATCTCAATTGTTCATCGGCATAACCGCCGGCATCAATGCCGCCGCGGGCATATACGACTACCGGGGCGCCCCCGAACCTCCCGCTTACAGCATCCTGCCCGCTCCCACCTTCGGGGCCGGCCTCGACTGGCGCATCAGCCCGCGCTTCTCTCTGCAGTCGGGCCTTTACTACCGCGGCAAGGGCGACCGCATCAATATCGGGGAGTGGATTTCCAGCATTGAACTGGCAACTGCAGATTACGGTTTTGCTCCTTCCTATACGGAAGCGGAAGGCCATATCGCCACCTATGTGGGCTACCTGGAAGTGCCTGTCTATCCGGTGGTGAACCTGTCGGCGGGATTCCAGATCGGCCTGGGCCCCTATCTCGCGATTGGCCTGCACGGCACGGAAAAGTCCGATTACAAAACGTCCTTCTTCGTGGAGGGCGACCTGCTGGACCGGCAGGAAGTCAAAGAAAGCCGGAAGGTAGAATTTGCCGATGTGATCGCCCTGGAGGACAACAGCAGCACCCGCTATTTCAAACGGCTGGACTACGGACTGATCGGCTATGTGGGCATCCGCGCCCGAAAACTGACATTAGGCTGTACGGTGAACTACGGCCTGGCGCAGTGGGAGCCGGAGTTCAGGCTCTTTTCCACCCAGAAGGCGCCGACGGAAACCCATCACCTCACCGGGGCTTTGCTGCTGACGTATTACCCTGGGCTGTAAGCGCATAAAACCTTTGAGGTTTCGGAAACCTCAAAGGTTTCAGATCGCATTTTCTCAAAAGTGAAATCCATACCCG
>CAZAXA010000854.1:0-2040 GCA_964488965.1 uncultured Phaeodactylibacter sp. | reverse complement strand
CTTCCGAAGGAACCCGCCAACTGCCGTTCATCATCGTTGACAATACAAATGTCTATAAACCTTCAAGGATTTCGAAGTACAATTCATTAAATTTCTGTGTTTTAATATGTGACATTTTAAAGTGTAAAATATTGGTTTTGTTTTTTTTATCACAAAAAAATAATGCGGCTTCTGTATCTTGATCAGATTAAATAAAAAATTATGTGAATTTCTTTTACCGTCTTCCGGCTAATTTTTACGGATTGAAAGCAGGTCACAGGAGCATATGGCCTTATTTATGAGGCAATCAATTTCGTATTAGCCACTCATCCACTCCCCGTCCCCGCTACAGCTCGGCCGGGTAAAATTCATGCCATGAACCTCCCGTCCATCATCGTGCTTGGCGCCGGCGTCTCCGGCCTGACCACTGCTGTCCGTCTTATAGAAGCGGGCTATCCGGTGCGCATTCTTACCAGAGAGCCTCCGGAACGGACGACTTCCGCCGTGGCCGCCGCCATCTGGTTTCCTTATGAGGCCGGGCCGGTGGATAAGGCCAACCGCTGGAGCGCCATATCTTTTCACGAGTTCGCCAGGCTGGCCAGGCAACCCGGCACAGGGGTGCGCTGGAGGGATTTTCTCATCCTCACCCGGCCGGAGTTGGACAACAGCTGGAAAGACGAGCTACCCGCCGGCGCCGTTCGCGTGGCGCGCCCGGAGGAACTTCCCCCCGGATACGCGATGGGCTATATGGCCAGCGTGCCGCTGGCCGAAACGCAGCTTTACCTGCCTTACCTTCTGGATCGCTTCCGGCAGGGAGGAGGCGAACTGTTGGCCCGGGAGGTAAAAGCTGTGGAGCCTCTGCTTAAGGACGGGCACCTGGTCGTTAACTGTACCGGCCTGCGCCCCAAACGCCCGGCTATCCGCTGCGAAAAAGAGGAAGGGCGGAATGTCTTTCACAACTACGGCCATGGCGGCGCCGGCTTCACCGTTTCCTGGGGCTGTGCCGACGAGGTGTTGCGGCTGGTGGGAGAACAACAGATGTAACTCCCAAACCTAAAAACCAAAAATGTGTTGAACAATACATCCCGGCAGAACATTGTGCTGTAATTTTGTGCCGATAACCAAGCGGGTGGTGGGTTAAATCCGTTGAAGTTTCAGCACATATGGAGAACGGGCCTCCAGGCCCGCTGCATGGATCAACGGATTTAACCCACTAACACCAGGCGTATCCGTTTGACCCAAAATGGCAAGAACCATCTCTGTTATTGCGTTGGTGTTCTTCCTTTTACCTGCCGCCTCGGGCCAGGCGCCTTTCATTTGTGAGGGGCAGGCCTTTGTGATCCGGGAAGGGACGGGCGAGCTGTCGGAAATGTCGATCGACCCTGCCAACAACGGGCTGAGGTTCCTGCCCGTCAATGCCAACCTGGGGGTGGCGGTCGAGGCCCTGGGTTTCCGGGCCACCGACCGCCTGCTTTACGGCATCGGGCGGACGGACCGCCGCCTGTACCGCATCGACGCCAATGGCATGGTGGAGGATCTGGGCCCTTTGCCGCTGGACAACAGCCTGGCCGTCATCGGCGGGGCCATCAGCCCGGACGGCCGTTACTTTGCCGCCATCGCCCAGGGCGCCGGCGGGCAGTCGCTGGCCAAAGTCGGCCTCGATAGCCCGGGCTTCGCCACTACTTTTCTCTCCCTGCCCGCCTCGCGCAGGATCATCGATATCGCTTTCAACCCGCTGGATAACCGGCTTTTCGGCTACGATGCCGATAACCGCTGTATCCTTACCATCAATTTCGACAACGGCAGCGTTACGGCCTTCAACCCCATAGAGGCCGGTAATGAGATTCAGGGCCTGTTCTTCAACCCCTTTGGCGAACTGCTGGCCTACGGCAGTTCTATCTTTGGCGTTGCCAGCGCTCTGTTCCGGATCAGCCAGGCCAATGGCCGGGAGGTACGCGCCGCCACCGGGCCGGTATTCCTCGCTGCCGATGCCGCCGCCTGCCCCTACAGCGTGGCCATGCGCAATGAAGTGTCGCCCGGCGCCATTTTTCCCTGCAGCGA
>CAZAXA010000853.1:0-2047 GCA_964488965.1 uncultured Phaeodactylibacter sp. | reverse complement strand
CTGTGCAGCAGGTTGAGCTCGGCGCCGGAGTCGAGCCCGAACCTGACGGGCGTTGTGTCTACCCAGCCGTCGAGGATGATGACGTGGCCCTTCAGCTGAAAGCTCAGGCTGTCTTCCGCTTCTTCCAGGATGGCCAGGCTGTCGAGGCGTTCCCCCCGGGCATCCAGGCGGGTGAGTGTGATCTGTCGCAGCTGAAAATCGATCAGCAGTTCGAAGTCTTTCAGAGCCTCATAGCCGATCAGCCCCAGCACCCTGATGTTCTTCTTCTCCTCGATATGGCTCAGGTCAATAATGTGGGCCTGTATATAGTCAAACGACAGGCCGCTCCAGGAGAAGCTGCGTGCCGGCCGCACCTGCACTTCTTCGACCGCTCCGGTCGTGCCTGCCGGGGCGGCGCTCCGCCGGGATACGCCCCTGCTGAAGTGGCTGGCGTTCAGGATGAGCTTGGCCGAGCCGGTATCGATGATGAAATTGCCCTGCTGGCCTTCCACCGCCGCCTCTACCACGATGAGCCGGCCTGCCAGCTCAAAAGGCACGCGTATGGTGTGAGGGCCAGGGCTGTCGCCCTGAGGAAAAGCTATGCGGCCGACCTCTAAAGTTCCTTTTACGGCGCCGGGCGGCGGCAAAGCGCACAAGGGCGCGGCAAGGCCGGTAAAGGCCAGGAAGGTGGCCAGTGCGATCATTTCTGCCGGGTGATTTAATAAAACCGTAAATTAGGAATAATGGAAAGTGGTATCAAGAGGCTTCTGCCGGATGCGTCCGGCGCCATACAAAAAAAGGAAGCGATGTTTTCTCAGAAATTTCTTCTACCTTTGCGCGCTATTTTGGAAACTATGGCCCCGGCGGCCTTGTTTCCAAGCAGAACCGGCCGGAAGGCCCTGACTTCAATGAAATTTTATGAAACTGAGAAATATTGCCATAATTGCCCACGTCGACCATGGTAAGACCACCCTGGTAGACAAGATGATCCACGCCGGCAAGCTCTTTGCCGAGCACGAGCGGCCTGGCGAGCTCATTATGGACAGCAACGACCTGGAGCGCGAACGAGGCATCACTATCCTGGCCAAGAACGTTTCCATCCGCTATAAGGACATAAAGATCAACATCATCGACACGCCGGGCCACAGCGATTTCGGCGGCGAGGTGGAGCGGGTGCTCAATATGGCCGACGGGGTGCTCCTGCTGGTGGATGCTTTCGAAGGGCCCATGCCGCAGACCCGTTTCGTGACCCAGAAGGCCATTGCACTGGGCCTCAAACCCATCGTGGTGGTCAATAAGGTCGATAAGGAGAACTGCACGCCGGAAGAAGTGCAGGAGGCCGTTTTCGACCTGATGTACAGCCTGGACGCCAGTGAAAACCAGCTCGACTTCCCGACCCTCTTCGGCTCTGCCAAGCAGGGCTGGATGAGTACCGACTGGCGGGAACGCACGACGGACATTACGCCTTTGCTGGACGCCATCGTCGAACACATTCCCGCTCCGAGGGTGGGGCAGGGTACGCCGCAGTTGCTGGTCACTTCCCTGGATTACTCTCCCTATATCGGCCGCATTGCCATCGGCCGCCTGCAACGGGGCAGCCTGCGCAACGGCCAACCGGTAACTCTGCTGCAGAAGAACGGCGGCGCCCGCAAAAGCCGCATCCGCAGCCTCTTCGTTTTCGAGGGCTTCGAGCGGATAGAAACCGAGGAGGTCAATGCCGGGGAGATTTGCGCCATCTTTGGCGTGGAAGGCTTCGAGATCGGCGATACCATTGCCGACCCGGAGGCGCCGGAAGCCCTGCCCACCATTGCCATAGATGAGCCGACCATGAGCATGGTCTTCACCATCAACGATTCGCCTTTCTTCGGCAAGGAGGGCAGGTTCCTGACCTCGCGCCACGTCAAGGAGCGCCTGGAGAAAGAACTGGAGCGCAACCTGGCGCTGCGCGTCGAAGAAACCGATTCCGCCGACACCTTTCGGGTGTTCGGCCGCGGCGTGCTGCACCTGTCGGTTCTGATCGAGACCATGCGCCGCGAGGGCTATGAGCTGCAGATCGGCCAGCCGCAGG
>CAZAXA010000852.1:0-2049 GCA_964488965.1 uncultured Phaeodactylibacter sp. | reverse complement strand
TACAAAATCAATGCAATTATACCCGGTTAATATTATCCATATCTAGGTATTATGTACTATTAGTTATTCCGCTCAGTGGGCGGCTCCATTGGCATCAGATAATAGGTGCCTGAGCAGAACAACTTTACTTCGTAGAGCCGGTTGACAATATTATATTTGATGATAATATATTTGATGTCGAATTATTAATCAATGGCTGAACCCGACAGCTTCAAGGAGAATGCAATGCAATTACATGGCCTGCATCACGTGACGGCCGTCACAGGCAATGCCCCGGCTAATCTGGATTTCTATACACAAATACTGGGGCTTCGATTAGTGAAAAAGACGGTGAATCAGGACGATACGTCCGCCTACCACCTTTTCTATGCCGACAAAATCGGCTCCCCCGGCACCGACATGACTTTCTTCGATTGGTCGCAAACCAACCAGGACCAGCGCGGAACGGACAGCATCACCAATACCATGTTCCGCGTGAACGGTCGCGAGGCACTGGCTTACTGGGCCAAACGGCTGACGGAGCATCAAGTCAAGGTGGAATCAATCAGCCGGTTTCGCGGCCGTGACATCTTGCGCTTCGAGGATCCCGAAGGCCAACGCCTGACGCTGGTTGATGACAAGGGTGAGCCGTTTGAAGGCGAAGTATGGGATGCGACGGATGTGCCGGTGGAATATGCAATCCGCGGCTTCCATAGCGTCGCCCTGAGCGTGCCGGCACTGGACCAGATCGACACCATCCTGTCCCAAATACTGCGCTTTGAAGAGGTCGAACGGCTGCCCAACCCTGATAATCCGGCCGAAGAAGTCGTTATCTACGCCATGGACGGCGGCGGGCCGGGCAAAGAGGTCCACGTCTACGTGCAACCCGACGCGCGGCGAGCATGGCTCGGCCGCGGCGGCGTCCATCACGTCGCCTTTCGTCTGCGCGATACCGAAGAACAGCAAGCGTGGCAGGCTCATCTTCATCGCGCCGGGCTGCGCACTTCCGGTACCGTCGATCGCTTCTGGTTCAAATCACTCTACTTCCGCATCAGCAACGGCATCCTGTTTGAGCTGGCGACCGACGGCCCCGGCTTCGCCGTGGATGAGGACCCGGCGCATCTGGGTGAGCAACTGGTTTTGCCGCCGTTTCTGGAGGAGCGACGAGAGGAGATTGAGGCAGGGTTACAACCTATTTAAGCCGGTGTCATTGAGCAACCCATTATCATCCGAGACAAACCATGCACGGCGAGACAAGAGGCAGATCGACTCGATTCGGGTCTACGAGACCCATTCTCTAGGTCTCATCCCGCTTGGGCCACAACAACCGGTACACCAGGACAGCGATGAAAATCCCTGTGAGGGCCACCGAGATAAAGAACACTGCCAGCGCCCATTGGGCCAGGGTCGTCCCCATATCGCCGGCGACGGCCGAGAAGCTGGCGGCGATGGCCGACCCGACGAGCATGCCCACCAACACAATGCCGAGGATGATTTGTTGGGCGATGCGGCGGAGGGTGCTTATTTCCCTGGCCATATCGGACGTGTCGACGTGCAATTCAAACCGGCCGCGCCGGTACATGCCCAGCCAGCCGAGCGTGGCGTCCTTGAGCGAGGGCAATTCCTTGACCAGGTCCTGGGCCAGGATGGATGCCTGGCGGGTGAGGATCTCCTTGACGTTATCGGCCGTCGTCTCCTGCAGGGCAAGCTCCTTGACCGTGTCGAAACCCATCTCCACCAGCCCGCCACCCTCCGGGTAAAGGGCCGTATAGATGGCTTCGGCCTGCATCATCGCCTTGATAGCCAGCGTCAGGTCCGAATCGAGACGCAAGCCGTGCGAGGCCAGCAAGTCGAAGACGATGTTCATCAGCGGGCCGAAGGACGCCGGGGAGTCGGGGTCCATGTAGCGGCTGATCATCCGCTCGAAATCCTTGTAGAACGCCGCGTCATCGACGTGCTTGCGGAACGGCACGCTGAGACTGCGCACCGCGCGCGCCAGCCCGGCGGGGTCCTTTTGTCGCGAGACCATCAGCAGGTTGATCAGGTTCAACCGCTGATTCAGGTCGATCT
>CAZAXA010000851.1:800-2053 GCA_964488965.1 uncultured Phaeodactylibacter sp. | reverse complement strand
CATGGAAGGCCTTTACACGGGCAATCAGATCACGCCCGCCGGGCGGCCCATGAAGCGGCCGGGGGACAGCGGCGAAAAATCCCAGGAAAGCCCAGGTTTTTTTGACCGCTTGCGGGACACGCTCAGTGGCCTGGACGAGAGCAAAAACTAGCCCTCAACCGATCCGGTGCAGCGAAAAGCCGTGATCCAGCAGCCACTGCCGGGCGGGGTCAGGGTCGGGGATCAGCTTCTTCACTTGCCGCCAGAAGCGCGGGGAATGGTTCATTTCCTTGATGTGCGCCACTTCGTGCGCCACCACATAATCCAGCACCCAGGACGGCGCCAGAATCAGCCGCCAGGAAAATGACAGCGTGCCGCTGTCGGAACAACTGCCCCAGCGGCCGGTGGGGTCGGCCAGGCGAATACGGTCGTAAGAGACTTGTAACTGGCTGGCATAGCGGTGGGCGGACGCCGCGATCACGTCCCCGGCCAGGCTGCGCAAATAGCGGCGCAGACGGTTTGGCACTTCGGTTACCTCGCCACCCACCAGAAGCCGGGGCGGCGTGCTGATCAGCAGCGGGCGGCGGCTTAGGTGTTCCGCGTGGACAATCAGATGGGGGCGGCCCAGCACCGGGATTTCATAGCCCGGCTCAAACGGGATGGCGGGTGGCAGGGCGGCCCTGGTCTGGCGCAGCCAGGCCTGGTGCTTTTTGGCGAAGGCCATGGCCTCTTTCAAGGCGACGCCCCTGGGGATGGTCAGGACGCCCGCGCCCGATTTGGTATCCAGTTTCAAGGTCAGCCGCCGGGCCCGGGGCGACCGGCGGACAATCAGTTCTTCATCGACCACTAACGACGGCAACGACGTGATCCTCCAACGGTCCGGCCTCCCTCTCCGAGATGGCCCAGGATTGCACAGAAATACCCGCGCTATGCACGGTGTCCGCCGTCCCGGTGATTAACGGATGCCAGTCCGGCAGGTCTTGTCCTTCGGCCAGCAGGCGGTAAGCGCAGGTTGGCGGCAACCAATGAAACTCATGTATTTTGTCCGCCGTCAAGTGGACACAGTCAGGGACATAGCGCAGACGCTGGTCATAGTGGCGGCAGCGGCAGGTGGCCACGTCCAGCAGGCGGCAGGCCACGTTGGTGATCATCAGGTCGCCGGTGCCACAGAGGGCCACGTCGCTCACGGGCACGTCGTGCGCGGGGCGGATCATGTCGATGCTGGCCGACACGGCGAACGCCAGGCCGGCGAACAGGCCGATGGCGAGCAGCAC
>CAZAXA010000851.1:0-790 GCA_964488965.1 uncultured Phaeodactylibacter sp. | reverse complement strand
CGGGATATTCCAGTTTATGCAGGCAGCACTGGCCGCAGCCGTCGCACAGTGATTCCCATTCAGCCCCGTTCATCTCGGCCAGCGTTTTGTGCCGCCAGAACTGATCTGTCATTTGACCAGATCGTCCAGGCGGCTGGCCATCACGTCCGCCGTGGTGCCGGGGGAGAAATGGGAAATATACTGGCCCTTCGGCCCCATCAAAAAGACGATGGCGCTGTGATCCATGAAATAGTCATCCTCCCCGGAACCGGGAGCCTTCTGGTAGTAGACCCGGTAAGCCCGGGCGGCGGCCGCGATCTCTTCCGGGGTGCCGGTCAGGCCCACCTGGCGGGGGTGGAAGTGGCTGATATATTCGGCCATCACTGCGGGCGTGTCCCGCTCCGGATCTATGGTGATGAAAACAGGGGTAATTTTGTCAGCCTTGGCGGGTTTCAGGCGGTCCAGCGCGTCGCCGATGGTTTGCAGCTCGGTGGGGCAGATATCAGGGCAATAGGTGAAGCCGAAAAATACCAGAGTGTAGCGCCCAAGGTATGTCTGGTCGGTCACCCGGCCGCCGGTGTGGTCGGTCAGGGCAAAGGGGCCGCCCACCAGGGCCTGATTGGATTGGGCGGGCTGGCGGCCGCCCGTATCGGAAAGGGCCAGCATCCACAGGAAACCAATGGCGCCCACCACCATAACCGCGGCCAATGCCAGCCATAAAGGCGCCGTCTTTTTATTGCCTAGTGCCATTCAACTATCTTCACCAAAACGCGGGTTATTTGTCATCCGGGCCGTATCCCCTTATATAAGG
>CAZAXA010000850.1:0-2053 GCA_964488965.1 uncultured Phaeodactylibacter sp. | reverse complement strand
ATTCAACTCAAATCAACTAAGGCCATGAGTAACCAATTTGATACCATAATAGAAGGACAAAAGAAGGCCATGGAGTTTTGGTCCAACCTGTCAGAGCAGGTCACCAAAGCCTTCACTCCCAACGGGAAGGGCAGCGATGATGCGGAAAGCCTCTTCACCGAGTGGTTTAAGAAACAACAGGAGTTCTTTGAAAGCGCCATGAAAGCCGGCCAGGACCCGCAGAAGGCTTTTGAAAAGGCCCCGGAGCAGATGCGCCGCTGGCTGGAACTGCAAAACGAATATGCCCGGAGATGGGCCCAGTTCTACAAGGAGAACGCTGAAAAGATGGGGCTGAAGCTGCCCGAGTTGAAAGGCGTTTACAACCCTGTCGATTTCCTTCAGGAAGGCATGAAGAACTGGAGGGAGTGGATGGACAAGGGCAACAAGTGGATGAGCGAACAGGTGCTCGACCGCATGCCCTTCAACATGCGCCCCCACTTCACCAACTTCATGGAATCCTACGATTTCCTGCACCGTTACTGGGAGCCCATGCAGCGCCTCATTCAGAACGGCATGTACAACAAAGAGATGATCGACAAGTACTTCTCGCCGGAAGCATACCATAAGCTGGTCAACCAGATGATGGGCTTCCGCCCGGTGGGCAACACCCACGAACTGATCGAGAACGTCAACCAGTGGTTCGAGCATTACCTCTCCTACATTAAGAATGAAAGCGGCGACTGGGCCTCCGTCAGCGAAAGCTGGAAGGAAAAAATGCGCGAGTACATGGGCAAGGGTAACCTTCCCTTCTTTGAAATGGCCACCGATTTCAACAACCGCATGCGCGACCAACTGGCGCCCTTCTACAACATCATGGCCCAGGGCCGCCAGACGGAAGTGGCCAAACTGACGCGCGATATCCAGTTCGCCTACATCGCTTTCGTACTGAAATCCTCTGAACTGCAGAGCATGGTCTATGAGGCCGGCCAGTTCGCCATGCCGGATACCGTCCGCGATTTCTACAAGAAGTATAAGGACAGCAAGGACATGCCGGACTATCAGGACTTCTTCCAGCACTATATCAACACCCTGGAAAATACCCTCCTGGAGGTACTGCATTCTGAAGAATATTCCAGGCTGCAGAGCGATGTGGCCGCTACCGGCGCCAGCATCAAGGCCATGACCGACAAGATTATGGAGCTGACCTATGCCGACATGCCCTTCCTGACCAAGTCGGACGGGGACGATATCGCCAAGGAGGCCAACGCCCTGCGCCAGAAGATGCGCAAGATGGAGCAGAAAGTGGCAGAACTGGAGAAGGCCCTGCTGCTTGCCGGCAAGCCCATGGTCGCCAAAGAAGAACCGGCAGTCGAAAAGAAGCCTGCCACGAAAAAAAAAGCTAACTGACATCAGGGCGCGCCAGGCGCGATAAGGGGCCCAACAGGCCCTGGCCCTGATGAGGCGATGAATAAGGGTTACCGGGTTTCGGCCGATGCGGCCCAGGGTGGCGCTGGCAGCCGGAAGTCCGGTAACCCCACATCCTATGAACATGTGCCCATCCAAAGACGATGGGCTTTTTTGAGAGCTACAGCCGGGGGCAGGCTTGCTGCCCCAACCTTTTTTCCTGATCAAAACCAGAGTATTAACCAAGCCCCGGTAGCGGAACATTGCAGCATAAACTGCCATGAGGCAGGCCTTCGTTCATGCTTCTTGGCCAGCCGCCCGGACAGGCAGAAAAACTAGAGCGATGAGCAACAACAACGCCAAACTGAGCGACCAGATTCTGGAACGTGTAAATACCGTATCCGACGCCCTCCGCAACATCTCCGGCGTGAAAGACGTCGATATCGCCACGGCGCCCCGCAAAACCGTCTGGGAAGATGGCAAAGTGAAACTCTACCACTTCGAACGGGAAGGAAAGGCCGCCGCCAAAACGCCGGCCCTGGTCTCCTACGCCCTCGTCAACCGCTGGGAAATGATGGACCTGCAACCCGACCGGAGCCTCATCCGCAAGCTGGTAAGCGAGGGCATCGACGTCTATCTTATCGACTGGGGCTACCCCACCAAGGTGGAC
>CAZAXA010000849.1:0-2075 GCA_964488965.1 uncultured Phaeodactylibacter sp. | reverse complement strand
CCGATGTCGTAGGCCATATCGCCGGAGATTTGCCGTTCGATGATCTCAAAGGAGATATCGGGGCCGGCGCCGGGAGAGAAGCGGTTTAGAAAGCGGGCGAAATTGGACTGGATGGTATCCCTGCCCTGAATGATGAGGGCGTTAGGTTCCAGATAAAAGGCATCCTCGGTGTACAGGTTGGCGACCATGGCTGCGTCAGCCTGTTTATAGGCTTTGGTGAAGGTGCGGTAAACAGCCTGCATGGCGGCTTCGGCCTCTTTAACGTTTGCTGCTTTGCGCGAAAGCTGGCAGGAAGTGGCCAGGAGGGACAGGGTGAGGAGGAGTATAATGTGACGCATAGGCTGGTAAGTTTCAGAGAATGGGACATTTGTTCCGGGGAACGCGACTACCGTGGGCCTATCGTATTTTCGGGGACTGCCTTCAGCGGATCTCCCCGCACAATCTGCCCGGCCTGCGGCATTAGCATTCCATAATCTTCGGCTACAGAAATACCGCGTACAGGATGGCATTGGATACCGAAAGGACAATAGCCAGCAGGAAGGCCGACAGGAAAGTGTCGATCCGGAAGCCCTTCAGGAAATAGGCGGCCAGCAGCAGCATGGCGGCGTCCACCACAAAGGCAAAAAGGCCCAGGGTCAGGAAGCGCAGGGGGGTGGTAATGAAGTCCAGGAAAGAACCCAGGGTAGCGTTGAGCAAAGACAAAACGATGGCGATGACGACCGCCCGGGTAAAATCTTCGACCTGCACTCCTTTGAGCAGGTGGGCGCCCAGCATCAGGGCCAGAGCGTTGATCACCACCTTGATGATCATTTCCCCCAGGCCGCCCAGGCCGGCGTCGAGCAGTATTATTTCCATACTCATTCCTGGTTTTGGGCTTGTGCTTTCAGTTCATCCAGTTCCTTCTGGCATTGCTGCAGCTTCTGTTCCAGCTCGCCGATGCGCTGCTGCAGGCTCGCCTCGGGAACTTCGGCATCTGCTTTTACGATGGCCTCTTCGGTTTTGGGCGGCTCGTCCAGCCTCAGGTACTGCCTTACATTCAGCGGGTCCTCTCCGTTGTACCAGGATGCGCCAAAGTAAGCCAGCGGGACAATGATGAGCATTACGATGAAGAAACGCGCAAAGGGCGTCATTTTTCTCTTTGACATTGTCGTTTGTTTTAATTACATCGGCAAAGGTACGCTTATAGCGCCTGAACGGTGTATAATTTCTACTTAAACACCAGAGCGGCCGATCAGGATGGGATGGGAGGGGAGTATATATATATATTGCTGTATCGTTGAGGAGGATATTTTGTCGGTTAGGCTACCCGTCTAACGTTGGACAATGATGTTTTCATCCTACGAGAAACGGGAATATAGATTCCCGTGGTTTACCTCTCCAGGGCAGGGCAGGAAAGGGTTTTTACCGCCACACTATTCTGAACAGGCCTTTCGGGCGGCGCTGGACAGCCTGCGCGAAGCCTTACCAGGCATGGAAGACTGGCAGGCCATTTTGCGGTTGCAGGAGATCATCTGCCATACCGGCGTCTTCCGGGATGATGTGAACGAAGGGCCGGCCTTTCCCATAGGCCTCTGCTGGTTTGAGAAAGGTGATATTTGACGTCAGGGCCAATTCGGGAAGGAGTTCTTCGCAGGGCGCCCGGCTGGCGAAAAAGACCGGGCAGGCCTTCCGGGGGGAGGTGTATGTCATTACCGGCCGGCGTACCTTTTCTTCTGCGGTGTTGAACACGCTGGATTTTCAGAAATACTGCAAGGCCACCCTGGCTTATCCGTTGGCCGGCCCTTTTTTTTTCCGCCGCCTTCCCTGCATCTGTTCCATCGTCAGTTTCCCTATTCCCCATAGCAAAGGTATGGCCGTAACTACTACCAGCGCCAGATAGATAAGCCCGAAATTCTGCTGTACCCAGGGCAGTTCCCCGAAAAAAAAGCCCGCCAGCGTGAGGGGCGGCACCCAGGCCACCGCGCCCGCCACGTTGTACCGGTGAAAGGCCGGCGGCTCCATCCTGCCAATGCCGGCAACGTGTAAAATACCCGGTTTTTATGACCCTGTACGGCGGTCCGGGCAGCCAGGAGGTA
>CAZAXA010000848.1:0-2083 GCA_964488965.1 uncultured Phaeodactylibacter sp. | reverse complement strand
GCCGGCGGGAGAAGTACCTGAAATCCCCGGCCGGTATATAAAATACCTGGGAAATAGTATATTTGAGAAAAAACCGGCCGCCTGCCCGAAGCCGGGCAGCAATACATTTTAAAACCCGGAAGATGCAGGGAATGCATCCTCCGGGGGCTGCCAGGGTGCGGTTTACTACCGTGCCCTGGGCTGGCCGGCAAACCTCCGGCCGGGTTGCCCGGCAACAGGCGGGTAGCTAAAAAAACAAACGCCAGGTGGCCACTCAGGACAAAGGCATAGGACTCGACCCCGAAACGGCGAGCGCTCCCCGCGGCAAAAACCACCTGCTGGTGATTGCCATAGACGAGTACGCCCATTGCCCAAGGCTGCACAACTGCGTGAAAGACGCCAGGGAGTTCATCGAAGTGCTCATCGGCAAGTACCAGTTCGATCCGGAAAACATCACCACGCTTTTTAATGCCGAAGCCACCCGCCCCAACATCCACACCCAACTGAAAAACCTAAAGGGCAAGGTGGGGCTTGAGGACAGCCTGGTCATCTACTTCTCCGGCCATGGGGAGACGGAAGACAAGGTCGGCTACTGGGTGCCGGCAAATGCCCGGGCAGGGCAGGAGTGGGAGTACTTCTCCAGCGATGAAATCAAGCGCCGCCTGGATGCCATAAACAGCTTCCACACCTTTGTCATCGTAGACGCCTGCTTTTCCGGCGCCCTGTTTTCTACTTTCAAATCCACCCCCCCGGGTTACGAAAGCAAGCGCTCCCGCTGGGGCCTGGCCGCCAGCCACAGCCGCGAGCGGGCCTTGGACGGCGCCCCGGGCGAGAACAGCCCTTTTGCGGCCATCCTGCTCCGCCAGATGAAAGGCAGCCAGGACGACCTGCCGATACAGGAACTGGCCGCCGCCGTCATCCGCCAGGTGGAACGGGCGACAGAGGGCCGGCAGACGCCGGTATTCAAGCCGTTGAATGTGAAAGGGGATGACGAGGGGCAGTATGTCTTCCGCCTGAAGGCCAATGAGGCGGCCGATTGGAAAGCCTGCCGCGAGGCGGGCACGGCGGCGGCATACCGGGCTTTCCTGTCCAAATATCCGGAAGGGATGTATGCCCAGCCCGCTCGGGCTACTTTGGCGGAACTGGAGGAAGAGGACGCCTGGGGGGAGGCAAAGGCCGCTAACACCATTCTTTCTTACTACCAATACAACCAGCGTTATCCTTCCGGGAAGTACCGGATCGATGCGCTTGAAGCGATCAAACAACTAGAAGAAGAACAGGCCTGGCTGCAGGCTCAGCGCGCCGGCTCGCTTTCTGCCTTTCTGGAGTACCAGGAGCGCTACCCGCAGGGGCGTTTTGCCGTAGAAGCGGGGGAGCGCATACAGGCCATACTGGCCCGCCAGCGGGAACCGTCGGCCTGGCAGGCGGCAAAGGGAGAAAATTCGGTGGCCGCCTATGAGGCTTACCTGAAGGAGTACCCACAGGGGGCGCATGCCCTGGAAGCCCAAACGGCCGTACAGGAACTGAAGCGCCAGGCGGAGGAAGAACGAGCGCGGGAACAGCAAAGAAAGCAGGAGGAAGAAAGGCGGCGGAAGCAGGAAGCGCAACGGCAGGTGAAAATTGCCAGCACATCCGCAGGACGGCAACCTGTAAGGGAAACACCAGAAAAGGCCTGGAGGAAGTGGCTCCCCCCGGGCCTGGCGGCTTTAGTAGTGCTTGTGTTGTTGATTTGGGCCGTATCTTTATGTACTGGCGGCGGCATTACCGGCACTAAAAGGAAACCACCTGCTGAGGATACAGCCGCTACCACTCCGTACCGCACCATCCGCCTTAACGGTAAAACCTGGACTGCCCAAAACCTGAACATCAATGCGCCGGGTTCGTGGTGTTATGAAGACCAACCGGCAAATTGCCGGAAATATGGGCGGCTTTATACCGCGCAGGCGGCGCAGGATGCCTGTAAAAAATTGGGCCCCGGCTGGCGCCTGCCGACGGATGCGGAATGGCGAAATATGGCCAAGCGGTTCGGTGGCGCCGACGACGATGCTTCTGATGGGGGAAAAGCCGCGTATGAAGCATTGATCGATAAGGGTAGCAGCGGCTT
>CAZAXA010000847.1:0-2098 GCA_964488965.1 uncultured Phaeodactylibacter sp. | reverse complement strand
CTCATAGAGTTGGGGGTATATTTCCCGGCGCAGGAATTTGAAGCCGCACATGCCGTCCGAAAAGCGGACGCCCAGGTAGGCTTTCAGCAGGAGGTTGAAAACGCGGGAAGCCACTTCCCGCTTTAAGGTGCGGTTGATTACCCGGGCCCGGGGATGCAGCCGGCTGGCGTAGACGATGTCATACCCCTGCCCGGCAATAGCGCGATAGGTTTCCAGGAAGTGAGGCAGGTCCGTGGCCAGGTCGAGGTCCATATAACCGATGATATCGGCCTGCGACTGCCCCCAGGAGGTTTTCAGGGCCAGCCCGACGCCCTTTTCCGGTACTTTGACGAACGCGATCTCCGGCATTTGCTCCATGAGGGCCCGGGCGATCTCCGGCGTACGGTCGGTGGAGCCGTTGTCGGCGATGACGATCCGCCACTGCCCGGCCTGAGGGAAATGTTCTTTAAGGAAGTTATGCAACACTTTGACATTCTGTTCAAGCGTAGCTTCTTCGTTCAGTACGGGTATGGTGACATCGAAGGTCATTGTTGATTGGTTGACCGTCTCTGCGAGCCGGTTAAAATTCGTTAATCCGTTGGCCGTTTGCCCCTGCGAAGATAGAAGCTTTTTGGAATTGCCGATATTTCGGTTTTATGGTATTTCGGTATTGTGGCCGCAATACCATAACACCGCATTACCATCATACCTGAAAAGATACAGCTTTTTACAAAAGTACCCGCTTCGGCCGGCATTGGAGAATTCATCGTTTTTTTTCTTACTTTGTAGATGGGTTTTCGGCCTTTGTCTATAAGCTGAAACTATTACCTTTGCCTTGTCATCTTATCCCAAAGGATTTGCTCATGAGTATGTGGAAAAATATCAAGTCCTTGTTCGTCATCGAAGAGGGGGCGGAACCGGAAGAAAAGGCAGCCCCCGAGGCCGTGCAGGCGGAAGAGAAAGCGCCATTGCCGCAACGCGGGGCGGCAGAGGCCAAAGGCAAGGTTACCGAACAGTTCACGGAAGTGCTGCTGCGCGCGATGAGCGAAAACAACATCGAAGGTTTCGATTATCTGGAGTACAAGAAATCCCTGAACTCCCTGAAAAAGATGCCCATGGACGACCAGACCCGCTACCAGTCGGCCTTTGCTATGGCGCAGACCATGGGCACTACTCCCGCCCAGCTGGTGCAAACCGCCCAGCATTATATAGAAGTGCTGCGCCGTGAAGAACAGAAATTCCAGGAGGCCCTGGCCAAGCAGAAAACAGTGCAGATCGAAAGCAAAGAGCAGGAGCGCCGCAAACTCGAAGAGGCGATAAAGAGCAAATCGGAGCAAATCCGGCAGCTGGCTACGGAGATCGAGGCTCATCAGAAGGCCAAAGCGGAACTGCAAAAGGAGATCGACGCGGCAGCGGCCAAAGTGGAGTCGACGAAGGAGGATTTCGTCGCTTCCTTTCATTCCCTGGTATCACAAATCCAGGCAGATATTGAGCATATGAAACAATTCCTGAAGCAATAAAATAATTACTACGATAATGGACACATATCACAAGGAATTCAAACCGAAGTCGTTTTGGCAAAGGCCGGAAGGCGTAACGGGAATGATCTTTATGGCAGGCATCATCCTGGGCGGCGGTTATCTGATCATCGCCAACCTGCCCTGGATCATCGGCCTGGTACAGAATACCATCACCCTGGCCATCCTGCTGATCGTCCTGGCCGCAGTCATCTATATGGTGCTCGACCCCAAGATGCGCAACCTCGTATGGTATGCCTACAAGAGCGTCATGCGCTGGGTCACCGGCCTGTTTGTGCAGCTGGACCCCATCGGCATCCTGAAGTCTTATGTCGAAGACCTCAAATCCAACCTGGGCAAGATGAACAAGCAGATCGGCATGCTCCGCGGCCAGATGCACAAACTGCAGGAACTCATCATCAACAACAGGAAAGAGATACAGAGCAACCTTCAACTGGCCAGCAGGGCTAAAGACAGCAACAAGCAGGCCATCATGATCCTGAAATCCCGCAAAGCGGGCCGCCTCAAAGAGTCCAACATGCGGCTGGAAGACCTCTACAAGAGAATGGAAGTCCTCTACCGGGTGCTGACCAAGATGTACG
>CAZAXA010000846.1:0-2099 GCA_964488965.1 uncultured Phaeodactylibacter sp. | reverse complement strand
TTCAACGGAAATACTGCCGCAGTTAGTGGCGGTGGATTAGGATTGGTATTAACGGATTCCATTCAGGCTGTTGTCCGAAATTGTATTTTCCAGAACAACTCCTGTGTTTCTGGCGCAGGTGTTGGCATATCAGTATTTGAGGGGGGAGATTTCACGGAAAATGCTGACATTTTATTTGAAAATTGCCTGATGGCCGGCAACGAAGGTGAAGAGGGAACCATTCATCTTTCCAAGGCCGGTACTTTGAAACTGCTCAATTGCACCATCGCCGGCAACCCCGCCGGGGGAATTGTGCAAGATGAAAATTCGGCCCTGGCGCTCCAGAACACCATCCTGTATAACCCCGGCTTCACGGAGTACGCCGGCGCTGCCGGCAACGTCATCGCCACCTCCCTTGGCGGCAACCTCATCAGAGATAATTCTTTTGCGGCGTATGCCCTTCCGCAGGACCTGCAACCAATGTATGACCCGCAGGCCATGTTTATGGGAGACGATGACTACCATCTTCACCCTGGCAGCCCCTGCATCAACCGGGGCGTCAACGACGGCGTGGCCGCCCTTTACGACCTCGACGGGGAGGACAGAATCCAGCATGGCATCGTGGACATCGGCGCTTACGAAAGCCCGTTCGTGGCCTCGGCCCGGGAGGCCATCGTTGGGGAAATTGGGCTATCGCCAAACCCCGCCATTGATTTCCTCTACCTGCATCTGCCGGAGAACATTGCCCAGCCCGTCAAAGTCGGCCTGTTTGATGCATCGGGGAAAATGGTGGGCAGTCAAGTCTTGGCCACTGGGCAGCCGCTCGAACTGAAAGGCCTTGTCCCCGGCATGTACTGGGTGAAGGTGGTGCTGAATGACCAGGTTTACACCGGCAAGTTCAGCAAGTTTTAAAGTAGTTCTTTCAGCATAACCGGCCTTCTTTGAATGCCATTTTTCCATCAAACAAAAATTCACGTCATGAAAACAAGAATACTACCCTTTGCAATCATCCTGCTTTTTGCATTTTCGATTCCATCTATTGCCCAATGGGAAACACTGGCGGCCAACCAGTTTCCCACCAATCACCGGGTATGGGACATTCAATATGTCGACGCCAGCACGATATGGGCCTTTTCGAGCTATGATGCCTTCCCGCCGCCGGCACTTCAGTTGCCTTTCGTACACCGCTCAACGGATGGGGGCGCCACCTGGCAGCGTTATTCCATTGCGGGGCAGGGCGGTATACAGGCCAGGGACATCAGCCCTGTTGACAGCCTGACGGCCTATGTCGCCCTCCCCAATTCGGGGCTGTACAGAACACAGAACGGTGGGGCTGACTGGGAAGAGATTACCGTTTCGTCAGACTTTTCCACCTTTTTCTTCGTGCATTTTTTCAATGAAAACGAAGGCTGGGTGTTTGGCAGAAAAGCGAACCAGCACCCTGTTTCGGCAACAACTACCGATGGCGGAGCAACCTGGACGGTAATTGACGAAGCAGACATGCCTCCCTATCTGTCGAACGAATATTATGGACCAGGGTATGCGACCAATGACAGCTATGCTGTGGTGGATGATGTGGTCGTCATTTCCACTTCTTTGGGATACTACTGGAAAAGTACCGACAAAGGCCAGTCATGGGAGCGGGTTTCTAACCCTGCATCTGAGCAAGCCCTGTGGATGACAGGTATCGCTATGAAGGACGAATCCACCATCATGCTGGTGACGGAAGGCAATGCCTCGTCTGTCTTGCCGACGAAAACCTATACCACGGCCGACGGAGGCGCCACCTGGAATGCTGGGTCACCCGGCGTTACGCCCGGAACGGTATGTTACGTGCCGGGGACAGATGGCGCCTTTGTTATTTGCGGGCACAGAAGCGCCATACCCGCCAATAAGTTTGGAACGGCCCTGTCCTACGACTTTGGGCAAACCTGGGACTACATTGACAATACCCGCCTGGTTTCCATGGACTTCCTGGACGATGAAACGGGAATAGCAGGCCTTGGGAAAATAACCGCCTGGGGGTCACAGGGTGAGGTGTATAAATGGGATGGTGGCTCCTTGATATCCTCGGCCCGGGAGGCCATCGCCGGGGAAATTGGGCTGTGGCCCAACCCGGC
>CAZAXA010000845.1:0-2100 GCA_964488965.1 uncultured Phaeodactylibacter sp. | reverse complement strand
AATAATATTGAGTGCAGCCCAGGTAAGCAGGGCTGCCACAGGGTTAAGGTCGCTACCATAGGCTTCGCATCCTAAACGAGCGGCCTCGAATGGAATAGAGCCACCACCACAAAAAGCATCCCCGACCTTGGGAGCATGCCCAAACTGGCGTTCGCCCATTTGCTGCACCCATTCCTGCAGGCTTTTTGCATTTGTTCCGCAGTGAGTGTTAATGAATTCCCAGGCTTCCGGGCTAGGCCCATCGATCTGTTCCGGGCGCAGGCAATAGCGGAGCTTTTCATCATATCCAAGGCGGCTAAATGCCTCTTCCTGGGCAGCCGCGCGTTCCTCACGGCTCAATTCTGGGCGCCAGTGCCATTTTTCCTCTTTTTCAATAACATAACGATCGGCATCAGGAGAGCCTAAAGCATCGGCAACATTTGCTGCACTGAGGCTTTTATTTCTCCTCCTCCGCAGGCCCTCCTCATCCATAGTCATTAATTTCAGGAAAACATCCAGGTCCTTTTCCGGGTCATCCGTGGCTGGTAGCAACATGCCAATAATTGTAGCCCGTACCAATACAAGAGGTTTACGCCCCCACCACTTGCCCAGGCCTGTCAATGTCTGACTATTATTTGCTTTCCGTTCTTTATAACTCTCCTTAGAAAGTTTGGAAACAGGAAACTGGTTTTCAATAAAAGCGGAAAAATCCATTAGCCTTCGGAATAATTTTGGTTAAAGTCATTCTCCTCCTGGAAGAGGGTGAGTTTTTCTTCATCCAGCAAAGGCTGGGTATAACGCCCCTCCGGAACAGGGTTTTCCGTGAGTGCGAAGCGCAGCGCTTTGCGCCATCCCCGCCCTCGCCCCAAGGTGGGGTGGCCAGTCGCGGCGTTAGTAACAGTATACAGCCACCAGCGCTCTTCGGGCCGAAGCCCCAGCCAGTTCTCCACAGCCTGGGGGATACCGCCTGGTTCAGCATCTTCGATAGCCCAGGCTAGTACCATTAGTTCCTTCCCAAAAAGGCGATGCAGGTAATTCACGCCTTGCTTCCATTGGTAGCTGCCTCCTCTGCTACTTTGCCGCAGGCGTTGGTTAAACTCCACACGCAGGAATTTTTCGATCATTTCCCATTTGGAATGGGACAGCATAACCTTACCGGTGCTTTCAGGCCCCAGGAAATTCATGTGAAGCGCCTCGGGGCTCAAGTTCTCATCATAGGAATGGAGCTCGTGCACCATAACGTCCTGTTTTTTGGTACGGGGTATCCAAACGATGAAGTGGTGCTGGCTTTGATTGGGTTCAAACCCAAAGCCCAGAGTCGATATTGGGGGTTTATTGCTCAATGTCTTGTGGTTTATAGCTGATTTGTGCTTCGTGGGCAAAGTCCAGGAAAGCCTGCCCGCTTGGAAAATAGGATTTAGCTGCTTCAAGGAGAATTTCTCCTTCGCCATAAATATTGTCCTGGATAAATTTAGTTGTCAATTCCAGTTTTTCTGCCGAGAATAAAATAGCAGGGTCAGATTGCAAGACTGCCCAGTATTTCCCTTTGGCGGCGATCTCCAGACCGGCCACCTCAACCTGATATTTTTTCAACAGCCCAATCATCTGGTAGGTTTCTGCCGTAGTATCCCGCTTGATTTTTTCTTTGTAGGTCAAAGGCGCCTCTCTATTGATTTCAATCCCGGTAGCATTGAGTTTGGGCAGGTCAAAGTCCAGGCGAGCGGACTCAGATGCCCCTTTGCGGGCAGCAGCGAGTATTTTTGATTTAGGTTTCGCCAGGAAAGGCCCCTGATAAGCCCCGCCATATTGAATAGGGTCGCTGCCATCTGTGGTATAGAAAATATCCACATTCCTTGGGGTAGCCTGAAGCGTGACCAGGAATTCCTCTCCCTGTTGAGTGAAATCGAACTGCAACCTGATAGTGTTTTCCCAGGTGAAAGGGGCGCCGGTTTTATGTTTGCCATCCCGGTCCACGCAAAGGAAAGAAATAACCATTTCGTCAGTCTCCAGAGGGTTATGGATATCCCATTCTGGGCTATTGACAGAAACCTTCGTCCCATAATCATAATGCACCACATTGCCCCGGATGGGTTTGATGCGGAGCCTGGTTTTACCCGTTTC
>CAZAXA010000844.1:0-2102 GCA_964488965.1 uncultured Phaeodactylibacter sp. | reverse complement strand
GGCCAATGTGCCGGTCGACGCCATTTACCTGGCTTTTCATATACCGGCGCGCCACCACCCTGATTACTATACTGCGGATCTCATCTCGGATGTGTTGGCCAACGGATCTTCTTCCCGGCTGTACCGGCGCCTGCTCAAGGAGCAGGAGCTGTTTACCGGCATCGATTGTTATGTGACGGGGTCTATCGACCCGGGGCTGCTCATCATCGAGGGCAAGCCAACCTATGGAGTGAGCCTGGAGGACGCCTCCGCGGCCATCTGGAAAGAACTGGAATTGCTCAAATCTGCTCCAATTCCTGAGCAGGAACTGCAGAAGCTCAAGAACAAAGTCGAAAGCACCCTCGTCTTTTCAGAGTTGAACATCCTCAATAAGGCCATCAACCTTTCCTTTTTTGAGTTACTCGGCGATGCACAACTCATTAACAAGGAGGCCGGTTTCTATCAGGAGATCACTACTGCCGGCCTGCACCGGGTGGCCAAAGAAATCCTGGTGGAGGAAAATTGTTCGGAGTTACACTACAAAGCCCAGAAAAAGGCTGTAACTGTGGCTTGATAAGGAATACCGGGATACTCAATCGATGCGCAAAACATCCGACTCCGTAAAGATCGGACGGAGTTCGATCCCCAGGCTGGGTTCCGCGTATAATTCCAGCGGAACACCGATATCGGCCAGGTAGAGCTCACCGCGTACATGCTGGATATCTTCTCCGTATAATCCTTTCTTGGGTAGGGCCAGCGCCAAGGTGGCCCTGGCCTTTATGGCCGGATTGTAAAGGGCGCCGGTACTGAGGTCGAGGCCCGAGGGCGTGTCGAGGGAAAGAACCGGTATGGGAGAGCGGTTGGCCCACTCGATCATGCTCTTGGCAAGCCCGTGCGGGTTCCCGGAGAGGTGGTAACCAATGATGCCATCAATAATGAGGTCGAAACCGCGTGTCGGGCCCAGCGCTGCGCCACTCTGAATGGGGATGCCTATCCTTTTCAGTGTGCTGAGTTGCAGGGCGGGAAGGCCCTCCAGTTGCTCCGTTTCGGTAGCCGTATATACTTCTACTTCAGCACCCCAGCCGCGAAGGCGGCGGGCGCAGGCCATGGCGCCCCCTCCATTGTTGCCCGTGCCGGCCAGGACGATCACCTTTTTACCCCGGGGTTCGCTCTCCAGAAACCGGTCGCGCGCCAGGACAGCAAGGCAACGGCCGGCATTCTCCATCATTTGGGAAAGGTTGATATGGTATTCTTCTTCCATCAGCCGGTCAACCTCCATCATCTGCGACACATCAATAGAAGGAACAGGGTCCCGGTATACGCGTATGCTGCTCATGGGCCAGATCAATTTGAATGCAATAGTACGTTATTTATCCGAAAAAGAGAATGGAAATCGAAATCCCAATTTGAGATTTACCTTTACCCGGTCAGCAGTAAAAGCAGCAACAACAGCAGCAACCCCCATCGTATCAGCCGCCAGGCCCGTGGATGTTTCTGAAAATACAGCGCAAAACTTTCCACGAAGAGCACTACTGCCAGCCCCACTACCATGGTTATGGCCCAGTTGGTGTTCCAGGCATCAAAAACAAAAGCCCCAAGGGCAATGACGACAGTGAGCAAAGTATATATCCGCGTAGACCAGCTCAGGTCCCGGTGAAATTCATTCAGGGTCTTTTCCGGCATGGCAGTTTCGTTTTCCCAGAATCTATGGGCTATGCCTGATAATGTAAATGACATTTGTCAGTATATACAGCGTTTGTTATTCTCCTAAACGCGAATACACAAATACGCGAATGCACCTACCTTTATACCTACTCTTTCAATATCCCCTGCAGCACCTCCACCCTGCCGTCGATATCCTCCGGTATGGGCAGCCCCAATATCCGGCAGATCAGGGGGTAAACATGTACATTCCGGAACGAGGGGATTTCCAGCCCCTTTTTGAAGGCCGGCCCGCTGGCGTAGAAAATGGCGTGCATCTCCTGGAACTCCGGGTTGAAGCCGTGCTCGCCGCCTTGTTTAAAGCCGCCCTGGCGCGCCTGTGCAATGCGGCGGCTATCGCTGAGGTAGTAGCCGTAATCGGGCAACAAAATGAGGCCTCCAAGCCTGGGGGCATAAGCCCG
>CAZAXA010000843.1:0-2103 GCA_964488965.1 uncultured Phaeodactylibacter sp. | reverse complement strand
GGCCGGAGGAAGATTATCCCATTGCCTTCCCGTTCACCACCAAAGCCCAGGGCACTCCTGAACTGGAGATCGGCATCCCGGGCCTGTTTTCGGTTTCCGGCATCACGTTCGACCTGGGCTCCACCCGCGGTGTTTCCATACAAAAAACCGATGAGCTGGCCATTCCACAGGATGGCGCTTGCACCTTTGCCTTCGGCCGCACTTCAAAGGGCATTTTCGGCGCCAATACCGACACCACCTGGTTTTTTCTGGCCGACAGCCTCCTGATCGGCGGTATTCCCTTTGGGCCCACCGTGATCACCTCCTTCAACACCAGCAATAAGATCGGCAACCGCTTCTGGGAAAATTACCGGCTGTTCATCAGCTGGAGCGACAATCGCCTGTACCTCAGCTCCCAGTCCCCTGCCCCACCTCAGTTGCCGCAGGAACTGCTCCGGATCGGCTACGAAGACGGCGCCATCAGGGTGCTAACCGTCTATCAGAAACTGGCGCTGCAAAACCATCAGATCGGCCCCGGAGACGAGGTGATAGCCGTCAATGGCGGCAGTACGGAAGGGGCGTCCCTGGAAGACTACTGTGCGCTTAGAGAACAGGGGGGCAATGAAGTACAATTGAAGATCAGGAATAAGGAAGGCGGGGAGGTTGTTGAGATGGGGTTCAGGAGAGCGGAGGTGGAATGGTAGTGCCTTTTCTTGTTTACTTTCCGGGCAATGAAACCTCTGCCTGCATCCAGGCAACATATTCAGGAAGCTTTTCTCCCAAAAAACAGGGAAGGCTGAGCAAATAGAAGCTCTTTCCACTTCGTGTAACTGCCTGTTGCAGCAAACTGCGCCTTGGCTTCCGAAGAAGCATATTTCTGGACGTCGTCCTGGCAGGCGGTAAGCAAGGTTGTATAGATCGGCAGCCGTTGGGGCAACCCCTTCCGCATTGTGGAACACGGCGGAGAATACACACGGGAAGAGAGCGTGCGCCTGTACCGGGAGTACATCATTCAAAAGATCGAAACGGTGGCCTTTCATAGTGGGCTCCTTTAATCATCTGTCATCCCGAACAAAATAAGGCCAGCCTTAAAGGCGCTCCCCTATCACTCGCTCAGAATAGATGCATATATTTGTTGGAGAGAGATTGCCTGATCCAGGATCGGGATTTGATCCTCAGGTGAGGTAAGATCGAGGTTGCGCCATTCTTTGGGGCTGAGGCGGATGTAGGTAGAAGCCCAAACCTGATCCTGTTCGATGAAGATCACCTGCTGGAGGGAGGGCATCTGCTTGTAATCGCTCAGCTTGTCGGAGAGGTCAAACTCACGGGTGCTGTCGGACAAAATCTCCACGATCAGCCAGGGGTTGGTGACGCCCGAAACCGCCCGGCGGTTGAATTTGTAGGTTTTCTGTTCCACTTTACCTTTCACCACAGTCACATCGGCATTGCAGCCCTTGTGGTTTTCGGCAATGAATAAGCGGACATTGCTTCCTAAAACATGAAACCCGGAACCTGCTTTACTTAAGGTCTCCGATAGCAAACTGATCATCCTGGCGACGATCAGTTCATGTATTACACTTGCTTCACCCATGATCGCGTTGGTTTGTTCGTCGATTTCCAGGAAGGAGATCACCTGCCCGTCACGGTAGTGGATGCGGTAGTTGCAGTCTTCGGAAAGCGCGAGGTATTCCTCGAAAGTGGCCGGCGCGCGCAGTTCCCGGAAGCCCAGCTCGATGCGCGCCTCCAGCGTTTTAGGCCAGTGCCGCCGCTTGCGGAATGGTTCGGAAGTATGGAAGTCGGCTACTTTGGTGGGTTGTTGCTCTATAGAGGCCGGCATGATCTTGTATTTTGGTGCTTAGGTAAAGATAGGAAAAAAATGGATGCTGTGCAGCATCGTCACAACTCATGCACAGACACTTTTAAAGTCTCGGTATCCAATATGATATAAGTAGCGGTAATGTCTTCCAACTTCGCGCCATTGTAGCCCATGACGGCGCCCGGGTTCAGCAGGAGGGCGTCCCCTCTGTACGCCGAAGCTTTATGCGAAGGCGGGCCTATTTTTTCACCCCGGTTAAGCTGATGGTCATGCCCGTAGCATACGATGTCATACTGCCCGCTTTCCGC
>CAZAXA010000842.1:0-2106 GCA_964488965.1 uncultured Phaeodactylibacter sp. | reverse complement strand
AACACCGATCGAAATTTTGTTAGACCCCCTGTCGCTGGTGATCATCACCATATATATCGGCCTCATGATCTGGGAGGCGCGTTTCCCGGCCCGGCAGTTACCGGAAGTAAAGTACTGGAAACTCAAGGGGCTGGCGGCCTTCGCCGTTTACTTCTACCTGTCGTCCTACCTGCCCTTGCTCACCGACCCCTACCTGGAGCCCTACCGGCTGTTCGACCTCACGGGGCTGGGCACGGCAGGCGGCGCCCTGGCGGGTATCCTGATCTACGAGTTCGGCCTTTACCTGTGGCACCGCGCCATGCATAAATCCGACGTCCTCTGGCGCGTCTTCCACCAGATGCACCACAGTGCGGAACGGACGGATACTTACGGCGCTTTTTTCTTCAGCCCTATGGATATGATCGGCTTTACGATGCTGGGCAGCATCTGTTTCGCCCTGATCATCGGCATCACGCCCCAGGCCATCACCGCGACCCTGCTGACGACCAACTTCCTGGCCATCTTCCAGCATGCCAACATCCGGACGCCGCAGTGGCTCGGCTACCTCATACAGCGCCCGGAGAGCCACGCCGTACACCATGCCAGGGATATCCATCGGAACAACTACTCCGACCTGCCTGTTTTTGATATCCTCTTCGGCACTTTCCACAACCCCGGAGGCTATGAATACGAAGCCGGCTTCTACGACGGCGCCTCCGAAAGGGTAGGGGAGATGCTGCTGTTCAGGGATGTGGCCAAACCCCGGGCGAAGGCCGGCACAAAAGCGCCGGAACGAGAGGCCAGCCTCAATTTGCCCGCGTAAAAACCAGCGATTGCCCGGCTGCGCCTATCGCCGCGTACTCCAGCCGCTGGCCGTCGCAGGCGAGCACGAGGTTGCACTGGGCGTCGAATTGCCCTTTTTCGATGAAACAGAACCCGTCCGGCCGAGTGCCGGCGACGGTGCAGGCGTTGCCTGTGCAATCGGCGTCGGCCTCGATCTCATTTTCCATCGTCAGCTCTCCGCCGTTATAATGGCGGATTTTACTGCCGTCGATCTCGACCTGGTAACCGGGGTCGGAAACCGACTGCCAGCGGCCCTGCATCAGGGGCATGAGGCTGGAGCGGGGAAAACTGAGCTCCATCGCGGCTACCAGCGGGTTGAGGCCGCGCACGGTGGCATCGTCGCTTCTCAGGATGGCCTCGCCCTGCACCCCGGCCGGCACGTCTTTTTCCGTGAACAAATGGAAATGGAGGCCCAGGCTGGAATCGAGCGCCCCGCCTTTCCAATCGGTGACGAGCCCGCCGTAGTCCCATCCGAAACCATAGAGGCTGAAAGCCCTGCCGTTGATGCGCTCCACCTCGGCGATCGGCGTGCCTATGGTGATCCCTTTATCCGTTTTCCAGCCGGAACCGCCCTCGCCCACGATGCGCATGAAAACCGGCCGCTGAGGGTCGATATCCTGGTCCCAGTAAATTTCAAGGCGGTTGCGGTTGTCGTTGGGAAAAACGACTACGCCCGGGCCGGACAGGCCTTCCACCAGGTAGACGGAATCTACGCGGGCGCTGTCGCCATAGGCGGCCAGCACATCCGCCTGCGTGCATTTATCGGCAGTGATGAGCCCTACGCGCTCGCCGGGTACGATGGTGAAATCCAGCCTCGGATCCTCCGCAGCGCCGGCATCCGTTTGGTTTTGCCGGCAGGCGGGAAGGAGAGCAGCCAGGAAAAGTATAGCGGACAGGGCTGATAATAACGGTCTTTTATTCATATGATCCGGTGGTATTGAGGAACCGAAAATGAAAAGAAACAGCCTTCAGGGGGGAAATGAAAGCGGAAGCAAAGTTGCAGTAAGGAATTGAATTGTCAAACTGTGATGAAGGCTTTTTTCATCAGGCCGGAATGGCCCTGCCCTTATCATTTTCATTACTTCTTCCGGCCCGGGATAGATAGCGCTGCCGGCAAAAAATCGTTTACCATATATATATTTGTATATGGAACCTATTCCTGCATCCACGCTGTCCGAATATGAGGCCGAACGCCATCAGCCCCCGCGCCCACCTTTTGCCTTTTCACGAAAGGAGCGCTGCCGCCAGCAGGGGCTTTCGTCGGATATCCAAATGCAGGGCAGG
>CAZAXA010000841.1:0-2113 GCA_964488965.1 uncultured Phaeodactylibacter sp. | reverse complement strand
CCGAGTTCCTCAACCGGATCGACGAGGTGATCATGTTCCGCCCGCTGTCCCGCAAGGACATCCGGCAGATCGTCGAGCTGCAGCTTAACGACCTCCGGCAGACGCTGGCGCAGCAGGAGATACAGCTGTCTGTCGCTCCGGCGGCTATGCAGTGGCTGGCCGAAGAAGGTTATCACCCCGAGTTCGGCGCCCGCCCGCTGAAGCGCGTCATTCAGAAGCGCGTGCTCAATGAGCTGTCCAAACAGATGCTGCTCAATAAGATACAGCCCAGGAGCCGCATCGTCCTGGACGTGTTCGACGATAAGGTGGTGTTCAGAGCCCCGATAAAAGAAGAGGCGGTGAGCTAACCAGCCGTGCAACGCTTCATAAAAAACATTGTCTTTCCCTCCAAACTGTAACTTTTACCACCCCGAACCGTCATCCCGGAAACGATCTGTCAATTTAGGTGGAAGGCGCTTTGAAAGCGCCTTCCACCTGCTTCGGTAAAATGCTTTTCACGCCTGCCCGGCAGGCTCAGTTAAATCATTATATCATTTAAACACCTGTTATTATGAAGAAATTTACGCTATTCCTCGCAAGCGCATTGGCCTTGCTTTCAGTGATGCCCCAGCCCTGCCTGCAGGCACAGGCAGATAAAAAGGGAGAGGTTGTCATCATCCAGGAGATCAGAAATGACGACGGCAGTGTTACGACCGTGAAAAAGCGCATACAGAAGGGGGACGATGTGGAGTCCATTGTGGAACAATTCAAAAGCCAAGGCGGCAAGGATGTCAAAGTGCATATCTTCTCCGAAGGGCAGGCGGCCGAGTTAAGCGGGAACGAAGAAGATGAGGCCGTTTTCTTTTTCCGCCGCGCCAAAGAACATGCCGCAGAAACGGAGGTCATAACCGAAGAGGTCAATAAAGAAATGGAGAGCCTGCAGATCGTCATTCACGGCGACAAGCTCAACCTTGATAATATTGAATGGAACAGCGGCGAGCCCCGGCATGAACGCCTCCGTTCCGAAGAGGCTATGAAAGCCTTCCTCGGCGTCTATCCCGATAATACCGAAAGCGGCGTGGGCGTAAAGCTGAGCGGCATTGTCTCCGGTTCGGGGGCCGCCGCAGCAGGGCTGCAGCAGGGTGATGTAGTCACTTCCCTGGCTGGCCATGCCACCAACGGCACTTATGGCCTGCGCGGGGTTTTGGCCAAGCTGGAGCCGGGCGAAACGGTGCAGGCCGAATTCCTGCGCGACGGGCAGCCCATGCAGGCTCAGGTTACCCTGGGCGAAAAGGCGTACACCCGTTACGTCCTCAATGACGAACGCGACCCCTGCCGGGTCTTCATCGGCGTGTACGTTGGCGGGCAGGCCCATATCGGCAGAGGTGTCCAGATCACCGGCATCATCGGCAATACCCCGGCCGAAACGGACGGGGTGGAGGCCGGCGACATCATCCTGGCCATGGACGGCGTGCCCGTCAACAACAACAGCGAGCTGCTCACCGAGCGCAACAAACATGAACCCGGCCAGGAATTCCAGCTGACTATTCTGCGCGGCGGCCAGGAATTAACGGTGAACTCCCGCTTCAAAGCCTGCGCGGCTACCGGCCAGGAAGAACCCCTACAGGAGGAAACCATAGCCGAAGAGCCTGTGGAAGAGCAACCGGCTGTCGAACTTCCGGAAAGCACGCTGGAGCTGAATGACTACAAGGCCTATCCCAACCCCTCCTTCGGGGAAGTCAGCATACAGTTCCGCGCAGAAGCCCTTCCCACCGAGATACAGCTTTCGGATTCCTCCGGCCGCGTCTTCTTCCAGCGCCAGATGAAGAACTTCGACGGCCACTTCAATGATGAGCTGAGCCTGCGGGAAGCCGCCCCCGGCAACATCACTCTGACCATCCGGCAGGGCGACAAGCTGGTGACGAAGCAGCTGGTGCTGCTGAACCGGGCGTAGGCCGGCTTATGTTGCTTAAGTAATTCTTCTTTGAAAAGCGACTATTCAGCATCATGGTGGCTTGACTTGGCCTTATGCGGATAGTTACCTTTGAAAATAAGTAAGTAGCCGCGGACATATTTAGATTAACGTGAGGTTTGACCTGATTAGCCTGTTTTTCAGCAATTTAAGCCAGGTTGA
>CAZAXA010000840.1:0-2118 GCA_964488965.1 uncultured Phaeodactylibacter sp. | reverse complement strand
CTCCAGGCCCGCTGAATAGATCAACGGATTTAACCCACTACCGAAAGCCTTAACCATCCACTTAAAAAAAACATGCACAAAATAAAAAAGTTATATACCTTTGCAAGCCGAAATTTAAAAAAAGAAAACTGAACATGATTATCGTAGAAGTCCGCGACAACGAACCCATCGACCGGGCGCTGAAAAAGTACAAGATCAAATATAACCGCGCCGGCATCATGCGGGAGCTGCGCGACCGCCAGCAGTACACCAAGCCTTCTGTCCGCCGCCGGAATGAGCGGCTCAAGGCGGTCTACCGGCAACAACGGCAGGCAGAAACAGAATAATAAAATTGCCGGTTGACAATCTCTCCTTTTCTATATAAATTGTAAGGGTAAGTTTCTCCATTACAATTTGTCAGAGGGAATGAGAGAAAAGTCTTTCCTGCAATATCTACAGTACGAGAAGAGGTTCTCGCCGAACACCCTTGCCGCCTACAGTAAAGACCTGGAGCAATTCCTTTTTTACATCCGGGAAGAATCGGGCCTCGCTTCCGTTGCGGAAGTGGGCCATGTTCATATCAGGGCCTGGATCGTCCAGCTCATTTCCCAGGGGCTTTCCGCCCGTACCGCCAACCGGAAATTGTCTACCCTCAAAGCTTATTTCAGGTTTCTTCTCCGCCGCCGATACCTCGATGCCGACCCTACGGCCAAGGTTTCTGCCCCCAAATTGGGCAAGCGCCTGCCCGGCAGCCTGAAAAAAGGAGAAATGCGCCAACTCTTTGAGCAACTGGAATTCGAAGAGGGCTATGGCGGCGCCAGAGCCCGCATGATCCTGGAGTTGCTCTATTCCACCGGTATGCGGCGCTCCGAGGCCATAGGCCTGCAAATCAAGGACATCGACTTCAGCAACCTGCAAATCCGCATACTGGGAAAAGGAGGGAAGGAACGCCTGGCGCCGTTCAGCCGGGCGCTGGCCGATAACCTTAAGGCCTACCTGCAGGACAGGGAAACGGCCTTCCCTCAAACGACTGTACCGCAGCTTTTCCTTACCGATAAAGGCAAACCCATGTACCCCAAGCTGATGTATAACATCGTGCGGAAATACCTTTCTGCCGTTACCAGCAACAGCAACCGGGGGCCTCACGCCCTGCGGCATTCCTTTGCCACCCATCTTTCAGAAAACGGGGCCGGCCTCAACGCCATCAAGGCACTACTGGGCCATTCCAGCCTGGCCTCCACCCAGGCATATACCCACAACTCTGCCGAACGCTTAAAGCAAGTATATCGCAAAGCCCACCCCAAAGCCGGCAATGACGGGGCGTAACGCCCGCCGGCTCCTATGCCGACACCCTATATTGTTAACTCACAAAAAAGGAAAATTATGAGAGTTCATACTGAATCTGTACAGTTCAAAGCAGACCGAAAGCTCATCCAGTATATTGAAAAGAAGCTCAACAAAATGGACCAGTTCTTCGACCGGATCATCGAGGCCCGGGTTACGCTGAAACTGGAAAACTCCGGGCAGATAAGGGATAAGGTCGCAGAAGTGCGCCTTAAAGTGCCCGGAGAGCAACTCATCGCAAAAGAATCCAGCAAAACCTTTGAAGCTTCCGTGGATAGCGCCGCTTCCTCACTAAAACGACAACTCATCAGGTATAAGGAACGGTTGCGCAGCGACTGAGCAGCAGCAGGTGGGCTTCAATAGAATATACTACAGGCCCCCTCGCCGTTTCGGGCGAGGGGGCTTGTTTTTCTTCGATCCCTTTTACGGCAAAACGGATGCCCCTCCCCGGATTTACTGCGCTCCAAAAAATAAGGTGAAAAAAGAATAGCACTATTTTTTCTTTTGTTAAAATGTGCTATCTTTGCAATCGCTTTGAGAAAATGATCCCAAAGTACTGTTGAAATGCCCGTTATCAAGGCTTTCCAGCTGAAGAAAAAGGCAATAAATACTCAGGTTTCAGGAACTTTCCTTCCTCCGTTTGCCTTTCAGGACATGCCTCACAGCTTCCTGCCTTTTGAGGCTATTTCATAATCCGGCTGAGCAGGAAAGGCAAAGTCAATATCCTGCGTTGACATAAAAAGCCAGCATAGCTCAGTTGGCCAGAGCAGCTGATTTGTAATCAGCGGGTCGGGG
>CAZAXA010000839.1:0-2119 GCA_964488965.1 uncultured Phaeodactylibacter sp. | reverse complement strand
TGTGTAATGTGAATGAAACCTTTTTACCGCTACCCACAAACGACCCAACGATACTCCCAGCTGCAATTAGGGTCGATCCAAATGGGAGTATTCAAAACCCACAGGCTATACGGAACTTGGCAGGCATTCCGATCCTCCCTACCGGCAACGAATTCATAGTCTTGGGCGGCATTTCAATTGAAAACCTGGGAACCAAAACCATTGATTATTTTTATTTTGATGATGAAGCAAATCAAGACCCCACAAATGCAACTGGGTTAGGTGGAGATCCAATTGGTGTGGTCGTTATACCCTTAAACGAAGCCAACCCCAACTGCACCGGGCCGGAGCCCTGCGGGCCGCCCTGCAGTGAGGAGGAACTGGAGGAGGCGAAAAGCAACTTTAGCCAAAACAAGGAGGCCTGGCTTTACAAAAAAGCCGCTTACCCGCTGCTCACTGGCGAAGAAGAACGCCAGGAAGCATTGCAAGAAATAGCCGGCCTGAGGCATCAACTGAACAAAGGCGCCAAAAGTATCCTGATGCACTATCGGCAGGATACTTTAAACCATGAAGCGGATTCCGTGCTCCACTGGCTGTCCCTGGCGGAAACCTACCCGGCGGATTACCGCCTGGCCCGGCACCACTTCTTCACCGGCAAGTTTTACGGCTTTGACAACCTTTGGCCGGCCTTGCCCGCCAGGTACGAGCTGGATGAAGCCGGCCTGGCGGAGTATGACAGCCTGAGCCAGTTTTTTGCCGCTTTACGCCCTTATCTGGAAGGCGGCAGCGTTATAAACCACTTGCCCGAGGGTGCCATTAACAGCCTTTTGTATTGGGCTGATCACTGCAATGAAGCAGGAGCGCTGGCCAGGAATGTGCTCCGGGTAAACGGCTTAAGGCAGGAAGCAACATGTGCCCAACCGCTCCCGGCACAGCGGCCGGGCGCTCCAACAACCCCGGCGGTATCGACTCCAGGCACTCCTGCTCAGGGTATCCGGGTTTACCCCAACCCGGCGCGGGGCGAGCTCTTTTTATCCTTGCCTGAAAGTTCCGGGCAAGGGCAAGCCGTGTTCTATAACCTTCAGGGCAAGGCTGTACACAACCTCCCCTTGTCCGGCGGGCTCAACCGCCTGCCGCTACCCTCCGGGCTTTTCAAACCCGGCATCTACCTGCTGAAAGCCTACCAGGGCAATGCCTCTTACCTGCTGAAAGTCGCTATACATTAATCATTTTTCACCGGGAAAATGGGAGCGGGCGCGCCGGCCTCCATTTTTCCGCATTTCCTATGCCATGAAATGGAAGAAAATAGCTTTCCTTTTAACCTCTCTGTTTCCTTCTTTACTAACGGCCCAGCCGGGCTTCAACCTGGCCCCGCCTCAGGAATATCCCAAGGCCCATTTCAGGAATATGATCCTGGATGGTGGCACAATTATCGGTTATGGCATAGCCTTTTCGGATATCATCGAATGGCAACAGGGCTTATTTATCGCCAAATTTGATTCTTCCGGCAACCAGATGGCATACAATCTCATCCTTGATTCTTTAGGCGCACCATTGGCTATGGATAAACACTTTGGAAAAATCACCAAAATATCGAATGGCGGTTATATGCTCACCGCAGCTCCCGTAGGGCGAAAAGGAGCGATCTTGGCTAGGCTAGACAATAACTTACAGCTCCAGTTTATTTATGAGTATTCTGATACACTTAACCGTAGCCATTATCTGTATAAAAATCCGGTTGAAATCCAAGATGGGTTCTTGCTTTATGGCTATATTCAACGCCCTAATTATCTAGACGACCCTTTTGTCCGTAGAGTAGATGAAGAAGGCAATACTATCTGGTTCAATTATTATGGAGACTATGAAATAGAGGATGGCTTTAATGACCTTCAACCCATTAATGATAGTGTTTTTGTGGCTTGTGCACTTGTTCAACTTGGCCCTCAATCCGGCCGCTCCAAAATAGTATATCTGAACCTGGAAGGTTCCGTGCTCCGGCAGTGGCAATCGGAAGAAAACCCAGAAATCGGTTTTCTCAGAAACATCATCCCCACTTCTGACGGCGGGCTAATTACCTACGGCATATACCTCAAGGAAATCATTTTCTCCACCCTTATTATGCAGCCCACCCTGGCCAAAC
>CAZAXA010000838.1:0-2120 GCA_964488965.1 uncultured Phaeodactylibacter sp. | reverse complement strand
TATACAAAAATGCTACAGCCTAAAAGAACAAAATACCGCAAGCAGCAGAAGGGAACCAACAAAGGTTTGGCGTATAAGGGCAGCATGATAGCTTTCGGTGCTTTCGGCTTGAAGGCCACTACCGGAGGGCGGATCACCAACCGCCAGATAGAAGCGGCTCGTGTAGCGATGACGCGTTACATGAAACGCGAAGGCAAAACCTGGATTCGCATTTTCCCGGACAAGCCGATCACCAAGAAACCCCAGGAAGTGCGCATGGGTAAGGGGAAAGGCGCCCTGGACCACTGGGTGGCCATGGTAAAGCCGGGCCGCATTATGTTCGAGCTGGACGGGGTGAGCCGGGAGATCGCCGAGGAGGCCCTGCGCCTGGCCGCCCAGAAACTGCCGGTGCTGACGAAAATCGTCGTCCGCCACGATTATGTCGATTAATAAATTTGAAGGCCAAATAACCTGAATATACGATGGCAACCAAAAAATTCTTGGAACTTCAGGAGTTTTCCGACGCCGACCTGGCCAGCGAGCTCAGGGACACGCAGGCTCAGTACCAGAAGTTGAAGTTCGACCATGCGATCAAGGGCCTGGATAACCCGTTGACACTGCGCGAAGTGCGCCGGGATATCGCCCGCCTCCAGACGGAGATTCGCCGCAGGCAGGTCGCTGCAATGTCGCCCGAACAACTGGGCAACCGCTCGAAGATAAGGGCCAGAAGGCGGCGTAAATAATTAAAATTCGCGAAGGTTTCAAACACCACTTTTTAAAATGGAAGACAGGAATCTCAGAAAGCAACGTGTCGGCGTGGTAACGAGCAACAAGATGGATAAGACCATCTCCGTTTCCGTTGAGCGCAGGTTGCGCCACCCGATATACGGCAAGTTCGTCAAGAAATCCAAGAAGTTCATGGCTCATGACGAGAACAACGACTGCAACATCGGCGATGTGGTGCGCATCATGGAATCCCGCCCGCTGAGCAAACACAAACGTTGGAGGCTCGTCGAGATCGTGGAACGGGCCAAGTAAACGGCCTGCCGGCAGAAGCGCCGGCGGTTTTTCACTATCCAGGGGCCCTGCCCGTAAACAAAAACTCTTTAAACCTTAGAACAATGATCCAGCAAGAGACCAGGTTAAAGGTTGCGGACAACAGCGGCGCCAAAGAGGTGCTTTGCATCCGCGTTCTGGGAGGTTCAAAGCGCCGCTATGCCTCCATCGGTGACAAGATCGTGGTCAGCGTGAAGGAAGCTTCGCCGGGTGGCATAAAGAAAGGAAGTGTCTCTAAAGCAGTGGTGGTGCGCACCAAGAAGGAAGTACGCCGCCGGGATGGTTCCTATATCCGTTTCGATGACAATGCCGTCGTTCTGCTCACCGCCAATGACGAACCCCGGGGCACCCGCATCTTCGGTCCGGTAGCCCGCGAGCTGCGCGAGCGCGATTACATGCGTATCGTTTCCCTGGCGCCGGAAGTGCTCTGACTCATTGTTCATTTTCGAAGCGATTAACTCCAATATATAATGGCAAAGAAAGCTAAACAGCAGCAGAAGAGGTTCAATCCGAAGCTGAAGATAAAAAAAGGAGACAGGGTAGTGGTCATCTCAGGGGCATACAAAGACCTGGACCGCCCCCGCGAGGTGCTGGAGGTCATTCCCGATAAGAACCGCGCCGTCGTGGAGGACGTCAACATGGCCAAAAAACATACCAAACCCTCACAGGATAACCCGGGCGGCATCAATGAGGCGCCCATGCCCATCCATATCTCCAACCTCATGTTGGTAGACCCGAAGACCGGCGAGCCAACCCGTGTCGGCAGAAAAGTAGTCGACGGTAAATTGGTCCGTTATTCCAAAAAATCCGGCGAAATTATTAAGTAATGAGCTATATACCCAGACTCAAGAAGAAATATCGCGAAGAAGTGGCGCCCGCCCTGATGGAACAGTTCCAGTATGGTTCTATAATGGAAGTTCCCCGGATTACCAAAATCTGCATCAACCAGGGTGTAGGCGAAGCGACCCAGGATAAGAAGATGGTGGATAATGCCCTGGAGGAGGTTTCCCTCATTGCCGGGCAGCGCGCCGTGCCGACCAAGGCCCGCAAGTCGGTCTCCAACTTCAAACTTCGCGAAGGGATGA
>CAZAXA010000837.1:0-2130 GCA_964488965.1 uncultured Phaeodactylibacter sp. | reverse complement strand
CAGCGCCTCCTTGTATTTGCCCAGCTTCCGATGCGCGTCCGAGAGTAACTGATACACCGTCGGGAGCTGTGTCATATAGCCTGGATCCTGCGCATGGTCCAGTGAGTTTTGTGCGGCGGCAATGGCCTGCGGATACTGGTGCAATGCAGCATAGGCTTCCGCCAGGCCCAGCTGGGCAAGTGCCTTGTAATAGGGGACACCCAATTTCTCCGCCCAGTCAGCGGTCTCCAGGAAATAGGTCAGCGCGATCTCCGGTTGTCCGGCCTGAAGGGACAGATTCCCGAGCTGTCGCAACGACAGCATCTCCCCGAGCGGATCGCGCCGTCTTCGGGCGATGTCCAGCCCCCTGTTGGCATACTGCGATGAAACATCCAGCCGGCCCATCTCAAAAGCTGTCGAGGACAACGCTGCATAGACACCGGCCAAATACGTCGAGTCTTTCGTTTGGTTAATGGCCTCCAACAGGTGACGGAACATCGCATCGGCCTGCGGCCAATCCCTCAATTGCAGATATACGTTGCCGATGTTAAACCGAATGGAAGCGGCCCTGAGCGTGTCCCCTTGCCGTTCAAACAAATCAACCGCCTTCAGGTAATAGGTTTGCGCGGAGTCCAGGCTTTGCTGGTGGTGATACGTGATCGCCAGCATATTGTAAAATCCGGCAAGCAATCCGTTGGGTATTCTGGAATCCTGTTGCCGGATGGCGCGGCGAGCCACGTGGCGGGCACTGTCCAGCATGCCCAGCTCCACAAAGCGCTTGCCCAGATCGAACATGATGGAATCAGGCCTCGATTGTCTGCCTTCCGCCCATGCTTGCTCCATTGCACGTCCAAACAACCGGCTGAGCGAATCTTTATCCTGGCACGCATTGGCCTCCGCCCACAGCGCTGCAGACACGGACTGGGCCCCGCCAATCCCCGGAAACGCAAACAAACAGGCAAGAATCCATACCGCAGATCTGAACATCCCTAATCATATGGGTTCCTTTCAAAGGTATCCAAAAATCAATACCCGACCGGTGAAACCTCAGGGTATCCCCTGAAATGGTGACCTCCTGGTGCCACTAGGTTTGCGGAACGAATAAGCCGTTATGCCATGAATACGATTGACAGATTGATTACCATCCACCCGATGCTCACTTTTTTTCTCCTGGCTGTCGTGCTGGTCACGGCCTGCAGCAAGGATGACGATGATCCGACGGAGCCCACCGGCGGTGATCCGGTCGAGCTGTCGTGCGGCGACCTGGATGTCACGCGTACGCTGACCGACGACCCCGACAAACCGATTGACTACGTGATCAGGTGCAACATGAATGTAAGCGGCCAATTGACCATCGAGCCGGGTGTCGTGATCGCCTTTGAATCAGGTCGCGGCCTCAATGTGGCCACCGACGGATCCATCAATGCCGTTGGTACGGCCGAAAAGCCGATCGTCTTCACCGGAATTGACAAGGTGAAAGGAGCCTGGGCCGGCATTATGGTGCGCAGTAGCAGCCCGCTCAACAAGCTCCAGTTCGTCACCGTCGAATATGGCGGCCAGACGGGCTTCTGGGCGAACAGCGTAAGTGGGAACGTATGCACATGGCAGGGTGCGCGGCTGGAGTTGAACCACTGCCGGCTCAACAAGAGCCTGACCTATGGCCTGAATGTATACCATTTGGGCACGTCGGATGTGACCCTCAACAACAGCAGCTACGTGGATAATCAGGTACCCCTCCGCATCAACGCGGAGAATATCTGGATTCCTTCGCCCACGGATGACTATACCGGCAATGTTGAAAACAAAATCGAGGTTGTTGTCTACTCCTCCAGCATCAGTGGAGACCGGACCTGGCGAAAGATCAATGTGCCGTACAAGCTGACCGGAACCCAGGACATGAATATCGACGGCAATCTGACCATTGAGCCGGGCACGCGCATCGAAATGGGGCAAAACACCTCCATCAAGCTCGGCCCCGACGGAGGCCTAAAGGCGGTCGGTTTACCGGAGGACCGGATCCGGATCAGTGGCGAACTGGGCGTAAAGGGAAGCTGGCATCACATCTATATCCGGGGCACAAACCCCATCAACGAGATCGGCTACGCGGATATCTACCACAGCGGGCAGGACCAATCCAATGATCGCGGCGCC
>CAZAXA010000836.1:0-2133 GCA_964488965.1 uncultured Phaeodactylibacter sp. | reverse complement strand
GCCAAGCCTGCCCCTCTTCGTCTTCACCAACAACATCGTCACCGCAACCGGCGTCTTCTTCCAACCCCTGGTGGGTGTCAAAGATATTGCCGGGCCGGACAAATTCGAGATGACGCTGTTCCCCAACCCGGCCGGCGATCACCTGCAGGTGAACGTGAGCTTCAAAGAACAGGCCCAATACACGGAATACTACGCCTTTAATGCTCAGGGCCAGTTGGTGCTGCACAAAAGGTCGGCCGATGTTTTTGACCAGGCCCAGGCCAGTTTTGACACCAGCCATCTGCCGGCCGGCCAGTACCACCTTGTCGTCCGCACAGATTTGGGCATACAGGCAAGGCCGTTTAGCGTAAACCGTTAATTATCCAATGATGCCAGGCATTTCAAAAATGCCTGGCATCATTGGATGGAATTTTATCATTATATAACCAAACACGGATTTAGTATGTATAGCAACTTTACCAAAATGCTGTTTACCGCGATTGCTGCTTTCGCAATGGTTTTCACCGCTGCGGCGCAATCTGTCCCACAGTTCTCGCCGTTGAAGGTAAGAATTAACAACCCGGAAGCTAAAGGCATTGAGTTTAAGGTTTTACGCGCCAATTTCGGCCCCCGCATACCAGCGGGTTCGATCACTGCCGACCTTGTTGTGGCAACTGACGGGGTTACTGCGCCAACCGATAACGACACCTGGTCGCCAACGGGTTTTTATGGCTGTGAAGCCCTTACAAATGGTGAGGAAATCAACGGCAAGATAGCCATTATCGGCCGCGGCGTTTGTGAATTTGGCGTTAAGATCAGAAATGCCGAAACCCAGGGCGCTGTCGCCACCATCATTGCCAACCGGGCGCCCATAGGCCTTACGGTAGGTACGCACACCGACGGGATCGTATGGATGGGCGCCGGCGCTGTCGGCGATTCCACCACCACTCCCGGCATGTTTATGACCTATGAGGACTGGGCTGTGCTGGACGGCCTGATGGGCGCCCTTGGTACGCTCAACGCCACTATCCTCAACAGCTACATGTACGACGCTGCAGTTTCCTACGCTTACGGAACCCCGGAAAGCAACGTGCGCACGCTGGATAGCATGCAGCTCGTCCTGATCAACAGAGATACGGTAGATATCTTCGATATCACCGTAACGGCCACCATCACTACTCCCGGAGGGTCAACCGAGACGCTTACGGCAACGGTTGACACCTTGGCCGTTCCCGCCGCCGACGCCTCCGGCGAAACCCAGGTCTTCTTCGATGGCTATACGCCTTCCGAGGCAGGCCTCTATACGGTCGTGTTCACGGCCGCGACCGCCGCCGGCGACACCCCGCTGGATGCAGAGTCCCTCACCATGGAATTCGAGGTGACGGACGACTATACCTTCCGCCTCGATGACGGCGACATCAATGAGAACGCCTCCCTTTCGCTCAACGTGGCCTCCTATCAGGGCCCGGCCAACCTGATCTTCAATGTCGGCGCCCTGTACCGGACCGGAACGGAAGGTTCGATGGTCAACTTTGCCTCCTTTGTGCTGACCAACCCTGCCGACCTGACGCCGGGCATGCAGTTTGTGGTCAGCATCCATACTGCCGACCCCGACGGAGACGGCAACTTTGACAACAACGCCGACGGCATTATCGATGCGCTCGATTTCGAAGAGGTAGCTTCGGCTACCTATGACGTCAGTGGCGAGGAAGAGCCTTTTGAAACGACTTTCATAGAATTCGGCTCTCCCGTATCCCTGGACGCCAACCAGACATACCTGCTGAAGGTTTCTCATGACGGCCTGGAAGACGACAACTTCTTCCCGCCCGCCTTTGCCGTTGCCGGCACACAGAACCATGCCAGCTACGGCAATGTATTCGAACTCGCCTTCCCGGGCGCCGACACCTATCAGTTCGAACTGGATGGCTTTGAATGGTGGAACGACGACACCCCCTCCCTGCCCCACGGCGGCCTGCGGCCGGTGATCCGCATGCACGAGGTGCCCTTCGTGCCTGTAGGTACGAAAGACCTGCCTCTGCTGGACGAAGGCAAATTTACGGTTATCGGCAACCCCACCGGCGAGCTGCTCCATCTGGGCTTCCAACTGGATAATCCGGCAGAAGAAGTGAATCTGGTCATTGTGGATCAACTGGG
>CAZAXA010000835.1:0-2137 GCA_964488965.1 uncultured Phaeodactylibacter sp. | reverse complement strand
CGAAAGGAATTTCCTTTAAGCTGATCAATTCGGGATTTGCTGCCTGCGTTGACATGGTTCCTCCATTGGGAAAAGCTGAAGAGGATTCTTCAAATCAGTTTGAGTCCCTACTTATTATCATAACCTACGATATTTATGAAGAAAGTATAAAAGAGCTTGTGGGCATCAATTTCAAGGAAGAAGAATCGGAGCTAAATATTTCGACTATTCTTGGAACATACAGGCCATCAAAGACTGAAGAAGATTTCTGTTATGCTCTTGATTATTTAGATAATCTTGAAGACACTGAATAAATGAAAACCACCGAACCAAAAACCACCACCCAAAACCTCCAATCCGAGGAGGCGCGGCAGCCCGTCTTCCGGGAGGAGGGGCAAGGTGTGTTTTTTTCGGAGGTTCAAACCAAAGGGATAAGCGGTTCAGCAACGGTCCAGCCTTTTTTCGATCCGGGTAATGGGAGCGGCACCCCGTTCTTTACTTCCCTCCCTGTTCAGGCGAAGCTCACCGTCGGCCGGTCCGGCGATAAATACGAGCAGGAAGCCGAGGCCGTAGCCGGCCAGGTCGTCCGGGAGCTTTCCGGGCCGGCTGGAAACAAAGGGGAGCGGGTAGCCGCCGCGGAAGGGAAACCTGCTCAGCGATCTGCGGCCAATGAGCGCCGCAACCTCCAAATGGAAGGAGAGGAGAAGCTGGAAGAAGAAAAAAAAGGCAAGGAAAAACCGGTCCGCCGCAAGCCCATCTTTGAAAGCGGCGGAGAGCCGGAGGAAAACGGCGTGCAGCGCAAGTGCGCCAAATGCGCATTGGAGAAGAAAGAAAAGGAAGGCGTTATCGCTCCCAAAGTACAGCCGAAATTAAGCATCGGCAGCGCCGCACAGGGTACGGTTCAAAAAAAGTGCGCTGCCTGTGAGGAAGAAAGCATACAGCCTAAACGCATCCCGTCCAGTGGCGGAGGCGCCCAGGCCTCGCCGGATCTGGCAAGCCGCCTGAAGCGCAATAAGGGCGGCGGTTCGCCGCTGCCCGCAGATACCCGCTCGTCTATGGAGTCGGCCTTCGGCGCCGACTTCGCCGGCGTCCGGGTGCATACCGGTGATGAGGCTATACAGATGAACCGGGAACTGGGCGCCCAGGCCTTTACCCATGGTTCGGACATCTATTTTAACCGGGGGAAATACGATCCCATTTCCAGCGGCGGAAAGCATTTGCTGGCGCATGAGCTGGCCCATACGGTGCAGCAGGGCGGGAGTTCCATCCAGCCAAAACAGGAAAAATCGGATGCCGGCGTCCCCAACATACAAACCGGCCTGGGAGACTGGCTGGAAGAACAGGCGGGCGGCGTAGCTGATTGGGTAGGGGAGACGGCTTCCGGCGCAGTGGATTGGGCTGGAGAAAGGATTGAAGATGTGGTGGAAATGGGGGCGGAATTCTTCATGGAGATCATAGAAAGGATCGCCCCGGAACTGGCCGAGCTCATTCGCAAAGGGCCGAAGGCCATGCTGGCCAGCACGATCGGCGAAAGCATCGAGGGCTTGCTGCAGGGCCTGCTCGGCGGGCTCGACCTGAGCGCCATCGCCGGCGACGTCCGGGGAGGCCTGGCGGAGGCTTTCCAGACTATTCAGGGCGTGCTTTCAGGCGATCCGAAATCCTGCGAGGCTTTCGCCAACGGCATCGAAGCGATCCGCAACCTGATCCAGCAGTTTACGGACAATCCGGTGATCCAGGCGCTCAAAACCGCCTTCGATACGATCGCCGGTTTCGTCAAGAAATTGAGTTCGCTGATCCTTACCCCGGTATTCGAGGCCCTGAAAGAGATCGGCGGCGGCATTTTTGAAGGCATCAAAGCCATGGCCGGCCAGATCTGGGAATGGGGGAAGGCCATCAAGGATTTTCTGGGCGAGGCCTGGGATTGGGTCATGGAGCAACTCGGCATCAGCACCGATGGGGAGGGGGGCGTCTGGGAATGGATCAAAGGCATCGCCTCCGATATCTGGAACGAGATCAAAGAAACCTTCGGGCCCATCATCGAGCCTGTCAAGAACGTCCTGAAGGTGCTGGTTGCCTTATCGCCGGCCGGGCCGTTCATCATAGCCGTCAAGTACGGCCCGCAGATCGGCTCGTTCCTGGGCATCAACTGAGGTTGAAT
>CAZAXA010000834.1:0-2151 GCA_964488965.1 uncultured Phaeodactylibacter sp. | reverse complement strand
AAAACCGAAACACCGTAAAACCGAAACACCGGAACAACTAAAGCAAAGAAACATCAAATGAAAATACTAGTTACAGGTACCGCCGGCTTTATCGGCTTCCATCTGGCCAACCGCCTGGCGGAGCGCGGCGATGAGGTCGTCGGGCTGGACAGCATCAACGACTATTACGACCCGGAGCTCAAGCTGAGCCGCCTGGAAGAGGCCGGCATTCCGGCTGGCGAGCTGGCCTACGGGCAGCCGGTGTACAGCCGCAAACATGCCAACTACCAGTTTGTCCAACTGCAGATGGAAGACAACGACGCTTTGCATGCCCTTTTCCGGGAGCACCGCTTCGAGGCCGTCTGCCACCTGGCCGCCCAGGCCGGCGTCCGCTACAGCCTCGAAAACCCGGCGGCCTATGTGCAGAGCAACATCGTCGGCTTTGCCAACCTGCTGGAGTGCTGCCGCCGCTACAAAGTCCGCCACCTGGCCTACGCCAGCAGCAGCAGCGTCTATGGCCTGAACAAGAGGACGCCCTTTCGTACCGAAGACAACGTCGACCACCCGGTTTCCTTCTATGCCGCTTCCAAGAAGAGCAACGAGCTGATGGCCCATGCCTACAGCCACCTCTTCGGGTTGCCCACTACCGGCCTGCGCTTCTTCACCGTCTACGGCCCCTGGGGGCGGCCTGATATGGCCTACTTCCTCTTTACCGACGCCATCCTCCAGGGCAGGCCCATCAAGGTATTCAACCACGGGGAAATGAGCCGCGACTTTACCTACATCGACGATATCGTCGAGGGCGTGATGCGCGTTATCGACAACCCGCCGGCCGGCAACGCCGCCTGGGACCCACAGTCGCCGGACCCATCGAGTTCGCCGGCGCCCTACCGCGTGTTCAATATCGGCAACAGCCGCCCCGTCGCCCTGATGGACTTCATCGGCGCCATCGAAAAGGCCCTGGGCCAGGAGGCCGACAAGCAGCTCCTGCCCATGCAGCCCGGCGATGTGGAAACGACCTACGCCGATACCTCCTCCCTGGAGAAGGAACTGGGCTACAAGCCGGATACCCCTCTGGAAAAAGGGATCGGCGCGTTCGTGGAGTGGTATAAAAGTTATTACCATGTAATGGCTTAGGTGTATGCCACTAAAGCACGAAATCCGTACTAAATAGGCCTTTCTGAATTTTTGTGTTTTGGTGATTTAGTGGCTTAAAAAGAACATGTTCAACTTCTTTAAAAACAGCAGCAGGTTACCGGACTACTCCTTTCTCGGAGTAGACCTCCATTCCCACTTACTGCCCGGCATCGATGACGGCGCCCGGAGCCTGGGGCACAGCCTTGCCCTCATCAAAATGCTGCAGGACATGGGCTTCCACACCCTCTTCACCACGCCCCACGTGATGGCGGAGATGTATGTCAATACTCCGCAAACCATTCGCGAAAAACTAACCGAAGTCACTGCCGCCCTCCGGGAAAAGGAGTACGACATTCCCTTCGGGGCCGCCGCCGAATACCTCATGGACGAGGGTTTTGGCGACAAACTCGGCAAGGGCGAACTGCTCACCCTGCCCGGCAGGCGCGTGCTGGTCGAGATGTCCTTCATCTCGGCCCCGCCCATGCTCAACGATTACCTCTTCCGCCTGCAGACCAAAGGCTACCGGCCCCTGCTGGCGCATCCCGAACGCTACCTCTTCCTCGAAGGCGACCTGAAGCAGTACCAGGAACTCAAGGACCGCGGCTGCGAATTTCAGCTCAACCTCCTTTCCCTGGACGGCTACTACGGAAAGCCCACCCGCGAGAATGCCTTCCTCCTGCTCGAGTCCGGCCTGGTCGACTTCCTCGCCACTGACCTCCACCACGAAGGGCAGGCCGAACGCCTGCAGCAGATGCTGAAGAACAACGCCGTGGTCAAAGCGCTGAAGGGCAAGGAGTTTAAGAATGGGGAACTGGCGGGCGGTAATTTCTCCGCTGAATAATTTGGCATTCTCAACTCTGGCCCGTTTTTTTGCATGCAGATCGTTTTAATGAGCTATCTACGCTGTATCTCCGATTCTACGGCCCTGATGCCCCAAACGGTAAGCCCCCTGCGACTTATCATGGGCGAAGCCGTGTTTCGAAGTGGGAAGGCGGAAGTGGGAAGGCGGAAGTGGGAAGGCGGAAGTGGGAAGGC
>CAZAXA010000833.1:0-2170 GCA_964488965.1 uncultured Phaeodactylibacter sp. | reverse complement strand
CAAGCAGTTTGTAGAACACCTGCCCGGTAATGCAGACCAGCGGTGTGGAATCCAGAATGGCGTCTCCCAGGCCCGTGATGAGGTTGGTGGCGCCGGGGCCGGAAGTGGCCATGCAGACGCCCGTCCGGCGGGTTACCCGGGCATAGCCCTCTGCAGCGTGGATGGCCCCCTGCTCATGGCGGGGCAATACATGGCGCAGCCTGCCCTGATAGTGGAACAGGGCGTCGTAAACGGGCATGATGGCGCCGCCGGGGTAGCCGAAGATCGTATCCACGCCTTCTTCCAGCAGGCAACGCAGCACTGCTTCTGCTCCTGTCATTCTTTCCCTGGTTTTTGCCGCTGCTGCGGTGGGCTCACCCAGTTGCTGATTCACCTGTTTCATGGAACGAAAGTTTTAATCCTTGATTCAGAATGCTATAAATTATCGGTCACACAACCTTCGCTGGCCGGGGATACGGTGCGGGCGTATTTCCTGAGCAGCCCGCTTTCCGCTTTGAGGGGCGGCGGCGCCCAGTTTTTTCTCCGCCCGGCGATCTCCTGCTCGCTGAGGTGGGCATGAAGGGTATTGTTGACGGCGTCGATGGTGATCTCATCACCGTTGCGCAGCAGGGCGATGAGCCCGCCTTCCTGGGCTTCCGGCGTGATATGGCCTACGACGAAGCCGTGAGTGCCGCCCGAGAAACGGCCGTCGGTGATGAGGGCCACTTTTTTGCCCAGCCCTTCTCCCATAATGGCGGAGGTCGGCTTGAGCATCTCCGGCATGCCCGGGGCGCCTTTGGGGCCACAGTAGCGAATGACGGCCACCTCGCCGGGCAGCAGTTCCTTGTTGCCGATAGCAGTGTTGGCGGCGTCTTCTCCATCAAAAACCCGCGCCCTGCCGGTGAAGACTTCCCCTTCCTTGCCCGTGATCTTGGCCACCGCGCCCTGTTCTGCCAGGTTGCCGTACAGAATCTGAATATGGCCGGTCTTTTTGATGGGGTTGCTGAGCGGCCGGATGACCTCCTGGCCTTCCTTCAGCGGGGGCGCCTCCGCCAGGTTCTCCGCTATTGTCTTTCCCGTGACGGTGAGGCAATCGCCGTGCAGGTAGCCGGCCTCCAGCAGCAGTTTCATCACAGCCGGCACGCCGCCGGCATGGTAGAGGTCTTCCATGACGTAGCGCCCGCTGGGCTTGAGGTCGGCCAGGAAGGGCGTCTTGTCGCTGATGCGCTGAAAGTCGTCAATGGTGAGCGGCACGCCTACGGACCTGGCAATGGCGATCATGTGCAGGACGGCATTGGTGGATCCCCCAAGTACGGTGATCACCGCCAGGGCATTCTCGAAAGCTTCCCGGGCCATGATATCGCGCGGTTTGATGTCCTTTTCCAGCAGGTGGCGGAGGGCGGCGCCGACCCGCATGGTATCCGTAACCTTCTCCGGAATGTTGGCGGGGTACGAAGAGTTGAAGGGCAGGCTCATGCCGAGAGCTTCGATGGCCGAGGCCATGGTGTTGGCGGTGTACATGCCGCCGCAGGCGCCGGCGCCGGGACAGGCGTTCCGGACGATGCCTTTGAAGTCCTCTTCTTCCATCTCCCCGGCGAAGCGCTGCCCAAGGGCTTCGAAGGCGGAGACAATGTCCAGCACTTTGCCGCCGTAGCGCCCCGGGCTGATAGTGCCGCCATAAACCAGTATCCCCGGCCGGTTGAGCCGCCCCAGGGCCATCATTGCGCCTGGCATATTCTTATCGCAGCCTACTACCGCCGCTATAGCATCGTACCACTGGGCAGAGGCTACCGTCTCGATCGAATCGGCAATAATATCGCGGGAAGGCAGAGAATAGCGCATGCCGCTGGTGCCCATCGACATGCCGTCGCTGACGCCTATGGTGTGGAATATCAGGCCGACCAGGCCGGCATCGATTACGCCTTGCTTCACCTGTTCGGCAAGGCTGTTGAGGTGCATGTTGCAGGTATTGCCTTCCCATCCGGTGCTGACAATGCCCACCTGCGCCTTTTTCATGTCCTCTTCCGTCAGCCCGACGCCATATAGCATGGCCTGGGCGCCGGGCAAGGTGTCGTCCTGAGTGATCCGTTTGCTGTATTTGTTTAGCTCTGATCCTGACATGTCATGGCCGTTTGTTTACGTATTGCTTTGCGGATAAGGTGTTCAAAAGTAATCGGGGCATTGGGCATTA
>CAZAXA010000832.1:0-2170 GCA_964488965.1 uncultured Phaeodactylibacter sp. | reverse complement strand
GGGATGCCGCGATGCGGTGCTCCAGGTCGAAGGGCAGCAGGGTCTGCACATCGACCAGTTCCACGGAAATGCCGTGTTTTTCCAGCAGCCTGATGCCGGCCTGCGCGATGCGCACGCAGGAGCCGTAAGTCGCCAGAGTGATATCCGTACCTTCCTGCAGCACCTCCGGCATACCCAGCGGCACGGTGTATTCGCCGATATTTTCCGGCGCGGGTTCCTTGAGGCGATAGCCGTTGAGGCATTCGATGACCAGCCCCGGGTCGTCGGATTGCAGGAGGGTATTGTACATGCCGGCGGCCTGCGTCATATCGCGGGGGACGCACACGTACATGCCCCGCAGGGAATTGATGGCCATGCCCAGCGGCGAGCCGGCATGCCAGATGCCTTCCAGCCGGTGCCCCCGGGTGCGGATGATGGCCGGCGCCTGCTGCTGGCCGTTGCTACGGTAGCGCAGGGTGGCCAGGTCGTCCATAAGGGGTTGCAGGCCATAAATCAGATAATCGAGATACTGGATCTCGGCGATAGGCCGCAGGCCGCGCATAGCCATGCCGATGGCCTGCCCCATGATGGTGGCCTCCCGGATGCCGGTATCGAACACCCTTGCCTCGCCGTACTTTTTCTGCAGGCCGGCGAAGCCCTGGTTGACGCCGCCGATCCGCCCCACGTCTTCGCCGAAGGCAAAGAGTTCGGGATGCCGCTCCAGCGCCTTGTCGAAGAAAGCATTCAGGATTTCATAGCCGTTCTTCATCTGCGGCTTTTCGGGGAAGCGGGGCTGCACTACCGGCACTTTCAGAGCGGAGGCCGGAGAATTGCTGTAAAGGTGCGTATGATACCGCCGGTGGGCGAGCCGGTTTACGTTGCCGAGCCATTCGGTCAGTTGCTGCTCGGCGGGCTGGCCGGCGCCCATCAGCCGGTAGTACATCTGCCGGGCATTCTGGGCCAGTTCGCTGAGGAGCGGGTTCATGAGGCCTTTCAGTTCCTTTTTAATGGCGTCCGTATGGCTGTCGCCATCGGGGATCAGAGCGTAGATGCCCTGCAGTTGGCGGAGGCGTTCTTTGGCGGGGGCGTTGAAGGCCTTCCACGCCCGGTCGCGGCATTGCCTGACGTAAACTTTGGCTTCCTGCTTTATCGCCTCTGTTTCTTCTTCGGTAGCGATGCCCTCTCTCACCATCCACTGGCCCATGTGCAGGATGCAGTCCATATCCTGTTCCCACTGAAGGCGTTCCCTGGACTTGTAACGCTCATGGGAGCCGGAGGTGGAATGCCCCTGGGGCTGGGTCACTTCCTGGATGTGGAAAAGGGAGGGGGTATGGGTTTGGCGGGTTTTGGCGATCCCATCGGCGTATATCCTGACCAGGCCGGGATAATCCCATGCCTTGGCCGTATAGATGTCGATGCCCGTTTTATCGCCCTCTTCGGCCTGAAATCCCGCCAGGGCTTTGGAAATGCTGCTTTTGGCCGTCTGGTATTCGATGGGTACGGATATGCCGTAACCGTCATCCCAGACGGAGATAGCCAGAGGCGCCTGAAGGACAGCTGCGGCGTTTACGGTTTCCCAGAAGATGCCCTCGGAAGTGGAGGCATCGCCGATGGTGCAGAAACACACCTCGTTACCCGCATTCGAGAACTTCGACCGGCTGTCCAGCGTTTCATCTTCCCGGTATTTCCTGGAGGCCAGGGCCAGGCCCAGGGCGCGGGCCATCTGCCCGCCGGTGCCGGATATATCGGAGCTGATGTTGCAGGAATCGGCATGGTTGGCCCATTCTCCCTTCTCATTGATGGTGGGGGTAGCGAAATGGCTGTTCATCTGCCGGCCGCCGGAGAAGGGGTCGTTGTCGGCATCGGCGTACAACTGGGCGAAGAATTCTTCAACCGTGGAAAGGCCCAGGGCAAAGATGAAGGTCTGGTCGCGGTAGTAGCCGCTGCGCCAGTCTCCCTTGCGGAAGGCCCGGGCCATGGCCACCTGAGGCACTTCCTTGCCGTCGCCTATGATGCCGAACTTGGCCTTTCCGGTGAGCACTTCCCTTCGGGCCAGCAGGCTGGCTTCCCGGCTGATGCAACAAATCTCAAAGTCCCGGAGGATGGATTCCCGGGAGAGTTCGCCCTCCGTATTGACGGGCTCTTTCAGGGTCAGGTTATCTAGCATAGGCTCTTCTGGTTAATCTGGTTA
>CAZAXA010000831.1:0-2172 GCA_964488965.1 uncultured Phaeodactylibacter sp. | reverse complement strand
AAAAGCGCAGGAATCTATATTCCTGCTTCTCTGTCCAACCTTAGATGGATAGCCTAATTTTTTTAATCTTCTATGAATATCAGGCTGTTAAATCCACCCAGGCCGTCGGGCTCCCGGAAAAGGTTGCGCATATCGCTGCGCCACTCCTTTCCATCCGCCACATATTTGTAGGCATATTTACCTTTCGGAAAAACGGCAGTTGTCCCTTCCCAATGATGGATACCTGCTTTCCTCAAGGAGAGCGCAGGTTCCTGCCAGCTATTAAAAGAACCGGAAACCGCCACCCGGCCGGCAGTTTCGTCATGGCAGTGAAATTGGATTGTACGCTTTTCGTAGTCAATGACCGGGTTAAAATAGGGTGGAAAGGGATGGCGTTCCCGTTCGGCGTGATAAACGGCGCTGAGGGGATGAATGACGCCATAACCCTGGCGCTGTTCCGGAAACCCGGGCAATTTGCGCGCTGTGCGCAATAATAGTTCGCGTATATCCGCCGGATTTAGAGTGGGGTTGGCTTCCAGCATCTGGGCAATAACGCTGCTGACAACAGGAGCTGCAAAGGAGGTGCCATCCGAATGCTGGTAATGCGGCGATATGTATCTGGCCTTTTCTATCCGTTCGGCTATGGCCTTGTCCAATTGGGCCAGAGGCGCCGACAACAGGTTTCCCGGCAGCGGGGTGCGGTAGAGCAAATTGGCGGCAACCGCTTTCCGGTATTTCTCCGGGGCATTTTTTATGGCGAACAAGGCGCTCGCTTCGCGCTGCTCTGCCGTGCCAGGCAGGATAGGCGCCGGCAGCCAGATGGCAGGAGCGATCAATTCGGGTTTTGAGGTATGGTCGGCAGTGAGGCCGAAGGCCGAATGATACAGCGAATGCGTCAAGGGATGCAGGGTGTTGGCATCATCCAGGCCGCCGACGGTGATCGCGTGCGGGCTGTTGGCCGGCGCTTTGACATCCGACCCAGTGTCGTTGCCTGCAGCAGCCGCCACGTTGATACCTAAAGACACCAACTGCTCGATGGCGAGATCCACTTCACTTTCCCGGTAGGGCCTTGCCCAATCATCCGTCACAGACAGGCTGACGATCCGTATTCCGTATTTTTCGTGATGCGCCGCCACCCATTTCAGGGCGGCGGCAATGGATGCTCCGCTGATCGCGCCTCGTTCATCCATCACTTTTATCAATACCAGGCGCGCCTCAGGCGCCAGGCTGCGGTATGTGCCATTGGACAAGGTTCCGGCCCCTGCGCCAACCACCGAAGTCATCGTCCCATGCCAGCTGTGCGGATGCGGAAGCGCCCATTCGGCGGCCACGTCTTGTTCCGGCCGGTGAATATCGAGCATTTTGATGATGCGGTTTTCGGGATAACACAGATCCGGATGCGGATAAAACCCACTGTCTATAAAACAAATCGTAACCCCCTTGCCGCTATACCCCGGGTGAGCGGTGAGCCGCTGCGGGATGGGAAGTATCCAATAACCGCCCGCTACATCTCCCTCAAAACGCTGCTCCCGGCTTCTCTCCCATTGGCTGAGCTGAGCCTGGTCGACGCAACGGGCGCAGGCGCCGACGGCAGGTTGCCAACCCGGGGCTTCCTGTTCTAATGCTGCAGTTACCGGCTCGTCCTGAATCCCGTGAAAGTGATGGATTAATGGGCCGTTATCCTGATTACAGATTGGGCAGGCCATAAACATATCAATTTTACTGGCTTGTTATGTGTTTTCTATACAGGCAAAGGTAGGAAGGGGCATTATTTTTCAGTGTTACGCTGGTAACACAAGCCGGATTTTTACCGAATACCGGCTAATAAATCACTGGCGGGGCAGCCATCTTTGTCAGCGTGGCTTCGAGGTTCTTTACCGGGTTGTTCCGGATGTCCAGCCTTTCGAGTTTTTTCAGCTTTTCAAAGCCGGGAGGCAGCGCCTCTATCTCGTTATTCTGGACAAATAACCATTCCAGGTGAATCAGGTTTGTAATGCTGCCGGGCAATACGCTGATCCCATTCCCATAGAGAAACAGCCTTTTAATGCTGGACAGCCGGCCTAATTCCTCGGGCAGGGCATTGCAGGAAGGCATGAGGGAGAGGGCCAGGTCCTCCAATTTGCCCAACTGCCAGAATGAATCCGGAAGGACCGGGATGCGGTTGCCTGTGAGATAGAGTTCCTTCAGATTGGC
>CAZAXA010000830.1:0-2180 GCA_964488965.1 uncultured Phaeodactylibacter sp. | reverse complement strand
GCCACCGCCGGCCCGCCCGGCCCGCCGAAATACAGGACGAGCAGCCCCAGCAGGCCCGCCAATACCACTGCCGCAGCCGCAAAGCGCCAGGCGGGGAACCGCAGCGCCTTCACGCCCGCCGTTCTTCCTGCGGGCGGCAGGCGGGCAGCCAGCCGTTCCCACTCGCGGCCGGTATCGGGATCGAGGCTGAAGTCCACCTCTCCGGCAGCCTCCCACAGGCTTTTCACCTGCTCGTACCGCCGGCCTTGTTCCGGCCCTTCGCCCAGCCATTCCTGCAGGGCTTGTTCTTCCGCCCTGCTGGCCTGGCCCTGCAGCGATCTGACAATAATGGCTTCTATGTCATTGTGCTTATCCATCATGGTTAACTACCGGATTGATAAGGGCCTCCCCCAAGGAGAAGGCCTGTTTTTTCGAGCAAAAAAAGCAGTAAAAGCAGCCAGAGCATCGAGGCCAGCGTACCGCTTTCTCCCTCGCCGAAGACCCTGGCCCGCAGGCGCTTCAGGGCAATACTGACCTGGTTTTCCACCGTCTTTTCAGAAAGGCCCAGCTGGCCGGCGATCTCTTTGTAGGAAAGCCCCTCCCGGCGGCTGAGCAGGAAGACCTCCCGGCAGCGTTCCGGCAGGCGGTTCACCTCATCGAAAATGATGGCCCGGGTTTCTTCGGCCTGCAGCCGGGCTTCGGCGCCCGGCAAGTGGCCTTCCTGATGGGCCACGGCCTCCAGAGGGACGGATTGCATTTTTCGCTTCTCCAGATAGTTCAGAGCCTTGTTGCGGGTGGCAGTAAACAGATAAGGCCGCAGCGAATCGTCCAGTTGAAGATGGCCCCGGTTGTTCCATACGCCGAGGAACACATCCTGCACGGCCTCCCGCGCGTCCTCTTCCGAGCGGAGGTACTGGTTGGCATAAGCCACCAGCATGGGTTGAAAGCGGTGGAATAATGCTTTTAGTTGTTCTGTTGCGTTGCGTTCACTCAAGATAGAGGCTGTTTTTAGGGGCAAGATACGGGGTTTGATAAAAAAATTATGTGAATTTCACTCCTGCAGTACCCAGGCGCTCAGATCAGGTACTTGAAATATACCCTCTCACCCCTTCCGAAAAGACAAAGGCCGGCCGGGATATGGAATTCCACCTACAATTATTTCTCCCCTTCTTCTCCATTTGCCCGCAGTTGCGTATCTTTTGCCCCGCCTGCACTTTCCCTGCCAATACAAGCCAAATCCATTTTCTTGCTAATCCAGGAACGAATGCAACCGAAGAAGAAGCGTTTTCAAAAACTCATGGTCGCCAACCGCGGGGAGATCGCCATCCGCGTATTGCGCGCCGCCTCCGAGCTCAACCTGCGCACCGTCGCCATCTATACCTGGGAAGACCGTTATTCCCTGCACCGCTACAAGGCCGACGAGGCCTACCAGATCGGCCCGGATAACGAGCCGCTGAAGCCGTATCTGGACATCGGGGAGGTCATTACCGTAGCCAAAGAGAACGGCGTCGACGCCATTCACCCCGGCTACGGCTTCCTTTCGGAAAACGTGCAGTTTGCCCGCCGCTGCCGGGAGGAAGGCATCGCCTTCATCGGCCCGGCGCCGGAAGTTATGGAAGAACTGGGCGACAAGGTGGCGGCCAAAGCGCTGGCCCGGCGCGTAAAGGTACCCATCATCGAGGACAGCCAAAAGCCGCTTACCGATGCCGGCATTGCTTTGGAAGAGGCCAAACGCATCGGCTTTCCCGTGGTAGTCAAAGCGGCCGCCGGGGGCGGCGGCAGGGGAATGCGGGTAGTCCGGGAGGAAAAGGCGCTGAAAGACCTGTATCATGAGGCTCGGGGAGAAGCTAAAACCGCCTTTGGCGATGACACCGTCTTCCTCGAAAAGTTCATCGACAACCCCAAACATATCGAGGTGCAAATCCTGGGCGACCAGCACGGCAATATCATACATCTCTTCGAGCGCGACTGCTCGGTGCAGCGCCGGTTCCAGAAGGTGGTGGAAGTGGCCCCCGCCATAACCCTCAGGCAGAAGATCAAAGACAAACTTTACGCTTACGCCCTGGCCCTGGCGCGGGAGGTCGGTTACAACAATGCCGGCACCGTAGAGTTCCTGGTCGACCGCAACGAGAATATATACTTCATCGAGGTCAATCCGCGCATCCAGGTGGAACACACCGTCACCGAGGAGGTCACCGGCA
>CAZAXA010000829.1:0-2194 GCA_964488965.1 uncultured Phaeodactylibacter sp. | reverse complement strand
ATACCCCGTTCTCTACCACGAGGATACTGCCGTTTTTCTGTGTGATGAATATCCTCCCGTCGGGAGCGGCGGCCATGGCCGTGGGGTCCAGCCCTTCGGCGATCATTTCTTCAGCGAAGCCGGGGGGCAGCTGGGCGGCGATGAGCGTATGAGAAAACAGGAGCAAAAAGACAGAAAACAGGTTTTTCATAGGCTGAAGTTTCAAAGCTTGTTCGGAATGATCATCAAAGATAGGGATAAGTTCGGGACGGAGCGGGGCATGGCAGGCAGGTTCAGCCCGGAATTTTTCCCGTTCGGGAAGTTGGAGGGGCGGCTGGCGGCGGAGCTGCCAGAGGGGTGATCAGCAGCAGGAGGCCTGCCGGAAGAACAATCATGAGGCGGCGTTCGCTCATGGGAGGAGCCAAAAGGGCAATTCCAAGGCGTTTCCCGGCGCCGCCGGAAAGCCTTGGAATTGCGCGGGCCTTATATCGGCAGGTTCAGCTTATCCGCCAGATAGCGGTGGTAGATGAAGAGTACCAGGAACGCGCCGGCCGTAGCAATGATCAGGCTGCCGAGCAGGCCCTTGCTGGCAATGCCGATCAGGCCGGCAGCGAAGCCTCCCACGATGGAACCGACGATGCCAATGATTGCCGAAGAAATCCAGCCGCCTTTTTCCTGTTGAGGGGTCAGCATTTTTGCTATAGCGCCTGCCGCCAGGCCGATGAGAAGCCAGTAGATCAAATTCATGATTAGGTTGGTTTTAGTTGAGTGAAAATTTTGCCACTGTAAACTAATAAAATTTTGCCTTCCGGAGAAATGCAAATGTACGCTCTGAAACCAAACTGCCTCTGATATTTTCTCAACGCCTTTGCCACATCACAGAATGACTTCCAACCCGCCGTTTACAACCTCAGCGCCTGCTCCAGGTCTTCGATCAGGTCTTCCACGTCCTCAACGCCCATACTCAGCCGGATCAGCGAATCGGTCAGCCCTACTTTCATCCTTTCTTCCCGGGGAATGGACGCATGCGTCATCGAAGCGGGATGGCCGATGAGGGATTCTACACCGCCCAGCGACTCGGCCAGGGTGAAGAGGCGGGTATTGCTGAGCACCTTTTCGGCAGCGGCGTAGTTATCATCTGCCAGGCCGAAGGAAACCATAGCGCCGAAGTGGCGCATTTGCTTTTTGGCCACCTCATGGCCCGGGTGGCCCGGGAAGCCGGGATAGTAAACTTTGGAGACGCGCGGGTGCTCTTTCAGGAAGTGGGCGATGCGTTCGGCATTCTGGCAGGCGCGCTCCACGCGCAGGTGAAGGGTCTTGATGCCGCGCAGGACCAGGAAGCAATCCTGTGGGCCCGGCACGGCGCCGGCGGCGTTCTGGATGAAGTGGAGCTGTTCGGCCAACTGTTCATCCCTGGTGACGATGGCGCCATGCACTACGTCGGAATGGCCGCCGAGGTATTTGGTGGCCGAATGCAGCGCCAGGCCGGCGCCCAGGCTGAGCGGCGTCTGGAGGTAGGGGGAGGCGAAGGTGTTGTCGACACAGGTGAGAATGCCGTGTTTGTTCGCCAGGGCGCAGATTTGTTCGATATCGACAATATTCAGCATGGGGTTGGTAGGCGTTTCGATCCAGAGCAGGCGCGTTTTGCCGTTGATCCTGGCGCGGACTTCCTCCAGGTTGCTCATTTGAACGAAGTGGGCCTTGATGCCGAATTTCTGGTAGATGCGCACCATCAGGCGGTAGGAGCCGCCGTAGAGGTCGTTGGTGGAGATGATCTCGTCGCCGGGATGAAGCAGTTTCATCACTGCGTCCATAGCGGCCATGCCGCTGCTGAAGCAGATGCCGAAGCGCCCATCCTCCAGGGCGGCGAGGTTCTTTTCCAGGGCCGAGCGGGTGGGGTTCTGCGTTCGGGCGTATTCATAGCCCTTGTGCTGCCCGGGGGCGGCCTGCGCGTAGGTGGATGTCTGGTAGATCGGCGTCATTACTGCGCCGGTACCGGGGTCAGGCTCTATGCCTGCGTGGATGACTTTGGTGCCGAATTTCATGGTCATGGTTAAGTTTATTGCTACGAAAAAGGGCAACCTGACCTCTCAGGTTGCCCTTCCCTTTCGGATTTTATGGGTGCTGCTTAGTTAACAGCGTCAGAGATTTCTTTACCGGGCTTGAACTTCACAACATTCTTAGCCGCGATCTTGATTGTTGCACCGGTTTGAGG
>CAZAXA010000828.1:0-2196 GCA_964488965.1 uncultured Phaeodactylibacter sp. | reverse complement strand
CTGTTCGGATGTAGGAGCACTAACATACTATGAGAAAACTACACATTCAAAGATATACCTATATTGGTTTTCATTTATAAGAATTTATTTTCCGGGTAATACGGCCTATGGTATGGTGTTATTCTGCGAGAAAATGGTAAGGAAGGGGAAAAAAAAACCTACGCCCGGAGTTTACAGGCGTAGGCAGAACAAACATACTATGAGAAAACTGTACGCAAGTTAAGCCTTAATAATATGGATCAAAGCGCTACTTAGGCAGCGGCGTTCCGGAGTAGGGCAGTGGTGGCGGCGGCTTAGTTTACGGAGCGGACACAGGTGAGGTATGGGCAAAAAAAAGCCTGCACCGAAGGGATGGGTGCAGGAGGTTCAAACAAACATACTATGAGAAAACTGAGGCCAATATAAAGGGTAAAGGCCAAAGAATCCCGGCCAATGTACGTAAGGCCATTTTCGGGCAGGGAATGGCGCCTATAAATTAGGGAACGGTAGATAGGGGCGGCGGGCCAGGCAATATCACCATTTAACAATATAGCCATGAAGCCAAACGGCGGCCCCATCCACATCAGGGTTCCTTTCCAGCCTCGTACCTTGTAAATTCGGAAACGTCTTCCCCCCTGGCTTAACAATATATTTGCAGACGCCGGATATTTCTGGCCAATGCCGGTTTAACAACACAAAAATGTTAAAATAAGGGCCGGAACCGATATTTTTCTGTAACCAAATGCTGTGATCAACGTTAGATATTTCGTATATATGTGTTCGGAAATTCGGGATCAATTTCCTTCTGGTTGTAGTTATTAACCCAATTGTAAAATTCTGGCGGCAGCTATGAAACACATTCGTTGGCCCCTGGCAGTCTTTACCTTAGCCTTGTCCTGCCTGATCATTGCGATCGCAGACCCCTCCAACACGCCTCCCATCTTCGTGGAGCCGCAGGGCAGCTATATTCAGGCCTTTACCGAATCTCCGTTTGAGCTGGATATCGATGTGGAAGATATCGATGACGACCTGCTGAAGATCACGGCCCATAACCTTCCGGCGTGGCTGACTTTCGACCCTTACCTGGTACAACTGTACGGCAATCCCGGGCGTGCCGATAAGGGCGAGTATGTGATCACCATCAAAGCGGACGACGGCCGGGTGGTGCGTACTAAAATGATCAGCCTGGACGTAAAATACGGCCATTCTGCCCGGCAACACCTCAACGAAGCTTTCACCAGCCTCTATCAGAAAGAAACCAAAGAGTTGCCCGGGGCTTCGGCGGCCATCGTAACGCCGGACGGCGCCCTCTACACGGCAACCATGGGGCGGAGCAACCCCCGCCGCGATGAGCCGGTAGATTCCAACCACCGATACCGCATTGCCAGTGTCAGCAAGCTTTTCACTTCCGCCCTCATCCTCCGCCTCGTGGAGGAAGGGCGCTTTCAACTGGATGATAAATTATACGATCACCTGCCCCTCGACAACATACCTTACGGCAAGGAGATCACCATCAGGCAGTTGCTCAGCCATACGGCCGGCGTCATCGACCACCTTAACCACCCGTCTTTTTACCGCGGCAACTGGGAATATCGCACCTGGAAACCCGGCGATATCCACTATTTCGCTTCCCGCAGGCACGCGCGTTTCAGGCCCGGCCAGGGTTATGCTTACTCCAATACCGGCTTCTACCTACTGGGGGAACTCGTCGAGAAAGTGCTGGAAAAGCCGCTGGGCGAGGCCTACAAGGAATACATTTTCGACCCTCTCGGGCTGAAGCAGACCCTTTATGACGATTTCAGTACGCGCCGCCACCACATCGACAGCCTTGCCGAGAATGCCCGCGCTTACGAGTACCACCAGTCGGCCGTCGGCGCTGCCGGCGCCATCGTATCCACCCCCGGCGATATGGCTCGCTTCGGCCATGCCCTGTTTACCGGCAAGCTGGTCAGCGAAGTTTCCCTGCAGGAAATGGCCAGAGATATCGGCGCTTCCGTTGGCGGCGACCACTACGGCCTGGGCATGCGCCTCTGGGATGAGAATGGTATAAAGCACATGGGCCATACCGGCGCCCTGATGGATTATCGCGCCATCCTGCTGTATATGCCGGAATATGAAGTGACCGTCGCTATCACGACCAACGGCCGCCACTACAAATGGCACGACCTCATCGATGGCCTGATGATGGAAATGGCAGATTATTATCGGTGATTAGTT
>CAZAXA010000827.1:0-2198 GCA_964488965.1 uncultured Phaeodactylibacter sp. | reverse complement strand
TTCAGCCTCTACGGCCAAGGTGTAAGGCCCTCCTGCCGGAGTGGGCGGCAGCAGGATTTTCCATTTGCCGGATTCATCGGCCCTGGTCTCCAGCCTACGGCCGCCGATCGTAAGGCGGATGTGTTCACCGGGATTTGCCCAGCCCCAGACGGGCGCCTCCACATCGCGCTGAAGGACCATGTGGTTGCCGAATAATTGGTGAAGGCGGGCTTTGGAATGAGCAGGCTGAACGGCAGAAGCAAAAATAAGGATAAACAACAGTACTTTTTTCACCCTTTCCAATCCATAATCCGGGATCATGCCATACATAATGAAAGCTTTTTTTAATTTTAGTATTGTTCGCCTGCTTATCACGCTTAAAAACAGCTCTACTTTATGAAAATTCGCCTATTCAGCCAGAGCATAATGCTCCTCTTTTTTCCCGTCTTCCTGTTTCAGGGATGCGCCCGGCACGGCGCTCTTCAATCACCCGGCCAAGATAATCAATCGGAGGCTAAATCCATCTCCGCTTATGCGGCGGATTGGAATGCGCTCTTCTTCCGGCAGTCCGGCTGGTTCGGCGGCGACGGGATTTTCGGAATTCCTCTGGACGGCAAGGAGTTCGTACCTGCCGGCCCGCAAACCAGGACCCTCTTCATCTTCAGCGATTCCGTGATCGGCGAGACGAGGGACGGCAAGGTTAAAAAAGGCGGCTTCAAGATGATCCACAACCTGGCGGCCTTACTGGAGGGCCGCGAGCCGGTGGAGGAAAAGTTCGAATTCTACTGGCCGAAAGATGAAAAGGGCGCTCCCGCTTCCCTCTTCGAACCCCGGACGCCCAACACCCGCCCCGGCGAATACTACTGGCTGGGCGACGGTTTCGTGAATGTGGACGCCGACAGCACCCTGTACATTTTCGCCTATCGCGTACAGGACGTCCCTACGGGCTCCTTTTTCGAATTCGAACAGACGGGCGTCTCCCTCATCGCCATCCCGCCGGGCAGCGAGCCGCCATTCCGGGAGCAGCGGCAACTGGATACGCCCTTGTTTTTTCCCCTCCCGGACGGCTCGGCAAAGCTAAGCTTTGGCAGCGGCGTCTTCGTCAATACAGCCTCTGCCGGCGCGCCGGCCCCCGACGGCTATATCTATGTTTACGGCGTCGCCGGCCTGCACCTGGGCCTGTACGTAGCCCGCACCCTGCCAGGTTCCTTTGAAGATTTCGCCGCCTGGGAATTCTGGAACGGCAGGGAGTGGACGGCAGACAAAAATGCAGTGGCCTCCGTAACAAACAGTGTTTCCCACGAACTCAGCCTCAGCCCGCTGCCCGATGGGCGCTATTTGCTGGCCCACCAGCGCTACGGCATGATGCCGGAAGTGGCCGTTCAGACAGCCAAAAGCCCGGTCGGCCCCTTTTTCCCCGCAAAAGAAATCTGGCGCTGCCCGGAAGTGGATGAAGACATCGATTACTTTGTCTATAATGCCAAAGGCTACCCTCACCTTTCCGCCCCTGGAGAGCTGCTGATCAGCTACAACGTCAACTCCTTCGATTTTTTCGTGGATATTCTCGACGACGCCCAGTTTTGCCGCCCTCGTTTCATCCGGTTGAAACTTTAAGGGCCATACCCTTTGGAAGCTTCACCGTTCTTAACCTTTAAATTTCAATGCCATGCCCCTCCGCCCTGTTCTGTTGTTCTTAGCCGCCATTACCCTGGTGAATCTGACTGCTCAGCAAAAGGAGTTCTTAACTGATCTCTGGCCCGTTCGCTCGGCAACTTTCACCCAGGGCTTTGCCACCCCTCTGGCCGGCGAGCGCCTCGATTTTCTGCCCAACCTGAAGGACGGCGCGATAGCCCTCTTTCTGCAGGCCCCGGGCGAGGAAAAAGGGGTCGAATTCGAGACGGATCCCATGCCTGCCGGCAGTGAAGAAAAACAGACTTTCCTCTGGGAAGCCGGCCTGGCCAAAATGACAGGAGATAAGCCCATGGCGTTCTCCCTGGAGGTGAACGGCGCGCTCTTATTTGATTTTGAAACCGTGCGGGATACGGCAGGGCGCCACTGGATTTACAAGGGGGAACAGGGCGCCGAACTCGCCTTCGTCACTACTTTCACCGACCCGGAAAAAGGCGACCTGTTCGGCTATATGTTCCTGACGGCGCCCCGGGCCATAGCTCCTGCGGGCGCCCGCGTTATGATGAGGTTTTTGTAGGGTTAGTGTGTGG
>CAZAXA010000826.1:0-2207 GCA_964488965.1 uncultured Phaeodactylibacter sp. | reverse complement strand
CACTCCGGCACTCCTCCTGAAATTATGGAGCGGAAAATTATGAAATAAGAACGGACTAAGGAAATTTTTTGTTCCTCGCCGGCGGGAATATATTAGTCGATATACCGTTTCAGCAGGCCTTTATAGGCATCGATACGGCGGTCGCGGAAGAAGGGCCAGATGCGGCGCACCTCTTCGGTCCGCTGTTTGTCGACCTCCACTACGGCGTTTACTTCCTCATCGGCCGGCGCCTGGTAGAGGAGTTCCCCCTGGGGGCCGGCCACGAAGCTCTGCCCCCAGAACTGTATGCCTCCGGTAACTTCACTCCAGTCGGGCTCATAGCCGGTGCGGTTGACGACAACCACCGGCAGGCCGTTGGCCACCGCGTGCCCCCGCTGAATGGTTTGCCAGGCGCCGAACTGGCGGCCTTTTTCTTCCTGCGGGTCGGTGCTCTCGTAGCCGATGGCCGTCGGGTAGAGCAGCAGTTCCGCCCCGGCCAGGGCCATCAGGCGGGCCGCTTCGGGGTACCACTGGTCCCAGCAGACGAGCACTCCCAGCCGGCCAACAGAGGTGTCGATAGGCCGGAAGCCTATATCTCCCGGCGTGAAGTAGAATTTCTCATAATAGGCCGGGTCGTCCGGTATGTGCATCTTGCGGTACCGCCCGGCGATGGAACCGTCGCGTTCCAGCACCACGGCCGTATTGTGGTAAATGCCCGGCGCACGCCGTTCGAACAGGCTGGTTACCAGGACGATGCCCAGATCCCGGGCCAACTGCCCGAACTCCCCGGTGGAAGGCCCGGGTATGGGTTCCGCCATTTCGAACTTTCGGGTATCTTCCGCCTGGCAGAAGTAGATGCCGGTGTGCAGTTCCTGCAATACCACCAGCTGAGCGCCCTTGCCGGCACATTCGCGGATGCCTGCCAGGCTTTTTTCCACATTGGCCCGCCGGTCATCGGCGTTGGCCTGTTGTACCAGGCCTATCCTGAGTTTTTTCATTTGTCGGGTAGTATGTATTTAAAAAACTGGTTTCCCATGGTTTTACACTGATACACTGATACACTGATACACTGATACACTGATACACAAACCCTACACCACCCCTTCCGGATACTGCATACTGATACAATGCAGGGAGCCATGTTGTTCGATCAGCGCCCGGCAGTTGACGCCGGCAATTTCCCGTCCCGGAAAGCAGCGGGCCAGGGCGGCCAGGGCTTCTTCATCCTGCGGCACATCATAGGTAGGGGCCAGCACCGCCCCGTTGATGATCAGGAAATTGGCGTAAGTGGCCGGCAGGCGGTGGCCGTCGGCGGCATAGCAGGCATCAGGCCAGGGCAGGGGGACGAGCGTGAAGGGCCGCCCCTCGCGGGTGCGGAAGGGCCGCAATTCCTCTTCCATAGCCTGCAGGGCACGGAAGTGTTCGTCTTCCGGCCTGTCGCAGCGGACGTAGGCGATGGTGTCGTCAGGGCATAGCCGGGCCAACGTGTCGATGTGGGAATCGGTGTCGTCGCCGGCGAGGTAACCGTGGTGCAACCAGAGGAAATGATCCACGCCCAGCCATTCCGTAAGTTTGCTCTCCAACTCCGCCTGGCTGAGGTGGGGGTTGCGGTTCGGAGAGAGCAGGCATTCGGAGGTAGTCAAAAGCGTGCCCTTGCCGTCGGTTTCTATGCCGCCGCCTTCAAGTGCCAGCCCGGGGCGGCGCAGCGGCAACGGGCCAAAAATGCCCTGCTCATGAAGCCGCCCGGTGATGAGGTTATCGTGATAAGCGGGAAATTTAAGCCCCCATCCGGTGAACATGAAATCGAGCAGGGCCAACCGCCCATCTTCCTCTACGGTGATGGGGCCGTGGTCGCGCGCCCAGGTATCGTTGCTCGGGCATTCGGCCAGGATGAGGTTTTCCTGAACAGCATGCCGGAGGTGCGCGGCCACTTCCCCGCGATCCCGGCATACTACCAGCACCTTCTCAAAACGGCTCACCGTTTCAATACACTCCACAAAACAGGGGATGACGGCTTCGAGGGTATCTGCCCAGTCGCTGCCTGCATGGGGGAAAGTGAATTGTATGGCGCTTTGTGGCTCCCATTCGGCGGGTAGTCGTCGTTTCATGGGACGAAGATAAGAAAAGCCTGCTTTCGCATGAAGCCTTTGTGTAAAGCTTCGGGGAGCGGGGAAGGGATTGGCTGGCGCCCATCCCGGAGGGGGGGGATTCAAACCTTTTGGGCAGCC
>CAZAXA010000825.1:0-2210 GCA_964488965.1 uncultured Phaeodactylibacter sp. | reverse complement strand
CCAGGCGTCGCTGGAAGCAACCCCACCAACCTGACCCTATCGGGCAGCGGTATCTTCTATTGGGCAAACACTCCTGAATTTGGCAGCGAGCTTTGGATATATGGAGCGGAAGGGGTTAAGAAAGTAACCGACATCGGGCCCGGAACGGGATCGTCTTTTAATACCGGGAGGATGATAGCCTTTCAAAGCGGGGTGGTTTTTGTAGCCCAGGATCCTGATCATGGCGCGGAACTATGGCGGAGTATAAACGGACAGGGGGCTTTCCTGCTCAAGGATATTCGCCCGGGCGGGCTCAACAGCCTGCCGGATAAATTTACGGTGGTTGACGGCTACCTTTACTTCAGTGCCGACGACGGCATTCACGGCCGGGAACTTTGGCGGACCGACGGCACTGAAGCGGGAACCGAGTTGGTTGCGGATGTTTGGCTGGGAGGAAATTCTTCCAACCCCGATTTTATCACCTATTTCAACGGGGCCGTTTTTTTTCAGGCTACGACAGGTATCGGGACGGAGCTATGGAAAATAGGCGCGCCCATCACGGCAACCTCATCCCCATCTTTAATAGAAGCCCCCAACCTTTTCCCCAATCCGGCGGGCCAAAGCTGCCGGTTGGAATGGCCTTATCCGGTTGCTGGAACTGCCCGCCTTTTTGGCCTTGGCGGCCGATTATGGCGGCAATTTGTTTTGCCGGCTTCTTCAACGGTAAGGCTTGACATCGGGGAGCTACCTGCCGGGATTTATATTCTGGAATGCCGGGCAGGGGATCGCGTTTGGCGGGCCAAATTGGTGAAATCGGGCGGTTGATACTATAGATGCCGCGGCTAATACAAAAACCCAAACAACCAAAGCGGAATCTGGTTGGAAAAGCCGGTTTCAATATCATCCAGCGCCAGGAAGGCATTATCCAGTTGCTGAATTTGGGTAGGTTTTTTGCTGCTGCCCCCAACCTCAAAAGCATATTGCCGGTTATCGTAAAAAACCAAAAAGTCCGTTTTCGGGTGCAGGCTCACTTCCGCCACTACGTTTAACTGGCTTTGAAAGAAGGTTTCCCGCATGCTCCCGACAGAAATGTTAGCCGGATTGAGCACGTAGTACAAGTTGGGGTTGTTCAGGAAAATCTTGTCCGGCTTTTGCAATACGCTGATTGATTTCTCCGGCTGGTTCAACAATGCGACCAGCCTTGCCTTCTCAAGAAACCGCAGGTAGTTAAGCAAGGTAGCGCGGTTGATGCCTATGCGTTCGCTTAGCTTGCTGATATTGGGCTTAAAAGGAGCAGTCCCGGCAATTACCCTCAACAATTGCAGCATTTTGCGGCTGTAGGAAGGGTCGTATCCCTCCATGAAACTCAGGTCGGTCTCTACCACCAAATGGATAATTTGTTCCAGGGTTTGGGCATAATCCCGGTTTTCCTCTACGAAAAAGGGGTAATAACCTGACTGCAGGTAGGTTTTGAAATGCTGGAGCGGTTTTATTTTATTGGCTATGTTCAGGGCAATTTCCCGATGGGCCCGCAAAATATCGGCTAACGGAACCGGTTGAAAATCAGCAATGCCGGCAAAAGCCAGAAATTCCCGGAAAGATAAGCCGGGTAATTCGTAAATCAGGGCCCGCCGGCTGAGGTCGACATCTTGCCTGAATATTTCCAAAATGGAAGAACCGGAAAAAGCAAGGATCAGGCCGGGATAAGTGTCATAGATATTTTTCAGCTCCCTTGCCCAGCCGGGATATTTATGGACTTCGTCTACGAAGAGGTATTTCCCGCCTGATTGCTCAAATTTTTTAGCCAGGCCAACCAGGTTGTTTTCCGTGAAGTACAGGTCATCCAAAGAAACGTAAAGGACTTCCTGTTTTTGGGCTTTCAGGCCCTTTGCCCGCTGCAACAACAGGGTTGTCTTTCCGGTTCCTCTTGCTCCTACAATGGAATTGAGGCGCCATTCCCAATTGATATTCCCCGGGATTTTTCGCTGCAACTGAAGAGGTGCTGCATCGATCAGGCGGTCGGATTTTTGAAGCAGTTCTTGCACTTTTGTTTATATTATAAACCAAAAATAAATTATTTTTGATTATCTGAATAAACAAAAATAGGTTTTTTTGTTAAAAAGCCTTTTTTTACCTAAAACAATGGATTTTTTTTCGCTTAAAAAATGATTTAATATGTAGTTTTGCGCTGTATTTTTTTAAACTCTTAAATAAATTTAATGTAGCTGTTG
>CAZAXA010000824.1:943-2210 GCA_964488965.1 uncultured Phaeodactylibacter sp. | reverse complement strand
GGGGAAAAGAGTTGAGTGGTCCCACCAGGATTCGAACCTGGATCTTAGGTTCCGGAAACCTACATTCTATCCCTTGAACTATGGGACCTTTTCAAAAGCGGAAGTGCCAAATGGAAAGCCGGAAGTGCGAAATGGGAACGCGGCGGGCTCCTCCGATCTTTCTTTCCGCCTTCGCCAAGCCACAGCGGGCAATGGCGGATGCAAAGTTAGCAAAGCTCGCGCATTGGCGCAAATGCCGGGAGCTTTTTGTTGTCTTTTTACCTTTCCATAGGTGCCGGGGCGCCGCGGCAGTTCCTCCTATGAGCGAATACTAAAGTTTCGTTAAACCGCAGGCAGGCGGAATAGAGGCCGGCGGTGCGCTTGTTAACAATATCAGAGCAACACACAAAACAAGGGTTATGAAAAACTATATTTTTTTCAGCCTGGCCTTTTTCCTCAGCCTGGCTGTGGCGGGCTGCTCCGGCGCCCGGCCGGCGGAAAGGGGCGCGCAGGGCGTTTCCGCACTGGAACGGCAGGACACCATCTTCATTGAAAATGCCTGGACGCTGGCCGACTACCTGCAGCGTGTGCCCGGCGTATGGGTGAACGGCAATAAGGTCAGCATCCGCGGCGGCGGGCCGCCCCTGTTTATCATCGACGGCGTCTGGGTGGGCAACTCCTACCCTGCCGCAGCCAACATGGTGAACGTCGAAGACATCGCTTCCGTAGAAGTGCTCCGCAATGCTTCCGAAACGGCCATCTACGGCCGCTACGGCGGCAATGGGGTTATCATCATCCATACGAAAGGAGCAAATCCCAGGGCGGGGAAGTATCAGTAATTTCCTGCCTTGGCCCCAGCCTGTCCGCGCTGCGTTCAGCCGGGTAAAAAACTCAGAAACCCAGCCCCCCTCACCCATGCCGCATTGCCTCCACGGGGTCCATGCGCGCGGCCTGCAGGGCGGGAACGACCCCTGAGACGATGCCTACCACTACTGAGACCATTACGCCCAGTACCATGTTGCCGAAAGACAGGTACATCTCGAACTCGATGGCATTGGACAGGGCCGTGATGATGGAGTAGACCAGCGCCAGCCCTACGATGCCGCCGATGAGGCAGAGGATGATGGATTCGATCAGGAATTCCAGGAGGATGACGTAGCGCTTGGCGCCCAGGGCCTTTTTAATGCCGATGATGTTGGTGCGCTCCTTGACGGAAACGAACATGATATTGGCTACGCTTACGATGCCGACCAGCATGGCGAACAGGCCGATGATGATGCCGATGAGG
>CAZAXA010000824.1:0-933 GCA_964488965.1 uncultured Phaeodactylibacter sp. | reverse complement strand
GGTTTGAGGCGGCGCTTGGCACGCAGGATACCCCGCACCTCATCTTTGAGCTGTTGCAGGCTGATGCCCTCCGCAGCCTTGGCCGTAACGGAAGTATCCAGGATTTGTGTGGCCTTGAGGTTGGCCAGGTTGCGGGCATTGGGATAGGAGACGAGGATGACGTTGTCAAAATCCATGGGGTTGAGCAGGTCGTCGCCGGCCTTCTCGAACACTCCGATCACCTCGTACTTGCGGCCCATCATCTTGACTGTCCTGCCGATGGGGTCGATGTTGGCGAACAACTCCTCGGCCACCTTGAACCCGATAATGATCTTATTGCTCCCGTAATGGTATTCAGAGGTGGAAAAATACCGCCCCCTGCTGTATTCTACCTTGAAGATTTCATCGAACTCATAGGAAACGCCAATGAGCACCGCCCCTTCCACACTGCTGGAACCGAACTTTACGGTCTTGAAGCCGATCACTACGTCATAACAGACCAGCTTCGCCGTACGGGCCTTATCCCGGATAGCCTCATAGTCTTCATAGTCCGGGTTGGGGCGCTTGATGATCTTCCACCAGCTGCCGCTGACGTCCGCCCACGGCCATTTCTTTACATAAATGATATCGTTGCCCAGCTTCTCCAGGCTGCCGCGCACATTGTCCTCCAGGGAGTCTACAGCCGAGAGCACCCCGATGATGCAGAAAATGCCGATGGAGATTCCCAGAAGGGAAAGGAAACTGCGCATCCGGTTGGAGCGCAACTGTTGAAATGCCTGGGCAACACTCTCGGTAAAAACCCTGAAAATGATCATATGAAAATGCATTTTTTCGGCAGGGGCTAATGTAAAAAACAAACTCCGGCTGACCTAATTCATTCGATGAATAAGGGAGCGGCATAGACGTGCAGGAAATTTTAACCCAGGCCCACTGATACACTGATACACTGATACA
>CAZAXA010000823.1:0-2219 GCA_964488965.1 uncultured Phaeodactylibacter sp. | reverse complement strand
CCTGCACGATGCGCTGGGTGCGCTCCTCTTCACGGTACAGCTGCAGGAGCTGTTCGAGATTGTTGTTCACGGGTGCAAAGATAAGATTGTTCTTTGACAAATCGTGCGGGCTCTCTGGGAGCAGGCACGATTTGTCAAAAAGGGAAACGGTACGTTTGGGAAACAGTTGGGGGCGGGCATGGTTTACAGGAACCGTTTAGCGGGCAAAGAAAGAGGCTGCGCATGCCACATCTTCGGCCGGCGCGGCTAAAAGGGAATGATCTTTACAACACCCTGCTTTAAGCAGCTTCCTTCAATGACTCGGCGAATTGCAAAATATCAGACTTCAATAATTCAAAATCAAAATCCTTCACCTGCGGTTTCACTTTTTCAATGGCCTTGTCCAACTCGGAAGAAAATTGGTTGATATCCGAGCTGGAAAGTACTGAAATATACAACCCCTGCTTGCGTTTATCGAAATAAGTAGGATTGGTCACGAAAGTCTGAGGCCTTCTAAAAAAGCAGACTTCAATAAATAGCTTTCGAACCCCACTGCCATACTTCGAAGGGTCAATGGCATCCGATATCTCCTGAATGTCCCCGGTGACAATTCCAATATCAGAATAGACCCTGAACCTGGTTTTTTCCGCAAAGGTGGGGTTGGTGTCTACAGCCTCGAGCATGGCTTTTTTCATGGCTTCGAAATCGAAATCTTCCACCTGGCCGGAAACTTTGTCGAATAACTCAAACATCGCCTCGTATACCAGTATTTGGGCATCTCTATCCATATATCTTGCAGCCTTTGAATAGTCTAAGGGCAGGCTGCCTTCGATCTTTTTGTCATCAGGGTTGTAACCCCAGTAAGGTTCATTGATCCTGCTGGGTTCCTGATAGGTCAAAGCATAAAAAGAGATCCTCTTGACACCACTTCCGAAATCTGATAGCTTGATGTTGTTGTTCAGCGTATCCTCCGTAACGGTTAAATCGGAGGTGTCCGACAAGCCGCCAATGGTAGATATGAAAAACCCTTTCTGTTCCATTTTATTGTAGTTCATTTAGCATTTTCCTCCAATCCTGCTGCGGCATGCCTACCGAATTGCCTGGAGGCAGAAACAAACGGCATCCCTCTTTTATAGCCTCAGGACGGGTGAAATAGGTTTTCAGGTGAAGCTGTTCCTGGGTCGTTATATACCCTTCTGTGCCACGCTTTATCCATTCGTAGTCCAAATTCAATGCATCTCTTATCTGTCCATGTTCTTTTTCTCTCTCGCCGCGCTTTCGGCAAGTTTTACCAATGTAGTAAATTTGGCCTTTTGAAACAAGTATCTGTGTTTTTCCGGGGTCCATACACCAAACCGGGCACTTGGCACAGGGCCTTTTCATGGTAGATTTGGCTAACAAGTAATAGAGTTCGCACTCCCTGTCGTCCTCATCCGGCTGGCCGTATTTTTCTTTGAACTCCTCTTTAGCATCATCAGACAGTTTGTCAAATAGTTCCTGATCACTTAAGACGTTCAGTTCAGGATTTTCTTTTTTGACCTGGGTTGCAACAATGATGGTTGCTGCAATAAAAAAGAGAATCCAAAAATATCCTCCTCCACCCGGCGCTCCATATTCACGAGTGCTGCCCTGGTCAAATCCAGGCATCTGCGGGGCTTCCCTGGCTTCTGTAATTTTATGTTTCATATTTTTGGGATTGCCCGGGTACGGGCTTTTGTTTAAAGCACTGTTTTGGGCTAATGGCAGTCACGGGGCATGGATGCTGTGCCAAAGGCAAAAGTTTCAAAATTCATTTTTAGCTTATTTTAATCGCGAAAATATGGGATTTGGGTTTAAAAATAAAATATTTAACGAGCTTTATCGCAATGGGAGAAAAAATCAACAAAAACGGCAACCGGCGCTTCTTCTCCTATGCCTACATGCCGAAGGCCGCTTTCGACATCGAGGGCCGCCTGGCCATCCTGACTTCTGCGCGGATGATCATCATTGAGAGCATGTTTGGAGGCCGCGGCCTGAAAGTAAACCCAATTCGAGAAAGTTAGTAATGCTGGGGGCGCCATATTTTGAAAATACCTCGTTAGCCCTGATCATCCGGTTTCTTTCTCCAGAATTGATGTAAGAACCCTTTTGACCGATATGGCTGGCACGGTTTGGATTGATATATCCACCACCAAAGGAACGTTTAGAACTGCTTGTCAAACTCCTGCCCTATACCTTGCCAAAGGTCCAGCCTGCCAGCC
>CAZAXA010000822.1:0-2223 GCA_964488965.1 uncultured Phaeodactylibacter sp. | reverse complement strand
AACAATCCTCCCCGGATTTTCGTAAACATACTATGCAATTCCATATAGTAATTAATTCAATATTTATCAACTAAACCCTTTCGGATGGCCGCCTCCGGCGCCTATTACGCCGGCGGGGCCGTACCACTTTCCTGCTTCTGATTTTTTGACGCCTTACAAAAGAGGACCCCATGAAGAATAGCAGCTTGACCTTGACCTCTTTTTGCCTGTTCCTGGCAGTGCAGCTCACTGCCCAGTGCCTTGAAGGGGATTGTACGAACGGCCGTGGCGCCTTTCGCTTTTCCAGCGGCGCTCAGTATGTAGGCCAGTTCACAAATGGAAAAAGTAATGGGATCGGCATCTGTTACTGGCCGGACGGCAGCCGTTACGAGGGGGAATGGAAAGACGGCCTGCCCCACGGCAAAGGCGCCAAAACCCTGAGCCTGGGCCGCCTGCAGGCCGGGTGGTTCCAGGAGGGCCGCTACCTGGGCGAAACAGCGCCGGAAGAATTCATGTCCAGAAGCGGCAGCGCCATCAACGAGCAGGTCGAGGGCTGCATCTCCGGCGATTGCTACAATGGATACGGCGTTTACGTCTTCCCCAGCAAAGCCGTGTACACCGGGGAATTCCGGCAGGGGGAAATCCACGGTTTCGGGATATGCCATTTCTCGGACGGCAGCAGGTACGAAGGAGAATGGAAACACCGCAAGCCCGATGGCCGCGGCGCCATGACCTACACCGACGGCAGCAAGCGGACTGGATTGTGGCAGCAGGGGCAACCGGTTGACGAACGGGGGCAGATTCTCAACACCTACTTCGCCAGGCAGGAGGCCGAGGCCCAAACCACCGATGTGCAGGCCGGCTGCCTCACCGGCGAATGTTACAATGGCCGGGGTACATTGGCCTATATCGATGGCAGCCGCTATGAGGGGCAGTTCCGCAATGGAAAACCAGAAGGCCATGGCGCTTTCTATTACCCCAATGGCGACCAGTATTCCGGTAAATTCCAGAACGGTATGCCTCATGGCCAGGGCGTGCTCTTCCAGGCCAATGGCCAGATCATCGAAGGGTACTGGCAGGAAGGCGATTATATCGGCCAACAGCCCCGCCCCCAAAAGGGGTGTATCGGCGGCGATTGCCGGGACGGGCATGGAACCTACATCTTCAAAGACGGCAACAAATATATTGGCTTTTTTCGCAAGGGCCTGCCTCACGGCAGGGGAACCGTCTTTTACTCTAATGGCGAACGCTACGAAGGGGAAATGGCCAACGCCAAATTCAACGGCTACGGAACCCTCTTCATGAAGGACGGCTCTCAGGCCTCCGGTTACTGGAAAGACGGCGTCTATACCGGGCCGGCAAAACCGCAGGAAAACACAGTTCCTGCCTACAATAACCCTTCCCCGCCGGCCAGCGCGCCCTCCATGGAGGTTTGGGCGGTAGTGATCGGCATTTCCTCCTACCACCACATGCCGGTGCTGCGCTATACCGACGACGATGCTTATCACATGTACGCCTTCCTGAAAAGCCCCGAAGGCGGCGCCCTCGATGACAACCACATCCGCATACTGATCGATGAGGAGGCCACCCTGCAGAACATCAAAACCACTATGATGTCTCTCTTCGGCAAGGCCGGCCCCAACGACCTCATCCTGCTCTACTATTCCGGCCACGGCCTGCGCGGCTCTTTCCTCCCTTTCGACTTCAACGGCTACCACAACAAGCTCTACCACGAGGAGATCAACGCCATCCTGAAGCGCAGCCCCGCCAAGTACAAACTATGCATCGCCGACGCCTGCCACTCCGGCAGCCTGCTGGCCATGCGCGGCGCCCAACCCCAACTGCTGGCCAACTATTACAACAGCCTGGCCAGAGCCAACCCGGGCACCGCCCTCATCATGTCTTCCAAATCGGATGAAACCTCCCTGGAATCGAGCGGCCTGCGGCAGGGAGTCTTCAGCCACTTCCTCATCCGCGGCCTGAAAGGAGAAGCCGACCGGAACAACGACAAAAGGATCACCGTCCAGGAACTGTTCGATTTCGTCAACCTCAATGTCCGCACCTATACTGCCAACCAGCAATCCCCGCTGATACAGGGCGACTATGACCCGGAGATGACGGTGGGGGTGAGGAGGTAGTCATCGGCTTTGTGTGAGGTAAGAGGGGCTGTGACAGACGCAGCTATACTTAACGGCAACAGGTTTTCCCGGCACTACCTCTCCCATACCTGAAAGGCCGGGAAAA
>CAZAXA010000821.1:0-2224 GCA_964488965.1 uncultured Phaeodactylibacter sp. | reverse complement strand
GCCAAACGCCTGTTGGCCGACGAACGGATCGAGGCGATAAATGCTTCCGGCCTGCAGAAAAACGACCTGTTCCTGGTTGAGGAGGGCGATATCATCCCTGCGGACGGCGAGATCGTGGAAGGCCTGGCCTCCATCGACGAATCGGCCATCACCGGCGAATCGGCGCCGGTCATCCGGGAAGCGGAAACCGACCAGAACAGCGTTATTGGCGGCACCAAGGCGCTGGCCGGCCAGATCATTGTGAGGGTTACCTCCGAGCCGGGCGGATCCTTCCTGGATAAGATGATCGCCCTGGTGGAGGGCGCCAACCGGCAGAAAACGCCCAACGAGATCGCCCTGACGATCCTGCTGGCCGGCTTTACGCTGGTGTTCCTCATCGTGACGGTTAGCCTGCAGCCCTTCGCCGCTTACAGCAATACGGCCATCACCATTGCCGCCTTGATCTCCCTCTTCGTCTGCCTCATTCCCACCACCATCGGCGGCCTGCTGTCCGCCATCGGCATCGCGGGAATGGACCGGGCCCTGAGCGCCAACATCATCGCCAAATCGGGCAAGGCCGTAGAAACGGCCGGCGACATCGACGTGCTCCTGCTCGACAAGACCGGCACCATCACCATCGGCAACCGCAAAGCAACACATTTCTACTCCCTGAACGGGGCCGGCGAACGGGAATTCATCGAGCTGGCCGTGCTCAGTTCACTGGTGGACAAGACGCCGGAGGGCAAATCCATCCTGGAACTGGCAGGAGTAAAGGGGATAAAGCAGGAAACCTTCGCCCTGGAGGGCGCCACCTTCGTGAAGTTTACCGCCGAGACGCGCATGAGCGGCATCGACCTGCCCGACGGCAGGAAGATCAGAAAAGGCGCCTGGGACGCCATCAAGCGATGGTGCCGCATCGAAGGAGAAGATCTCGAAAAATTCGAGGCCAAAACCCGGGAGATCGCCGAAAAGGGCGGTACGCCGCTGGCCCTGGCCGTAAACTATACTGACGCACGTTTGGTTTTTGCTTTACAAAAACCAACGAGGTCAGTATATGCTGACCCGGCTGGTTTTGAAGCTGACAAAACCAGCCCTGCGTCAGTATACAGGCCCGCAGGGGTCATCCAGCTGGAAGACATCATCAAACCCGGCATTCGGGAGCGCTTCGAGCGCTTCCGGAAAATGGGCCTCAAAACGGTAATGGTCACCGGCGACAACCCGCTCACGGCAGCATACATTGCCAGGGAAGCCGGTGTTGACGACTTCATCGCCGAAGCAAAACCGGAAGACAAAATGGCCTACATCAAGCAGGAACAGCAGGGTGGCAAGCTGGTGGCCATGATGGGCGACGGCACCAACGACGCCCCCGCCCTGGCGCAGGCCGACGTGGGCATCGCCATGAACAGCGGCACCCAGGCTGCCAAAGAGGCCGCCAATATGGTGGACCTGGACAACGACCCCACCAAGTTGCTGGAAGTGGTGGAGATCGGCAAACAGTTGCTCATCACCCGGGGCAACGTGACGACTTTCTCCATCGCCAACGACGTGGCCAAGTACTTTGCCATCGTCCCGGCTCTGTTTGCCGCTTCCATCCCGGGCCTGAACGCCCTCAACATCATGCAACTGGAAAGCCCCGCCTCGGCCATTTTGTCGGCGGTCATTTTTAACGCCCTCATCATTCCGCTGCTGATCCCGCTGGCCTTGCGCGGGGTGAGATACCGGCCCATCGGGGCCGCCGCCCTGCTGTCGCGCAACCTGCTGGTGTACGGCCTGGGCGGCATCATCGCCCCTTTCATCGGGATCAAGCTGATCGACCTGGTTGTGAACCTGTTTATGTAAATTGAACAACTATGAAAAATCTTATAAAACCCCTGGGCCTGGCAGCCCTTACGCTGCTGATCTTTGGCATTATCTATCCAGTCGCCATGGCAGGGCTGGCGCAGTTGCTTTCACCCCATGGCGCAGCCGGCAAGCCCGTTTACCGCGACGGCGCCCTGATCGGTTTTGAAAACATCGGCCAGGCCTTTGAAAGCCCGGATTACTTCTGGGGCCGCCCCTCGGCCGTCGCTTACGACGCTTCCGCCACCGGCGGCTCCAACCGGGGGCCGTCAAACCCCGATTTCCTGCAACTGGTGCAGAGCCGGATCGATACGTTGTTGAAATACCATCCGGGCATCGGGCCGGAAGATATTCCCCCCGACATGGTAACGGCTTCCGGCTCGGGCCTGGACCCGCACATCAGCAA
>CAZAXA010000820.1:0-2224 GCA_964488965.1 uncultured Phaeodactylibacter sp. | reverse complement strand
TATCGAGGAAGTAGCGGTCGTGCGTCACGGCGATGACGGTGCCCGGGAAGTTCTGCAGGTATTGCTCCAGCCAGTCGACCGATTCGGCGTCGAGGTGGTTGGTAGGCTCGTCCAGCAGCAGGATATCGGGATTGCTCAGCAGCAGGCGGGCCAGGGCTACGCGGCGGCGCTCCCCACCGGAGAGCACCTTGACGGAGGCCTCCTCGGGCGGGCAGCGCAGGGCATCCATAGCGGTATTGAGGCGGTGGTCGATCTCCCAGGCATTATGGTGGTCGAGCTGTTCCATGAGTTCGCCCTGCCTTTCGATCACTTTCATCATCTCGTCATCGTCCATAGGTTCGGCCAGCCGGAGGTTGATGGCCTCGTACTCCCGGAGCATATCCACGATGGGCTGTACGCCTTCCTCTACGATCTGCCGGACGGTCTTGCTCTCGTCCAGTTCCGGATCCTGTTCCAGCAGGCCGACCTTGTAGTTGCCGTCGAAGGTGACCTTGCCCTCATAATTGGTATCCTTGCCGGCGATGATCTTCAGCAGGGTGGACTTGCCCGCGCCGTTCAGGCCGAGCACGCCGATCTTGGCGCCGTAGAAGAAGCTCAGCCAGATGTTGTTGAGCACTTTCTTGCCGGGCGGGTAGGTTTTGGAGACCCGCTCCATAGAAAAAATGACTTTGTTGTCAGGCATAGGTTGGGGATTTTGGCATGCAAAGATAGGATAATCCCGCCTTTTTCCATGGAACAACAGTCAATCTTCCTAACGTACTACAATTACCGAGTTGACGTTTCCCATGCCGTCGTGCTCCCGGAAGGGGTTGGCCGGGTCGGTGATCCACTTGCCGTCGACGATAAATTTGTACCAGTGTTTGCCGCCTTTGAGCTCGACGGCGGCCACCCAGGCGTTGCCCTCGCGTTGCATCTGTATGTCATCCGTGCGCCAGTCGTTGAAGGAGCCGGCAAGAGCCACCTTTTGGGCGCCGCTGTAGTTCTCCAGCCGGAAAATGACGGGCCTGGCAACGTACAGGATGGAATTGTAGGTGTCGTACTGGTTTTTGCGTTTATCCGGATTACCGGGGTCTTCCATCCACTCGCCGTCGACGATAAATTTGTACTCATAGCGGCCGGCCTCCAGTTGCAGGCGGGTTTCCCAGCCCCCATCCACCTTATCCATGGCGAAGGCCTGCTCATCCCATCCGTTGAAGGTGCCCGTAAGGATGGCCTTTCCCGCCGTTTCAAAACCCGGCAGGAAGAAGCGGGCATTGCCGTCGGGGCTCTGGCGGGCGGTGAAGAGCGGCAGGTTATAAATCTCCTTCCACATTGCATTATCATGGATGGCCTTCGACTTATCGGCGACGGCCCCGGAGGGCTCCGCCCAGTATTCGCCGTTGATGACGAACTTGTACTCCCATTTGAAGGCATCGTCAAAATCGGTTATCTTCTTGCGCAACTGGTAGCGCTGAGGCCCAACCTTTTTCATTTTCCACTTCTTGCGGGACCAGTTGTTGAAATTGCCGGCCACGGCTACCTCGTAGATGTCCAGGTCGTCAAAATCGACCCTCTCTTTGGTACCGTGAAGCGTAGCCTCCCTGAAATAACGCAGGTCAAACTCGAAGACGACCTCATCTCCTTCGAAGTAGTAGCTCCGGTAAGGCGCCTCCTCGGGCTGCGCCCCGCCCGTCGGCGATACTGTTAATAGCAAAATAATGATCTGGAATATTTTCATTGTCACGTCGCTTCATTGTTAAATTGTTGCCCTACAGCCCTCTCCAAGCCCCAAACGTACACCCTGCCTGCCCGCCTGGCCAGGCGCCAGCCGGCCTGGCAGGCAGGCGTACACAGCCCCCCTCGGCCCTCACGGCCCATACCACTTTAAAAAATACAATTTTTTCTTCTTATAGTTAATGATGGTTCTTCGCGTGCAGAGGAATTCGTATCCGAGCAGCCCCTGCAGGGTAGTGCCGAAGGAAGCGTTGATCTCGTCGAGGTTCGTCAGAAGGGTGCGCATTCCGGAGCATCGTATCCGGCTGCTGCACCGGAAACGGTAGAGTTTGCCGGCGAGGACTTCGACGCTTTGCTGGCCGATCCCGTTGAGGTTGGCCCTTTTTGAAATCATGAAATGGTGGAGTATGCGCCGTTTCACCCGGCTGTGCAGCAGGTTGAGCTCGGCGCCGGAGTCGAGCCCGAACCTGACGGGCGTTTTGTCTACCCAGCCGTCGAGGATGATGACGTG
>CAZAXA010000819.1:0-2225 GCA_964488965.1 uncultured Phaeodactylibacter sp. | reverse complement strand
TGCGTGCCCTGGCTTAAGCCGCACAATAGCGGCTCGAATTCGAAGCAGCATAGGTATTCCAGGTACTTAACCGCATTTAGTGCCGAAAGCACTAAAACTGCCCCCGGCGCCCTACCCCGCCAGTTTACTTTCCAGTATCCGTTTGTTCTCCCGCATGGCCTCCGTCGAAAATTTCACGTTTTCACTGTTCAGGATCATGTCGTAATCGAACAACTGCTCTTTGAGAATGGCGGGGCTGTCGTTGTTTTCGATGGCCCGGTTCAGGCTTTTGGCGCTTTCGCCGATCCGGTTAAAAAAGCTGTGGGCAAAGCTCAGGTTGAGGTAGGCGTAGGTCTGGCTTTTGTTTTTGTTGGTCGACTCTTCGGCCAGCAGTATGGTTTCTTCGAAATACCTTCCGGCCTCTTTGGCCTTTCCCATCATGAGCAGGGTCTTGGCAAGGCCGCAGGTGGAGGAGTCATTCCGGTTGATGTTCAAAGAACTCTCAAAGGTAGCTTTGGCCTTGAAGAGTTCTCCCTTTTTCAGGTAAGCGAATCCCAGCCCGTTGTAAATGGTCGTCTTTTTCTCTATTTCCGCCGCTTTGGCCAGCGCCTCGATGGCCAGGTCGTATTCCCCCAGGCGCCGGTAGTTTTCCCCTTTCAGATAGTAGGCGAAGTGAGGCCGGTCGTCCAGCTCGATAGCTTTATTGAGGATCTGGTTCCCCTCCAGGTATTTGCCCTGGGAAAAACAGGTTCTGGCCAGGTAACAATTGGCCATATAGTCATTGGGGAAAAGCTTTAAGGTTTCCCTGAATTCCTCCTCCGCCAGGAAGCTGTTGCCCTGGCGGAAATTCCTTATGCCGGAGTTCAGGGAGTAGATCGCTTTGAGGTAGGACTTGCTCTCGGTTTCGATCTTTTCGATGATGGCCGCGGTATTTTTCCGGCTGGCCTCCTTGAAATTCTCGATATCCTTCAATTCTGCATCCAGCCGCTGGCGCAGGTCCAGCAGTTCCTTTTTGGTTTTGGAAATCTGGCCCAGTTCCCGGATGCCGATGATGGCGGCGATCAGGAAGATGAGCGTGATGGCGCCGAATATCATGGCCGTCCAGTCAACAACAGATTGGGAGAACTGCAGGGCCGTTTCGCTGTTCTGAATGATCATCTGGTTCTGCAGTTCGATGTTCTCCAGCTTTTTTTCCAGCAGGCCGGCCTTCTCCAGGAGCGATCCTGCTTCCACCGGGCCGGTTATGGTGTCATTTGAGAAACAAACTGGCGAAATGATGCAAAAGGACAGCAAAGCGAGGGCTTGTTTGCTCATGGCCTGAAGGTAAATTAATTAATGGAAGGTACTTCCCGTATATAGAAAAAAGCAAATTTTGAGCGGATACGGCGTTTGCTCTTAAACGCCCCGGCAACCCTACGCCATACACTATTCTATCTTCATCCACTTCTGCGCTCCTTTGACGGCAACCAAAACCCGCCCGTCTTTCCCTATCTCCAGTATCTCCTCAAACTGCGGAGGCGCCACTATCCTGCCCTGCTTGTCGATCAGCCCCCACTTCCCGTTCACCCAGAGCGAGTGCTCCCCGTCTTTTTTGCTTTCGCAATCGGGGCAGACGGGGGCATAGCCGTTCTCGAAGGGGCGGGCCGCAGCGTACTGTGGTTGTATCCTGACCTCCCCCGTCTCCTCATCGGCATAGCCGATCCTGCCGTTTTTCACTATGCGGAAATAGCCCTCGCTGGGGTAGTCCGGGCCGTTGTCGTAAAAGAATACCTGATACAGCATTTCCCCTTTTTTATTCATGGCCACCAGGCCGGCGCCGGGTTTAAAAACGATGGCGTAGTTCTTTGAAGTGTCGGAAAGAAACCCGGGATAGGCTTCTTCTTCCGGCTCGGCAGCCCGGCCTTCCGAAAGGGTTTCTCCCGCTTCGGCCTGCTCAGCCACACTTTGCCCGCCGCCGGGCCGGGAGGAACAACTGAAGGTAAACATCAGGATCAGCAGGGTATATATTGTCGAAGCAACGGCATTCTTTTTCATCGTACCATTTGGTTTAGGTTGTAAAAGTACCATTCGATCAGGTAAAATTACATGGGGCGCCTATATTTTGGAGGCCTGTTTTTCAAACCTTTGAGGTTTCAGAAATCTCAAAGGTTTCGAGGTACGGTTTTTCATCGTGTGATTGGCCGCTATTCCATCCCGTGTCCCGAAATCACCACTTACCCGCCATTTCCCTCCACCTGCCCGCCATC
>CAZAXA010000818.1:0-2230 GCA_964488965.1 uncultured Phaeodactylibacter sp. | reverse complement strand
CCCCGGCAGCGATGTAGTTGCCGTCGGCGGTTGGTTTGAAATCGTGCAGGTTGATGCGGGCATTGAGGCTGGCGGCCCTGCCGAAGTGCCTCACCCACTGGACCTGGAAATTGGAGTCCAGCTTAGCCAGGGTGGGTTGCATAATAAGGGTGGAGAAAATGATTTCCTTGAGATAGATGCCATAGGTAATTAGCCCTCCATCTGCAGTCGGTATGATGTTTCTAAAAAAACCGATGTCAGGGTTCTCTTCTGATACCCACTGTCGAAGTACAGTCCCTTCTGAATCTATATAAACGACTTTAGAACGGCCAGTTTGAGGCCCAAGTTGTATCAGTCCGCAGGCGACAAATACACTATCATTGACAGGCATTAGGTTATTAAAGGTATCATATAAATCATAGTCGCCGTAAAACTTAAACCAAACTGTATTACCTTGTTTGTCTACCCTTCGGACAAATGGGTCATGGAAATAGTTAGGCCGTTGAATATTGCCATAGAGTAAATAACCGTCCGAAATTTCTACAGGTTCTTTGTAGTCAAAATGGCTGAGATTAACCGTATCCGGGTATTCCTTTATGAATTCTACTTGTAAATGAGAATCTACTTTTACAAAAAGTGCACTGTTACGTTGCAAGGGTGCAGCAGTAAGTACATATCCTCCGCTTGAAGCCTTTGATATTCTTCCATAGTGTTGGTCCATTGACAAAGCATCGCCTAGTGAATCTAAAATAAAGTTGGATATGAGATGGCCGCCGGAAGAGTCGAACTTTTCAACGTAAAGGCCCTGCCGCCATTCGATGGTATCTGAAAAGGCCATGCCGTAACCGACAATTGTGTCACCATCCAGGATCATATTCCTGAAATGAGCCTTGGGATATTCCTGAGGCGGGGCCAGGTTGAAGCCCGGCTGGGCTTTTAGCAGGGACGGATAAAAAAAGATAAGAAGCGCGATTATTATCTTCAGTTGCATAGTTGCATGATGTACTGATAAGCGCAAGCCAGCCGATTTGCGCTTGCCGGTGAAAAAATTATCAATGAATGGCAATTTTAAATTGATAAGAGGCGCCTCCCTGCCGGGCTTTAAGCAGGTAGATGCCCGGTTTGAAAGGCCCGGGGGGCAGCGGCAGGCGGTTGAGGCCGCCGGACAAAGGCAGGCGCTGTAGGGCCTTGCCCTGCAAGCTATAGAACACGGCCTGGCCTGGCCCGGCATTTTCCGGCAGCGACAGGAAAAGTTCATCCAGCGCCGGGTTGGGATAAACCCGGATGCCCTGAGCAGGAGTACCCGGAGTGGATACCGCCGGGGCTGTTGGAGCGCCCGGCCGGTGTGCCGGGAGCGGTTGGCCACAATCCGTTTCCTGCCTTAAGCCATTTATCCGGAGCACATTCCTGGCCAGCGCTCCTGCTTCATTGCAGTGATCAGCCCAATACAAAAGGCTGTTAATGGCATCTTCGGGCAACTGGTTTATAACGCTGCCGCCTTCCAGATAAGGGCGTAAAGCGGCAAAAAACTGGTTCAGGCTGTCATACTCCGCCAAGCCGGCTTCATCCAGCCCGTATTGCTCCGGCAGGGTAGGCCAAAGGTTGTCAAAGCTGTAAAACTTGCCGGTGAAGAAGTGGTGCCTGGCCAGGCGGTAATCCGCCGGGTAGGTTTCCACCAAAGATAGCCAGTGAAGGACGGAATCCGCTTCATGGTTTAAAGTATCCTGGCGGTAGTGCATCAGGATATTTTTGGCGCCTTTGTTCAGTTGATGCCTCAGGCCGGCAATTTCTTTCAATGCTTCCTGGCGTTCTTCTTCGCCGGCGATCAGCGGGTAAGCTGCTTTTTTGTACAGCCAGGCCTCCTTGTTTTGGCGGAAGTTGCTTTTCGCCTCCTCCAGTTCCTCCTCGCTGCAGGGCGGCCCGCAGGGCTCCGGCCCGGCGCAGTTGGGGTTGGCGGCAGGTAAGGCTGTTGCAAAGATTCCGACCGCGTCGCCGGATGTTTCACTCCCATCCGGATTTTGGCTGGAAACGTTATAGTAATAATAACCGATAACCTCTTCTCCCAGGTTTTCGACAGCAATGCCGCCTAAATTCAGGAATTCATTGCCGGTAGGGAAAATAGGAACTCCAGTAACATCCAGTACAGCCTGCGGGTTTTGGATACTTCCATTTGGATCGACCCTAATAGCAGCCGGAAGTATCGTTGGGTCGTTTGTGGGTAGCGGTAAAAAGGTTTCATTCACATTACACA
>CAZAXA010000817.1:0-2254 GCA_964488965.1 uncultured Phaeodactylibacter sp. | reverse complement strand
GCAATACGGAACCGTCTTTCCCTGGATATATTCTGTTCACAAGGCGTTCTCCGGGTTCAACCTCAGCCTTAACCTCAAACCTCACGTTATGTTACAGCGTACTAGAAATTCGTTCCCAGCGCCAGGCTCACCACTGCCGTCTCTTCCCGGGAAGCCCCCGCCAGTACGCTCAGGGTATAAGAGCGGGAAAAGGGAATGAGGTAAAAACCGCCCCCGTAGGACAGTTGCCAGTCCTCTTCCGTTTGCCCTTTCTGGATGATCTTGCCCATGTCGTAAAAGCCGATCAGGCCGATGTCGAGGGGGACGACCGCCGTCTCCAGTTTGGCAATGGGAATGCGCAGCTCCGAGTTGAAATACACGCGGCTGTCGCCGGCAAAGCGGTTGCGTTGAAAACCCCGCAGCCCCTGCTGCTGGCCGAGCTGGGGCAGTTTGTAGAAAGGCACATCGCCGAAGGAATTGCCATAGCCGGCCCTGAGGCCCAGGGTCAGGCCATAGAGCCGTGGGCTGAGGAAATATTCTATAAAGAGGTCGGTTACTCCGTAATTTTGACCCCCATCGATGAGCCCCACCTCCTGTGCGGCGCGCAGGCGGTAGCCCCGGGTGGGAAAGACCCTGTGGTCGCGCAGGTCTGCTTCGATGGCGGCAACTGCGTTGGCAATGCCGAGCTGGCCGGCGCCGAAGATGCCGGCGCTATCCGCCAGGATGGTATTGGCCTTAAGGGGCGCGTCATTCTGGCTGTAACCCACTGTCAGGCTGGCCAGGCTGCGCTTCCAGAACTGCCGCTGCAGGCCGATGCGCCCCTCGATGCGGTTGAGGCGGACGAGGTAGTAGTCGTCTCTGAAAAGGCCTTCATCATAGCTGATGCCGTTGCCGATGCCGAAGAAGTAGTTGAAGTTGTCGGGCTGCGCCCAGGTGGCGTGCAGCAGCAGGTCCCATTTGCGGATGACATGCCGAACCTGGCCGTCGTAGCTGAGGCTGAAGTTATTCAGGGTGCCAGCCTGGAAGCCAAACTTGTGCCTGGCACTGAAATCCCGCTTGTTAAAATTGCGGCGGGTGAAGGTTACCCCCCCATTCAGCACCAGGCCGTTGAAGGTATTGAAGCTGATGAGGGCCAGTGGGAAGTAGGTGTTGTATGCGAAAGCGGTGCGGTCGTAGTAATATAGCTCCTCGTTCCAGCTGTCGATCAAACGGCCTTCGCTGCCCAGGCTGATGCCGGCGTCTTTATTCTTCTCATACACCAGGGTGCGCCTGCCGCCCTTTTTTACCTCCGACCGGTCGATGATCTCATCTTCGCCCGCGCCTCCGACCAGGCGCAGCCTGATGGCCTTTTCGGCCTGGCCCTCTACCAGGAAATGGTCGCCGCCGTGCAGGCCATAGAGGCGGACCTCCCGGGTCTCGCCGGGCAGGAATAAGCGGCGGTAGGTGAGGGAAGAGTCCTTTTGCTGGCGGATTTCCACCAGGCTGCTGCCGTCGGCCTGGCGGAGGATATGAAAGTACTCCTTCCTGTTGGTGCCGGGCACATCCACGTATCTGGCGAGCAGGCGATAGAACCTGTCGGCGTAGGTTTCCAGATCCTGCCGGCGTTGGGCCAGTTTGGCGGCGATCACCTTTCCCGACAGATCGAAGTTCTCCTGCGGCATCTGCCGGATGGCCCTTTCGATCTCTTCGGGGGGGAGCGCCTGCTGCACTTCCCGCGCCGCCCGCAGCCAGTCTTCCCGCGTGAGCCCGGCGCTCAGGAAGCGGTCCATATGGCGGGCCTGATAGGTCAGGGAGCGTACGCTTTTGATCTTGTAGCCGAAGTGCTCCAGGTTGGGCACCGCCCACTGCCGCTCGGCCAGCCAGGGGAGGAAGCCGTCCAGGTTGGAGAAGGCGTGGTCGCGGTCGCGCGGGATAGGCCGCACCCGGATGCCCTGGCCTTGTTGGAAGCCTGCCCACTTCCAGTTGTCCTCGTGCTTGCTCCAGTCGCCGATCAGGATGTCGAACATGCGGGCGCGGGCAAACTCGCGGGTATCGAGCCGGACATCAGGGCTTTCGTACATCTCGTGAAAAAGGTCGTAGCTTTTGTAGATTTTATCGGCATTGCCGAAGGGCAGGGGGCCTTTGCCGCCGTTGGCGGGCCGCTCTTCCACCATGCCCAGCATGTTGGCGAAGGTACTGCGGAATTGGCCCAGCCTGGGGTCGTCCGGCATGACGTACAGCCGGGGCGAGGCGTGGAGGATGCCCAGCTTCTGAAGCATAGGGGCTACCGCCAGCG
>CAZAXA010000816.1:0-2255 GCA_964488965.1 uncultured Phaeodactylibacter sp. | reverse complement strand
CGCTGGGAGTGGGCGGTGGAGCTGTCAGCCCTTATCGGTATCGATTCCGTCGACCTGGTAGGCCTGCAGGAGGCAAATACCGATTTTCGCTTTGTCATCGTCTCCACCGGGAAGCGCATCTATTGCAGTGACCGCGCCTACTGCGATACTTTCGATATGATCGCCTATTCCATGTACCAGCGCCTGGAACTGGAGCGGCGGGAGATCGTGGAGGCGGTAAAAAAACGAGGGAGGATTTATGGCTGATTCAGTTATTCTAAATAAAGTGGCCAGCATCGAACGCTGTGTCCAGCGTGTTAAAGAAGATTATCTGGGCTATGAGGAGGACTTCGGGACAAATTTCATGCGCCAGGATGCAGTAATCCTGAACCTGCAGCGTGCCTGCGAGTTGTCTGTTGATTTGGCCAACCACCTCGTCAAAGTAAAGGAACTGGGTGTGCCGCAGAACAGCAGGCAGGCATTTGAGTTGCTGGCTGAGGCTAAAGTCATGGACAAAGGCCTCTCCAGCGAATTGTCAGCTATGGTTGGCTTTCGGAATATTGCCATCCATAACTATACAAAACTGGACCTTGCGGTAGTCAGAGCCATCATTGAAGGACATCTGCCTATCTTCCTGGATTTTACGCGGGAGGCTTTGAAGTTTTCCTGACGCCCAACTGAATATCCTCCCCCAAAATCCTTACCTTCCCAACAAAAAATGGAACCCAAAGGCAAATGCATATACTGTGGCCAGTTCTACTCCGGCCGCGGCCTCAGCCGCCACCTGGCCACCCACCTGAAAGCAGAACCTGCTGCCGCCCGCAGGAAGTCCTGCCACCTGGTGGTGGAGGCTAAGCCCTATTTTCTGCACCTGCTTATGGACGGCGATGCGACTTTGCGGGAACTGGACAGCTTCCTGCGCGCCATCTGGCTGGAATGCTGCGGGCACATGAGCGAGTTCGGCTATGAGCGCTGGGGTGAAGAACTGAAATTTTCCTCCAAAGGCAGTAAGGTGTTCGACAAAGGCGCCGAACTGTGGTATGCTTATGATTTCGGTTCCACCACAGAGCTGCTGGTGCGCTGCGTGGGCGTTTATCCCATTGCCACGAAAGAAGGCGTCAGGCTGTTATCCCGGAATGAGCCTCTGGATATACCCTGCGACCGTTGCAGGAAAAAACAGGCGACGGAATTGTGCACGGTTCATTACGGAGGGGAGGAGATGTTCTTCTGTGACGACTGTGCGGAGGAACACCGGGAGGAGTGCGAAGAGGCGGAGTATGCCATGTTTCCGGTCGTCAATTCACCGCGTATGGGGGTGTGCGCTTATGACGGGGGCACAATTGACATCGAGCGGGACCGGCGTTGAAAATGCTCCGGGCAGGCCTGTTTTCATCTGACGCGCTCCAACTGCTCCAAAAACCATTCTTTCTCCTGAAAAAGCGTAGCGGAACGCACCCCCTCCGCCAGTTTTTGCCGGCCTTCCACATCATAAGGCGCCAGTTGCAGCAGCCTTTGAGCAAAGCGGGTAAAGTGCTGGTAGTGCGCCTGCCGGTATCCCAGCTTCCGGTTGCGCTGCAGGTAGGCGCGCATGCTGGCCAGCAGGCTCTCCAGGGCATCGATCTCACCGTTTTCATAGAATATCTTGGCCTGAATGACTTTGGCGCCCAGGTATAGGAAAGGCGCTTTGGCCTCCACCTGCGCCAGTTGTCTTTGGGCGGCGGCCGACTGCCCCTGGGCGTAGCGCAGCTTGCCCATATTGAGCAGGTAAAGGGAGCGGCGAAAGGTTGCCGGCAGTTTATTCTGATAAGATCCGATGAAATTTTCCACCCAATCGTACTCCCTTAGCCGCAGCGCCAGGGAGGTGATGTTGTTAAAAGTGCTTTCCGGCATGGCCCCATCCTCCAGGAGGTAGCCCTTGTCCAGGCTCTGGCGGTACAGCTCCAGGGTTTCGGCAATGAAAGCCTCTTCTCCTGTGTTCGCCCGGCGGATGCAGTAATTGATGGCCAGCAGATAGATATCCCGCATCTCCGCATTGGGGAAACCTCCCTGGTGTTGCTCCATCACCTGGCGCAGGGCCTGAAACCCGGCTTCCTCCCCGCCGGCCACTACCGCCCGGTAACAACTGTAATAGACGGCAATGGCAGGCACTTCCAGAAGGGCAGGCCGGGCGGCTAACTCATCCAGCGCCGCCTGCAGCATCCCGATGCGGTACGATTCCTGGCCTTGGGGAATGTGCTGAAAGCAACTGGAGCCTTTCGCAATAGCCCATCGCACAT
>CAZAXA010000815.1:0-2264 GCA_964488965.1 uncultured Phaeodactylibacter sp. | reverse complement strand
GCCGCATGCGGGGGCCGTAGGTGTTGAAAATGCGCACGATGCGGGTGTCCACCTTGTGGAAGTTGTGGTAGGCCATCGTTATGGCCTCCAGGAAGCGCTTGGCCTCGTCGTACACGCCCCGCGGCCCGACGGGGTTGACGTTGCCCCAGTAGTCTTCCGTCTGCGGGTGCACCAGCGGGTCGCCGTACACTTCCGAGGTGGAGGCCACCAGGATGCGGGCCCCTTTGTCTTTAGCCAGGCCCAGCAGGTTGTGCGTACCCAGGGCGCCTACTTTCAGCGTCTGTATCGGCATCTGCAGGTAGTCGATAGGGCTGGCCGGCGAGGCAAAGTGCAGGATGTAATCCAGCTTGCCCGACACGTGCACGTATTTGGTCACATCGTGGTAGTGGAATTCAAACTCTTTCAGCGGGAAGAGGTGCTCGATATTTTCGAGGTGGCCCGTGAGGAGGTTGTCCATTCCAATGACGTAGTAGCCTTCCCGTAGCATGCGGTCGCAGAGATGCGAACCCAGGAAGCCTGCGGCGCCGGTGATCAATACTTTTTTCATTTTCTGGTATGTTTGTTCGGTTTAGAGTATGTTACGCAGCCTGTAATGATTACTTGCGCGCATACTTTTAGCTGGTTTTCGCCGTCATATAAAAATACAGGACACAGCGCCTGCTCTGCCTCCCGGCCCCGAAGGGGGAGAGGCGACAGGCACTGTGTCTTCCGGAAAAAAGAAAGAGATATATATAAAATGATGGTTTGCCTTCAGGAATAGCTCTTGGTTCTCTTATCCTTCCACCTTCTTCTCCACGCCTATCTTATTCCTGCCGATGCTGTCGTAGTAGAACCCTTCCCGTTCCATATCCCGGAGGTCGTAGATATTACGGCCGTCGAAGATGGCGGGAGTGGAGAGCAGTTGGCGCATCACTTTGAAGCTGGGGCTGCGGAAGACATGCCATTCGGTGACGATGGCCAGGGCGTCGGCGCCGATGAGGGCCTCGTACTGGTCGTCGGCGAACTCGATGCGGTCCTTATAGATGGCGCGGACGTTGTCCATGGCTTCGGGGTCGAAAGCTTTGACCCTGGCGCCGGCGGCGAGCAGTTGCTCGATGATGGCCAGGGCCGGCGCCTCGCGGATATCGTCGGTATTAGGCTTGAAGGCCAGCCCCCAGACGGCGATGGACTTGCCGGCGAGGTTGCCGTCGAAATACTGTATGATCTTATCGGCCAGTATATTTTTCTGTTTTTGGTTCACTTGCATAACGGCATTGAGGATTTTGAAATCGTAACCTGTTTGACGGGCGGCCAGGGCCAGGGCCTGCACATCTTTGGGGAAGCAACTGCCGCCGTAGCCCACGCCGGGGAAGAGGAAGCGCTTGCCGATGCGCGAGTCGGAACCCATACCGAGGCGCACCATGTCCACGTCGGCGCCCAGCATTTCGCAGAGGTTGGCGATCTCGTTCATGAAGGAAATGCGGGTGGCCAGGTAGGAGTTGGCCGCGTACTTGGTCATCTCGGCGGAGCGCTCGTCCATGAAGTAAATGGGATTGCCCTGGCGGACGAAGGGCTCGTACAGATGCCGCATGATATCCTGGGCGCGCTTGGAGGAGGCGCCGACCACCACGCGGTCGGGCTTCATGAAGTCGTCAACCGCTACGCCTTCCCGCAGGAATTCGGGGTTGGAAACCACATCGAAAAGCTCCTCGTCCAGGTTCTCCGCCAGGATGGCGTGGACCTTTTCGGCGGTGCCTACCGGAACAGTGCTCTTATCCACGATGACCTTGTAGTCTTCGATCAGGAAAGAAAGCTCCTTGGCTACCCCCAGCACGTACGACAGGTCGGCGGCGCCGTCTCCTCCCGGAGGGGTAGGCAGGGCCAGGAAGATGATCTCGGCATCTTTGATGCCCTTGGACAGTGAAGTGGTGAATGAGAGGCGCCCTTGCCGGCTGTTGCGCTCAAAAAGCAACTCCAGGCCAGGCTCATAGATCGGCAACTGGCCGTTCTTCAGCTTTTTGACCTTTGCTTCATCAATGTCGACACAGACGACGTTATTGCCGGTTTCCGCAAAACAAGTGCCCGTGACCAGGCCTACATAACCGGTGCCTACTACTGCGATATTCATTGCTTTTAGGTTTATTGAAATTTCATGAGAAAATGTTGTTAAAGGCGAAAAGCGGAAATGATGGCACAAATATTTCCATTTTTCCTATGTTACGAATGTATTAAACGATTGTTACACTATTAACCTCAACTTTACATCAGGTTTTTTGGGAGTTGGC
>CAZAXA010000814.1:0-2268 GCA_964488965.1 uncultured Phaeodactylibacter sp. | reverse complement strand
ACACGCCGGAGTCGGACGCCGCCAACTACGGCTGCCCCACCACCCATGTCTCCTGTGGCAGTACCGATATGGTGCGCAACTATATGGACTACACCGATGACGCCTGTATGAACATCTTCACCCTCGGCCAGAAAGCCCGTATGCAGGCGGTGATGGCCAACAGCCCGCGCCGGGCTTCCCTGGCCTCTTCAACGGCCTGCACGGGCGGCGGCGGGCCCGTTTGTCCTGCTGCCATCAGCGCCTTCCCCTACATGGAAAGCTTCGAAAACGGCGCCGGCAACTGGACGCAAAGCGCCGCGGATGATTTTGACTGGGCGAACCGCTCCGGAAGCACGCCTTCCTCGGGCACCGGCCCTTCGGGAGCGGCAGCCGGGAGTTATTACATGTATATGGAAGCTTCCAGCCCCAATTATCCGGAGAAGCGGGCCATCCTGGAGTCGCCCTGTTTCGACCTCACCGGCAAGAGTTTCGCCGAAATCCGGTTCCAGTACCACATGCTGGGAGGCGCTACCGGCGCTCTTGAACTGCAGGCCAGCGCCAATGGCAGCGGCTGGACGACAGTGTGGTCGCGCAGCGGCAGCCAGGGCGGCAACTGGGCGGGAGTGAGCGTCGGCCTTTCCGCCTATGCGGGAGAAAGCGCACTGCGGCTGCGCTTTTCCGGCATTACCGGCCTTTCCTGGCAGGGCGATATGTGTATCGATGACATCGTAGTTTCGGCGAGCAGCAGCGCTCCGCCGGTTGCCGATTTCAGCGCCGGCGCCACTACTATTACTGCGGGGCAGAGCATCAGGTTTACGGACCTTTCCACCGGCAGCCCCACCGCCTGGTCCTGGTCCTTCCCGGGAGGCGCCCCGGCGGCAAGCAGCGCCCAGAGCCCATCCGTTGCCTACAATACGGCCGGAACTTACAACGTCAGCCTGACGGCCACCAACGCCGGCGGGTCCGATACGGAAACCAAGACGGCCTACATTACGGTCAATCCCGTCGGCGGAGGCGGCTGCAACGGCGGCATCAGCGCCTTCCCCTACAATGAAGGCTTTGAGGGAGGCTTCGGCGGCTGGACGCAGGGCGGCGGCGATGATTTCGACTGGTCGCGGAACAGCGGCGGCACGCCTTCCAGCGGCACCGGGCCCGTGGGCGCCGCCGCGGGCAGTTGGTACGCCTATGTAGAATCTTCCAGCCCCAACTATTCCAACAAGGTGGCTGTGCTCAACGGCCCCTGCTTCGACCTGTCGCCCGCCGCTAATGCCAGCTTCAGTTTCCGTTACCACATGTACGGCTCCAGCGCCATGGGCAGCCTGCAGCTGCAGGCCCGGCAGGCGGGCAGCAGCACCTGGGCCACGGTATGGTCGCGCTCCGGCAACCAGGGCAATGCCTGGCTCACGGCCAATGTCGACCTGAGCGCCTATGCCGGCGACGGGCTGGAGTTGCGTTATATAGGCGCCACCGGCACTACCTGGCAGGGCGATATGGCCATCGACGGCCTGAGCCTGACGACGCAGGCCGGCAGTGGATGCGAAGATGTTACCCTTACCATCGTGCTGGACAACTATCCGGAAGAGACCGATTGGGAGATCACCGATGCCGGGGGCAATATCGTGGCCTCCGGCGGCCCTTACGGCAACCAGCCGGACGGCGCTACGGTAGTGGCCGCCGCCTGCCTGAGCCCCGGATGTTATGATCTCGCCATCTATGATTCCTACGGCGACGGCCTCTGCTGCGCCTATGGCGCCGGCTCCTATGAACTGGAAGATGCCGCCGGCGCCGTGCTGGCTTCCGGCGCCAGCTTCGGCTTCTCGGAAACGACGAACTTCTGTATCAACGCCGGCGGCCGCAGCGGAGCATCAGCAGGGAAGGTGCGCTCCGGCACTGCCCGGGAGGTATTCCGCTCTTTCCCCAACCCTGCAAAAGAACAACTGCTGGTACAATATGAATCCAAGGAAGACAGGGTGGCGCAACTGCACATCACCAGCCTGCTGGGCCAGGCCATGCTGGTGCAGGAATGGAACCTGGGCGCCGGGCAGAACCAGATCGTGCTGGATATCAACAGCTTGCCGGCCGGAACTTACTGGATACAGGTAGAAGGCGTTCCTTTTGGCACGCATTTTGTAAAAATAAGGTAGTATATAGTATCCAGAAATCTTTGAGAGGTTCCCCCGCCGTCCTTTGGGCGGTGGGGGACTTCTTTTTGGATCAGAGGTGGAAAAACGACAAAGCAGCAGCCCCTATGTTCAGGCTACTGCTTTAGTTTTCTATAGTGATTCTCCT
>CAZAXA010000813.1:0-2270 GCA_964488965.1 uncultured Phaeodactylibacter sp. | reverse complement strand
TCCAGGATGCCCTTCCAGTGGGAAGTTTCGGTGACGTAAGTTTTCAACCAGCCCACGGCGGCAAAGCCAAGGCCGGTGAGGAAGCAGGTCGTCCAGAAAAGGTTGCCGCTGAAGCCGAAGAGGAAATCCCACAGGTACAGCGCCAGGGGGATGAAGCCCACCAGCAGAAAGGCCAGGTAGGTCACCGCTCCGATCCTGAGGGGAGAACGCGTTTGCTGCATCATTCCCAGTTCATCCTTCATCATTTCCTCCACCCAGCGTTCCTTATCCGAGCAGATGACGTCGACCACCTTCTCCAGCAATTCCCCCCGGAAGCCCTTGGCCCGGTAGATTTCCCGGATCTCCTCCCGTTCGGCGTCCGGAATGTGTTTCACCTCCCACTGCTCGATCTTCTTGTGCTTCTCGTAATTGGCCCGTTCTGATTTGGCGGAAAGGTAGGCCCCTACCGACATGGAAAAGCCGTCGGCCAGCAGGTTGGCGAACCCCAGGATGAGGATGACCGAACTGTCCAGGCTGGCGCCTACCGCCCCCGCCACTACGGCAAAGGTCGTCACGCTGCCGTCAATACCCCCGTAGACGAACTCCCCCAGGTAGTCCTGGTAACGGTTGAAAAAGGAATTGTCGCCGTGGAGGCGCGCTTCGTGATGTTTCATAAAGCAGGACGTCAGTGCTCGTGCCCCTCTCCCTCTTCATGGGAGTGTTCGGCTTCCTCCGCCGGAGCGGCGCCTTCCGCTTCTCCTGCCGGAGCGGCGCCTTCAAGGCTGGCGGCCAGGGCTTTGAACCAACTGGCCAGCCGCTCGCGCTGGGCGTCGCTCAGGCGCGCTTCCGGATGCATGGGCGGGTAGGAAGTGAGCGGCATTTTACCCTTTTCCACTTCCTCGGCGCCCTCCTCGGCCTTGTGGGCCTTTTTTTCGGCATCGTAGGTTCCCCATACGGAAAAATTGAGGTGCCCGCGCCCTTCTCCGATGTGGTTGCCGATCCACCAGGCAACCGGCTGCACATTGGTGTACCAGGGATACTTCGTCTCGTGTGAATGGCAATCATAACAAGCGTCTTTCAGCAGTTTGGCCACATCATCCGGCGTTTCCACCATGGCCATGAATTCCTGCTGTGGGTCAACCGGCGGGTTGTTTTTGTCGATCCCGAAAAACTGAATGATCACCAGAACGGCCAGTATTACCAGCCCTGCCCATTTTAAGACTTTCTTCATCTGCTTATATGTTTTTTGTGATAGTATCCGTTATCTTCTCCCGCTCAGGAATTCCAGTTCCAGTTTCAGGAGGTTGTAGCGCCGCAGGGCCAGCAGGTACTGCAGGCGGGTGTCGAGCGATTGTTCCAGGTTGCGCAGGTAATCCTGGTATTCTACTGCGCCCTGGGCATAGGCTTTGCGCGAATCCTCGAGCTGCTCTTTGGCCAGAGGCAGCATTTCCTTGCGGATATAATCCAGCGACAGTTGTTCCTTTTCCAGAGCGCTGATGAGGCGGCGGCGTTCGTTGTCCAGTTCCTGGCGGGCGGCATCCAGTTCCGTCTCCCGAAGTTCGGCTTCCACTTTCGCTCCTTCGATGCGGGCGCGGATGGCCCGCTGCCCCAGGGGGAAATTCAGCCCCAGCTGATAGGCAAAAAAGGGCGAGTCTCCGTCGACCATCTGCAGGGCGCCGCCGGTGCGCACCTGGGGCAAGAGCAGGCTTTTTTCCACTTCCACCCGTGCTTCTGCCAGCCGGGCCTGCTGTTGCTGGAACAAGAGCAGCGGATGGCCGTTATTGACAAACCAGCTGAAGTAACCCGCCGGTTCCGGCAGGCTGCGGCCTGCAGCATCGTAGGCCGTATCGGAATACATCCAGTTATTGAATATGGTCAGGGCCGTAGCGTGGTCCTGCCTGGCCTGAAGCTGCTTCAGCCGGGCTTCCTTTTGCTTTCCCTCGGCGGAAATCACGGGGATTTTGCCGGTTTCTCCCAGGCCGAAGCGCAATTCCGCCAGGTTGACCAGTTCGGTGAACAACTCCACCTGCTCCCTCCTGAATTCTTCCATCTGCCGGGTGTACAACACCTCATAGTAGGCCTGGGCCACGTTCCGGCGCAGTTCCAACTGGGTGAGTTCCAGTTGGGCATTGCCCAGCAGGGCCTGCTGGCGGATCGCCTCCGCCCTGTGCTTTTTACTGCCCGGCCAGTTGAAGTCCTGCCGCAGCCCCAGAGAATGAATGCCCTGAGTGTTGGTAAGGCTGGCCTCGTCAGCGGCAATAAAAATGCCGGTATAGGGAAGAGACCCTGCC
>CAZAXA010000812.1:0-2270 GCA_964488965.1 uncultured Phaeodactylibacter sp. | reverse complement strand
CCGTTAATACCAATCCTAATCCACCGCCACTAACTGCGGCAGTATTTCCGTTGAACGTGCTATTTTCCAAAGTAAGGGTGACATCATTAACGTCAACCCAGCTGGAAACAAAAATCCCCCCACCTTTGTCCGCTGCATTATTTTCGAAAGTGCAATTGGTGATGGCGCCAGAAGCGCCATTTATGAGCACCCCTCCGCCTACTCCGTTTCCCAATTCCCATTCTGCAACGTTTCCAGAAAAAGTACAATTGTCAATCCTGTAATCTGAATAATAGACATCTACAGCCCCCCAAATCTCCCGGCGTTTTTATCGAAAATACAGGCTTCGATGATGATGCTCTGGGTGGAAGCGGTATTTTGCAAAATAGCTCCACCTTGTTCTTCTGCATAATTTTGAGTAAAAAGGCAATTGCGAATGACGGGCGCTCCTGTCGAAAGAATACCTGCCCCTTTCCCCTGAGGCCAGGCCCCATCTGCATGCCCATTCCGAATTGTAAAACCGTCAACCACAGTCGCATTCGAAATACCGGGAGCGATTTCCACCACGGTCATCGCATTATCCCCCCGGTTGGCCTCAAAATCACCTTCCACATCATCCCCGTTCAGGTCGCCGGAAAGAATGGTGGGGTGATCGACAGGATCACTGCGTTCCGCCAAAGTAGCTTCCGTGCCGGCAAAGCCCCCATAGAGTTGCAAGTTCTTATCGACCAGGAAGGTAGAAGCGGGATCGCCGCCGGGCAAGTCCGGCAGATAAGTTCCCTCAGCTACCCAGATCTGGTCGCCGTCCCGGGCAGTGGCGAGGGCATCCTGCAGGTTGGTGAATGCATCCTCCCATTTTTGGCCGTTGTTGGCTCCGGTAGCATCGTCATTGACGAACCACCGGCTGCCGAGCGGTGCGGCAGTCCATTTGAAAATGTTTGCCTTCGAGGGCAGGCCGGAAAGGTAGCTCCCGGCAAATCCCGTGGTTGAATTCAGGAACTCCACCGACCAGATGTCAATGTTGGAGTTGTAGGTTTCCCAGTGTTCACCATCATCGTAGGAAAGGAGGTATTTAAAGGGAGCAGGTACGATGAGCCAGGTGCCGTGCGTGCCCGGTATGTACTCCACCTGGGCGCCGATATAGCCGGAAGGATGGGCGCCAGGCACAATGTTCCAGGTTTCACCTCCATCTGTAGTGCGGGCGATCTTAAACGGATTGAAGGAAAGGGCCAGCCCGGTTTGGCCATCCTTGAATGTAATGGAGCTGGCCGAACTGCCGGGGGGGAAGGGCGTGGAGAAAGCTTCCCAACTGTGCCCCCGGTCAGTGCTCCTGAACACCCTGGCCCTGCTTGTCCCGAACCAGATGGTATCGCCCACCACGGAGAAAAAGCCGGTCAGGTTCCAGATGCACATGCCTTCTCCCGGCAGTTGGGCGGGCATATTGGAAACGGCAACCTTTGTCCAGTTCTCACCGCCGTCGCCGGTGGTATAAATGGCTATCTGATCATTGTAAGAATCGTCACAGGCTGCACCATAAGCGAAGCCTTCATTTTCGTTCCAGAACCAAATCCCGGCGGGTGTTTCATTGAAGCCCGTAAAACCCGTGGCCTGGCGCACCCAGTTGCCGCCGCCGTTGGTAGTTTTGTAGATGTGCCCGGAAATAGGCGTTTGCTCGTCCGAAGTGGCAAGCCATGCCGTCTGGCCGTCCAGGGCGTACAGGCTGATGGGAAAGTGTTCGGCAGCGACACCATTCAACACGCCCGGATGCCAGGTTTGACCCCCGTCGGCGGTGCGGGTAAAATCATGGGTTGGGATGAAGGAATTGGTATGCCAGGTGAATCCCCATATCACGTTTTCACCGGCAGGAAAAAGGCCCGCCATACTTCTCCATGAAGTGGTAATGCCGCCGCCCAGGCTCGTCCACTGGGCATTCAGGGTGAAGCTGCCGGCCAACAGCAATAGTGAGAAGGGTAGATATCTTGGTTTCATGGCGAAAAAATTTTGAAGGGAAAAGAGAATTGATTACGCCATGAAAATGCCTCCAAAGCCGTTTCGCCGCTTGCACAAATGGTGCAAATACGTGTACAAATGGTGTATTAGGTGGAAAAAGAACGTATCGCCCGGAATCGTTTATCCTGAGTTTGTTTATCCGGCAAAAAAGGCGAACGATAAATTGGCCTGGAACGCCGGCTTCCTCCCTTTTAGCGTAACAGTTTTGTAAAAGGGGCGAAAGTAAACAGTTCGCCTGTTCATTTTCATGGGGATATGATTTGTCAGTGATAAGATCTGCC
>CAZAXA010000811.1:0-2281 GCA_964488965.1 uncultured Phaeodactylibacter sp. | reverse complement strand
AGTTCGTCATCGGGCTGGATTACGGCTCCGATATCAGCCGGGCCATGGATACCATCCTGGGCGCCCTGGCCGGGGCGCCGGGCATCCTGCAGGGCGATAAGGCGCCCAGCATCCTGATCAGCCGGTTGGCCAGCAGCTCGCTCAACCTCACCGTTTACTACTGGCTCGACACCTTCGATCAAAATGTGTCGGGGATCGAGGTGAAAAACCAGGCTGTGGAACAGAGCCTGCAGGCGCTGTATGGCGCCGGCTTCTACCTGCCCGGCGACATCATGGAGATCAGGAACTACGACGGTAAGGCGCTGATGCTGCATACTCACGAAAAAACCGATTGAATGCCAGCCTATGGAAAGGATCAAGTACCCTTTACTGTATTATGAATTCCAGGAGAAGGCCATCCTCGGCCTGCTGGTTGGCGCCGGCCTGGAAGCTATGGAAAGCGACCTTCGCAGCCTCAAGAGTACATTGCTGGAGCATCTGCAGAAGCGATATAAAAAGTACGACGAATACCCGCCGATGGATATTATGGAACCCCGCCTCAGGATGGTGGAAGCGTCCATCCGGCCGGCCTATCGGGAGCGCACCGGGTCTTATCCGCTCACCTATACCCTGAAAGTGTCCATCCCCGTGGTATTCGGAGAGACGCCCCAGGGTTATTACGAATGCTACCTGCCTCAGTTTGGAGAAAGCTTCTATTATTACGACCCCAGGCAGTTCGATGCGCTTGTTCAGCACGTGGTGGCCACTTTGCTCAACAGCTACAGCCCGGAGAAGGCCTACCGGCTGCTGATGTACCCGGCGCCCAGACTGGATACCGTATCCCTGAAGGTCAACCAGGACCGGGATTACCACTGGCAGGGAATGGGGCGCAAGCGCGAGTTTGCCGTCCTGAACCGGCTGGCGGAACAGGCGCCCCAGAAGAAAAACGTGCGCCGGAACAGGAGCGCCCTGCCCGAAGCGGCCTGGGAACTTGAAGACAAGGTAGCCGAAGTGGCCGACAAGCTGATCAGCACCCGTTCCAATGTGCTGGCGGTTGGCCGTTCCGGCGCCGGCAGAAGCGCCGTCCTGGGCCAGGCCATCAGGAAGATCACCGGCCGTTCGGCCCGGCAGCAGCCCGGTTACACGTTCTGGCGGATACTTCCCCAGCGCATTACCGCCAGTTCCAAATACCTGGGCGAATGGGAAGAGCTGTGCGAACTGCTGGTGGAAGAGCTGAACATCGCCAACGGCATCCTCTGGGTGGAAGACATTGTCAGGCTGCTGCAGATCGGCGGCGAAGGGCCCGAAGACAGCGTGGCGGCCTTCCTGCTGTCCTTCCTCCAGCAGGGCAAGCTCCAGATGATGGGCGAGGCTACTCCTCAGGGACTGGAAAGTATGAGAAGGCTGCTGCCGGGTTTTGCCGAAGCTTTTCAAACGGTGCATATCGAAGAACTGGACGAAAAGAAGGTGATGTCCGTCCTGGAAAAGTTTGCCGCCTATGCCGGCCAAAGCCTCCGCATGCCCATCAGCCAGGAGGCCCTTCAGCTCGCCTACCGCCTGCTGCTGCGGTATTACCCTTATGAGAGCTTTCCCGGCAAGGCCATTAAATTCCTGGGGCAATGCATCAGCGAAGGGCAGCTTCGCCATGCTTCCCGGATAGGCGCCAAGGCTGTCCTTGACAACTTTATCCGCCAGGCCGGCCTGGCGGAGTTATTCCTGCGCGATGACCTTCGGCTCGACATGGAGGAGCTGACGGCTTTTTTCAGCCAGAGGATCATCGGCCAGCCTTCCGCTGTCGACAAGCTGTGCAGCCTGGCCACCATCTACAAGGCAGGCCTCAACAACCCGCACAAGCCGATCAGCACCCTGCTGTTCGCCGGCCCTACGGGCGTCGGCAAAACGGCCAGCGCCAAAGCCCTGGCGGATTACTTCTTCGGCAAGGGCCAGCGCAAATCCCCGCTGGTGCGGATCGACATGAGCGAATTCCAGTACCCCGGGCAGATCGTCCGCCTCATCGGCGCCGGCCGGGAGGTGGGGCAACTGGTGAAAGAAATCCGGGAGCGGCCGTTTTCCGTCTTGCTGCTCGACGAGGTGGAAAAGGCCCACCCTTCCATCTTCGACGCCCTGCTGGGCGTCATGGACGAAGGGGTGCTGGTCGACGCCTACGGCCGGGAGACCAACTTCCGGAATACCATCGTGATCATGACTTCCAACCTGGGTTCCGGCGGGCGTACTTCCATCGGCTTCCGGCAGGAGGAGGACGATGAGGCCGTCTACCTTTCCGCCGTCGAGCGCCACTTCC
>CAZAXA010000810.1:0-2288 GCA_964488965.1 uncultured Phaeodactylibacter sp. | reverse complement strand
GAGCCCATGGCGAACTCGTCGCAGTTCACCCGCCCGATCAGGATGGCATCCTCTGCCAGCAGGCGCTCGATGGCCGTGGCGGAAAAGAGGGAAGTGAAGCCCTCCAGGATCTTCGAACCGGCAGTTACTCCGTGATCTTTATAACAGATCACATCCTTGTGGGAGAGTACCATGCCGAAGAGCCGCCCCACGGCCTGCGGGTTCCCGCGATAACGGGCGTCGAGCCGGCGGGCATGGGCCAGCGCTTCCTCAGCATAGGCTTCCACATAGGCGTTGAGATGTTCCGTGGCCTCTATGCGCGAGAGGTAGTACTGCACCAGCCCTTCGCAGCTTTCCCTGCCGGCGCGGATGGCTTCCTGAACCTGCTGTAGCGTCGAATATTTTGGCATGCTCACTTTTCTATTACCCAGAGTTTGCTGCCGGCCGCCTGGCCGGGGCCCTGTATTTTAAAATGGCGCTTTTTGCCGCTGAGGGCCAGGACGGCGCCCGCCCCCGCCGCGCCCAGGCCGTAAGCTGCCCAGCGGAAGTACCGGCCGGAATTGAAACCGCCCTCGCTGTAGTTTATACTCGCCAGGGGGGCGGCCACCAGAGCGCTGAAGGCCCCCAAAGAGGCCAGAAGGACGCCCCAGTTGTTCCGGCCTTCCGCCCCTTTCCGGCGATAGGCCAAATGGCCGATATCGGCCACCGGAAGGGAGATCGGCGGCACGTTCTTAATGTTTTCGTAAACGATGTCTTCTTTCCTCGACAGGCCATTGCTGAACGTCAGCGTCTTTTCCTCCTCTTCCGGCAATACCCGGATCAGCCCCCGGTTGGTGTCCCGGAGCCTGCCGTTCAGCAGGCGGTAGCCGCAGTCGAGGTCCGGCCCGGTGATCGGTATGCCGACGCCCACCTGCCCTTCCGCCCTGAGGGTCTTGGTTTTTCCGCTGAGGGAATTGCGCAGAGTTACCTGCCCGGCGAGGACAGACAGGCCGAAGAAGATGGCCATAGTGGTTAGTAAGAGTACTTTCATAGGGACGGTTAAATGGCTGAATTGTTGAATGGCTGGATTGCTGAACGGTTAAAGGCCCAGCCTGGCGAATATTTCCATGTGTTTCTACGTATTTCCTCTTACCTCTCAGCTCACCCCTTCAATCTTTCAATGATCTCTTCCATCCTCAAACTCTCTTGTTCTCCGGTCTTCATGTTCTTAAATGCCAGTTGGCCGCTGGCCATCTCGTTGCTGCCGACGACGATGGCGTAGGGGGCGTTGCGCTTGTCCACGTATTTAAACTGCTTGCCAATCTTGGTTATGTTGGCCGGTTCGGGATAAATCTCGGCGTTGATGCCGGCGGCGCGCAGTTGCCGCAGACAGTGGAAAGCATAGCGATGAGTAGTCTCATCAAAAGCCAGGAAGACGGCCTTCAACTGCGCAGCGCTGTCCTCGGGAAAGAGCTTCAGCTCCTCCATGACGTCGTAGATGCGCTCCGCGCCGAAGGAGACGCCCACGCCGGAAGTGCCGGGCATGCCGAAGACGCCGGTGAGGTCGTCGTAGCGGCCGCCGCCGCCGATGCTGCCCATCTGCACGCCCTTGGCCTGCACTTCGAAGATGCAGCCGGTGTAGTAGCTCAGCCCCCGAGCCAGAGTGATGTCGAAAACCACCTCGTTCGCCGTCTCACCCATGCCCAGGTAGTCGAAGACGGTTTCCATCTCTTCCACGCCCTTGAGGCCCACCGGGCTGCCAGCCAGGAGCGGCTTCAGTTCCTCCAGGCTTTGGGCCTGCAGAATGGTTTTGATCTTATCAATGGCGGTTTGCGGGATGCCCCTTTCCGCCATTTCCTTTTCCACGCCCTCCATGCCGATCTTGTCCAGCTTGTCGATAGCGATGGTCATATCCATGAAGGCGCCGCTGATGCCGGCGGCTTCGGCGATGCCGGCCAGCACCTTGCGGTTGTTGAGCTTGATCACCACCTCCAGCCCCAGTTTGGCGAACACCTCGTCGTAGATCTGCGCCAGCTCCGCTTCGTAGACGAGCGAATCGGAACCCACCACGTCTACGTCGCACTGGTAGAATTCCTGGTAGCGGCCCTTCTGCGGCCGGTCGGCCCGCCAGACGGGCTGTATCTGGTAGCGCTTGAAGGGGAAGGTGATCTCATGCTGCCGCATGGCCACGTAGCGGGCGAAAGGCACGGTCAGGTCGTAGCGCAGCCCCCGCTTGGAGATGGAGGGGATGAGGCGGTTGGAATCGCGGGCGCCCAGGGCTTCCTCGTCGGCCTTGGCCAGGAAGTCGCCGTTGTTGAGCACCTTGAAGA
>CAZAXA010000809.1:0-2292 GCA_964488965.1 uncultured Phaeodactylibacter sp. | reverse complement strand
GGGAAGGCGGAAGTTGGGGGCCCGGGTGTTTCCGGGGTTGTTCCGGGAGCGGTTTGCGGTGGTGCTGCCGGAGGGCTGGCTGCCGCAGGAGGCGCGCCTGCTGCTGTACGACGGGCTGGGGCGGCGGGTGCTGTCGCGGCGGCTGCGGGCAGGCGCCAATGAAGTGGCGGCGGGGCATTTGCCGGCGGGGGTGTATTTTTATGTGGTGGAGGAGAGTGGGGTGGTTGTGGCGCAGGGGAGGGTGGTGAAGTTTGGTTTATGATTGAGGGATAGGCTATGGCTTCCGCCGGTTTTGCATGGGGAGTGTTCAAAGAACGGTGTCAACGAGGTTGTTCAGAAATGTGTGTCCGCCCCAAGTTTCGAACCGTTGAGGTACTCATATGTTTGTAAAACCGCAGGGGGCGCAGAGGACCGCAGAGAAGGGCCGTGCACTCCGCTGCGCAAGCAGTATACTGTATATACAGTGCCCCCAGGATTGCCACATGCTCCTTTTTCTCTGCGGCTCTCCGCGCTGTCTGCGGTAAAAAAACACAGAAGCTTGCCCGGACTTCGGCATGAGCTCAGTCGAATGCTGACGAGACGGGGCACGGAGAAAGACAGCGTACCGCCGCAGTTTAAACAAAAGACGCAGTGGTTTGAACGCTCCCGATGTGCAACAGGCATCAGGAGGCACCCGTCAACCCCGCCACTGCAAAGGTAATATACTCCATAAAAAACAATACCCAGATAAACTGATAGTACCGCTGGACTGTTACTTTCCGCCGCAAATCCACCCGATTGTTAGCGATCCACAATGAGGCCAGCAGCAGCAGGTGCGCTCCCGCGAATACCATTCCGTTCAATTCAAAGTCCAGCAAAAAAGGGGAGGCTGCAAGAAGAACGTAAACCAGGCTGATCAGCACATTGCCGATCAGAAACACCCTTCGGGCGCCGATGCGCAGGGAAAGCGTTCGGATTTCATACTTGCTGTCTCCCTCCATGTCGGGTATATCCTTAAACCAGGCGATGACGATGCTGTAAACGAAAATGGCGCCGGCCAGCAGCCAGATAGCCGGCGGGATATTTTCCTTTCCATTGATAATGAAATGGAAATTCAGAAAAAGCAGGAAGTTGACGATGATGCCGCGCACGGCGATGATGCAGAAGGCCGCCCAGAAGTAAAAGCGCTTCAGGCGGACGGGCGGCAGGGAATAAGCCGTCCCCAGCGCCAGGCTGAGCAGCACCGTGAGCAGCAGGTACTTCCCGATGTAAAAGGCGATGGCCAGAGAAAGGAGTACCGAAATCGCAATGATGATGTAACCGGTTCGCATAGAAAAAAAACCGGAGGCCAGCGGCAGGTATGGTTTGTTGATGCGGTCGATCTCCACATCGGTGGCCTGGTTGAGGCCGACGATGTAAATGTTGGCGCCCAGGCAACTGGCCAGCGTGAGGAACAGCTCCGGCAGATGCAGATTCTGATAATCCGAATACGACAGGGCAAGCAGATAGAGCGCCAGGATGCTCAGCGTAGTGCCGATCACCGTATGCAAACGGGAAAAGCGGATGAAGTTGATGAGGAAGTTCATGCTTTCTGCCCTTGAAGTATGCCGAACCGGATCAATCCCAGCCGGTAGCCTTTGATCATATAGCGCATTGCCCAGGCGCCTTTCAGCGTGGGCCAGCCGGCTTTGAGCAATCCTTTAACACTCCGCCACCGGAAAGCCGACCGCATAACGGCGCCCCAGAAAGGCGCCACGGCGTTGGTCCAGTCTGCCGTTTCCACCTGTTCGAAACCACTGGACTTGGCCATAATTTCCAGTTCTGGAATGGATACCATCGGCGGGAGATGGTAATATCGGTAAATGCCTTCCAGCAATTTTTTTTCATCAGGCTTCAATTCCGGAGGAATCGGCCGGTGAAACCAGGTGGCCATCAGCAGCTTTCCGCCCGGTTCCAGCAGTTCATGAAATAACTCCAGCATCTGTTGCTTTTCGCGGATGTGCTCCGCACTCTCCATCGACCACACCAGGCTGAACGGGCCGTCGGCGGGTGAAAGGGCCATCATGTCCTGGGCCCTGATCTCAACCTTATCTTCCAGGCCGGCGGCTTCGTTGTATTTCCGCCCCTGCTCTGCCTGTACCGGGCTGAGTGTGCAACCCAGCACTTCGGCATCGTACATCTGTGCCAGCAGGCGGGCGCTGCCGCCTACGCCGCAGCCGGCGTCCAGTATGCGGCGGGCGCTTTCTATCCCACCCCACCGCAGCAGCTCCAGGGCGAGGTCTACCTGCGCCTGGGCATGATCCTTGGCTTCCT
>CAZAXA010000808.1:0-2293 GCA_964488965.1 uncultured Phaeodactylibacter sp. | reverse complement strand
CAATATTAAAGGCTGAAATGTCTGGTGCAACCGACATTTTCAGCCTTTGTTGAACGAAGCGGGACCGGGTGCAATGAGCGACAGACGCTATGGAGTTTGAATTTGAAGAGGCCGGGCATTCAGGGCCCTGTCGAAAGGGTTTTTAAAAAGCTGAGCGAGCGAGCCTGGAAAGACAGCGGAGAAGAAGAAAAAATGAACATTGACAGGTATGTTTTGAGTTTTGAAAACGGTCATTTTGGTTTCCGGTAGCCAAAGCAAAGCCAAGGCAAGAACAAGCTTGCCGAAAAAATGAGGGTAAGACCTTATTGAAGGCAGGGCAAACCTATGAAAGGCGGGTCCTTATTGGGCGCAAAGACGCCAATAATAACCATCTGGCCTTGCCGGCAACAGGGGCATTGGTCCATCTGCCGGTCAAAAAGCCGCTCTTTGGCCAGGCTTTTACGCTGGGTCCTGGAAAGGAGCAACCGTTGTTTGAGCCCCAGCGCCTTACGAGCCCGGGCAAGATCCCTTGCCTTACAGGCGTTGGCCAGGAAGCCGAACTGCCGGATTTTGCGAAAGCGCGGCGGCAGAAAGTGCAGACAAAACCGATGGAGGAATTGGACGCCGGTCAGCGTCATTTCCTTTTGTTTGGCGCTATCAGCATAGTCCTTATAAGAGAATCGAACATTGTACCGGTCAACGTCGAGTATACGTCCATTGGTAATGGCCACCCGATGCGAATACCGGGCCAGGTATTTGACTACGTTATGCACCCCGGCAAAGGGCTTTTTGGTGAAAACCACCCATTCCTTTTGGTAGAGATTCTCCTTCCAGCGATAGAAAGCGGCGCCTTGAGTTGGAACTTCCTTCGGCAGAGGAAGGGCGCCGATGGCGATAAGCTCTTTGAACTGTTTGAGAAAAAAGGCCTTAAAAACCTTTTTCATCGCTAAGACCGGGTAAAGGAACCGGGCATTACCCCGCCGAGGCAATTGCCATTGACCTTGAGCAGTAAGTCCCCCGTTAGGCACGATGCAGTGCAAATGGGGATGCAAGGAAAGATTCTGTCCCCAGGTATGCAGCACCATGGTTGCGGCCGTTTTGGCGCCGAGCCATTTGGGGTCGCGGGCAAAAGTGTCGAGCGTATACCAGGCGGCCTTGAACAATAGATTGTACATCAGCGCCGGTTGATGCAGACATAAGGGATTTAATTCATGTGGGATGGTGAAAACCACATGAAAATAAGTGGTGGGCAGGAGTTGGTCCTCCTGCTGAATGATCCACATCTCCTTGTTAAGGCCCTGGCATTTAGGGCAATGCCGGTTGCGACACGAATTGTAGCTGATCCGGAGGTGGCCGCACTCCCCACAGGCGTCAATGTGACCGCCCAGGGCGGCGGTACGGCATCGGCGGATAGCGGAAAGCGTCCGCCGGTGATGCGCCGTGAGCCGACCGACCGGCAACTGATGTTCGAATTGTTCGATGACCTGGGCCAACTCGAATGGCGTTTTCATCCCAGTTGCATAAACTGGTCGAGGGTGGATTGCTGCTTTTGGGGTGGAATATTGGCGTACTTCAGATAGTGCAGGGTAGTTGTCAGATGCTCATGGCCCAGCAATTGCTGAAGATGAAAAAGCGAGCCGCCGAAATTGAGGAAATGCACGGCAAAAGTATGGCGCAGGGTATGGGGATGAATCCGTTTTTTAAGGCCGCTGCGCCGCACGGCTTCCCGGACGATGTGCTGAACACCGCGCTTGCTCAGGGGCTGTCCGGGCTCTTTGATGCTTTCGACAAGCATGTTTTTGGGTACATAGCCCAACACTTTGCAATAGGTGCACAGCGTTTTGCGCAGTTCCTGGCCATAATGAACCGTGCGCGTCTTTTGCCCTTTGCTATTATGGATGGTGATGGTCTGATGGTGCTTGTCGAAGTCGCTGACTCGCAGCCGGACCAGTTCGCGAACGCGCAGGCCGGTATCATAGAGCAGGTGAAGAACCAGCAACTGCCGGATGTCCCGGCAGGCGCCGAAGAGCCGGCGCACTTCCGCCAGCGTTAGCACTTCGGTATGATACTTCTGAATACGCGGATTAGGAATTTTGACCACTAGGTCGAGCCGGTTGATCACTTCCCGGCAATAATACTTGATGCCGCAAACCCGTAAATTGACCGAAGAAGAAGACAGGCCTTGTTTGTCTCTGGAATAAACCAGAAAAGACTTGATCTCATCAGCCGAGCAATCTTCCGGTCTTTTTTGGAGGTAGAGCATGAGGTCGCGCAGGCCGCGTAGGTAGTTTTGGCGGGTCGCCCAAGCGTTGTT
>CAZAXA010000807.1:0-2301 GCA_964488965.1 uncultured Phaeodactylibacter sp. | reverse complement strand
GGCGGAAGCCAAAGGCATTGGTGGAGGTGCGGAAAGAGTCATACTTGTTGTCGTAGGGGTTGGCGGCAGGCGCGGGGCTGTTACTGATGTAGGGCCCTTCGCCCTGCTGCGGATAGTTGCGGTTGAGCTGCAGCACATGCCAGGCAGCGGAGAAGCCCGCACCGGAGACGGTGCGTTGGTCCGGCAGGAAGGCCCCTTCAAAACTGGGATCCGCCCAGGAAGATTGAATGCTGACCGCCGTAGTTTTTCCAAAGGGTGTAAAGTACAGGCTGCTGCTGCCGTTGAGGTTCAGCCGGAAGGAAAAGTCGATGGCCGTGGCCTTTTGCCTGGGCAGGGCTATCGGAAAGCTGGCGCCTGAAGCCAGGATGTCGTTGGTAACCGTACCCGGCCCGAACTGGTAAGTCGTGTCGTTGATGCGCGCGGACATCGCTTCCTCGATGCCTTTCATATCGCTGATGCCGACGGTGAACAGGGCGTCCTCCCACTGCAGATCCTCCTCGGGAATGGCCAGCGCCTCTGCATTGAGGGCGGCAAAGCGGCCGCTGAGTTCGAGCTGTGCGTTGTACAACACCACCAGGTAGATGCCCCGGCGCCGCTTTTGCGGATCCACCTGGCCGCCGATGTTGACGCTGTCAGGCAGGAAGTGGGCGTAGCCCCGGGTGACGATAGACTTGCCTTCCTCATTGAGGCGCGTGGAGCTGTAGGGGACGGAAATCACCGGGCCGGCAATCGTCTGATCGGCGCCCCACTTGGCGCTCACCTCTTGTACCGCCTCATTGCGGATACCCTCCCGTTCGCGAATGAGGGAGGTGACCATGCTCACCGGAATGAGCAGGATGAGGATCAGTACGCCGATGACAAAGAGCTTCAGCGTTACGGAATTGCGCGCCCAGCGGTTGAGGCGCCCGAGGAGGGAAGTGTCTTCCATGGTGTTGGTTTTTGGCCTCGCCGGGCGAGGCAGTAGTATAGGGTTAACGGTTGTCCGTCCTAACCTAATATTTTACTTGCCGGTATTTCCGAAGCCACGACAGTGCTGACTATTGCATCTCCACTTTGATAGGTGTGAATGGAAAGATAGGTTCTGCCTTTCGGGTTTTGAAAAACCAAAATTCTATCTTCTTGAAGGTCAATGATCCAGACTTCAGAAATGCCATGGCTGGCATAAAGCGGAAGTTTTACGTTTTGATCATAGTTGAGAGAGCTATCAGAAAACTCGGCAATGAGCAATATATCATCTGGCTGAGGATGGGCCGTAGTATAAAAATCATTCCGGGGCTTCAATACGGAAAGATCGGGTTCTGGTTCAGAATCAAAGCCAAGTTGTACCGGGCTCTGCACCCTGATGATGGCAGCGCCCTGGAAAAGTAGTGTCAGGATCTGAGCAAGCCGGTCCAGGTTGCCGGCATGTTTGGGGCCGATGGGGCTCATTTCAATGATTTCGCCGTTAATCAATTCTACTTTATCCTCTGCGCAAAGTATCCCCGCTTCTGCCAGTTGATGATACTCTTCGACAGAAAAGCGGCGCCTCTTGGGCTCGATCGTTGCATATTGAGTTGCCATAATGCATCTAAATTTACAATAAAATACCAAAACCGTTTGAGGTTATCCCGGAACAATTTTTCACGGCTTTAGCTTTGCAGGGCTCCCAGTAGAGCCCCTGACAATATAAGCCTAGAACAATATAACCTTCCTCATATCTAAGGCTTTGGCATCTGGATCGTAAAGGTCGTCCCTTTCCCTTCCTCGGATCGCTTGACGAAGATTTTTCCGGAGTGGTATTCCTCTACAATGCGTTTGGCCAGGGAAAGGCCCAGGCCCCACCCTCTTTTCTTGGTGGTGAAGCCCGGCTGGAATACCGTTTTGAACTTATTGGCCGGTATGCCCTTGCCGGTATCGCTGATGTCGATATAGACGAAGTCGTTGTCGTTGTACACTTCGGCGCTGATGCTGCCGCTGCCGTCCATGGCGTCGAGTGCATTGCGCAGGAGGTTTTCCACCACCCAGTCGAACAGGTGGGGGTTGATGCGGATCGTCCTGCCGTTTTGGGCGGCGGGGTCGGGAAAGTCGAAGGCGACCTTGCGGGGGGCGCGCCGTTGCATATAGGCCCGGCAGCGGTCCAGCTCTTCGTAGACGTTAACCTCTTCCAGCTTGGGCGCCGAGCCGATCTTGGAGAAGCGGTCGGCGATCAGTTCCAGCCGGCTGACGTCGTCGCGCAGCTCACCCAGCACCTCCTGCACTTCTCCGTCCTGATGCACGGCGGCCAAGTCCGGCATCACGTAGCCCACCGCCGCCCCACGCGGA
>CAZAXA010000806.1:2048-2303 GCA_964488965.1 uncultured Phaeodactylibacter sp. | reverse complement strand
CTCGATGCCGATCAGCTTCAGGAAGGCGTTGGCAATGCCGTTGAGCAGCTTGATGGGCAGGGAGAAAATGAAGTAGAAGGCCCGCAGCGGTATGGAGGTCAGCAGGGTGGTCTGCGTCGGAAAGCGAATGGCCAGCGACTTGGGGGCCAGTTCGCCGAAAACGATGTGCAACACGGTGATCAGGGCGAAAGAGATGGGCAGCGCAAGCTGGTGGGCCGCCGCCTCGCTCATCTCGGCCCCCATTCCGTGCATGAT
>CAZAXA010000806.1:0-2038 GCA_964488965.1 uncultured Phaeodactylibacter sp. | reverse complement strand
GATGATCTCTGAGACCACGCCCTCGCCGATCCAGCCCAGCCCCAGGCTGGCCAGGGTAATGCCGAGCTGCGTGGCCGCCAGGTAGGCGTCGAGATTGCCGATGACCGATCCGGCCACCCGGGCCGCCAGGTTCTTATGCGCCCGCACCTGTATCTGCGAAGTGCGTACCTTTACAATGGCAAATTCGGCGGCGACGAAAAAGCCGTTAAGTAAAACAAGAAATATAGTCAGAAGAATATTGCCTATCATGTCGTAATAACAGTTTGCAGGTTCCCGCCCCTAAATGTGAGAATTTTTTAAAAAAAAACACCTTTCTCTGGGGGGGATTTACTTTTATCTGGTAATATATGAAGTATAAACCCGATCGTTATTACTCAAATGATCCTTATGAAGCATCAGCTATCTCTGTTTTTTGTACTGTCGTTTTGCGCCTCTGTTGCCCATGCCCAGAAATACACCATCAGTGGGTATGTCAGAGATGCCGGTTCCGGCGAGCCTCTGATCAGCGCCAATATCTACGACAGCCGCAGCGGCGCCGGCGCCGTTACGAACACTTATGGTTTTTACAGCCTGACCCTTCAGGCCGATTCTGTCGCCCTCTCCTTTTCCTACATCGGCTATGATGCTGCCCACCGGGATTTTCTTCTCGACAAAGACATCAGGCTGGACATTGGCCTGGCCGGCGCCGTACAACTTGAGGAAGTCGTCGTTTCTTCCCGGCGGAGCGGCGCCCGCCTGGAAGAACGCACCCAGATGAGCCAGGTTGAGGTTCCGGTTGCTCAGATCAAGAAGATCCCCGCCCTGCTGGGCGAGGTGGATGTGCTCAAGGCCCTGCAGTTCCTGCCCGGCGTACAGTCGGGAGGAGAAGGGCAGACCGGCCTGTACGTGCGCGGGGGCAGCCCCGACCAGAACCTGGTGTTGCTGGATGGCGTGCCGGTCTACAACGTATCTCACCTGCTGGGCATCTTTTCGGTATTTAACGCCGATGCCATCAAGAACGTCACCCTGACCAAAGGCGGTTTCCCGGCCCGCTACGGAGGGCGGCTGTCCTCGGTACTGGAGATCAATATGAAAGAAGGCAACCTGCAGGAGTTCCACGGCGAGGGGGCCATCGGGCTGATCTCCTCCAAGCTCACCCTGGAAGGGCCGGTTTTCAAAGATAAAGCCTCCTTCCTCATCTCCGGGCGGCGCACCTATGCCGACCTGATCTTTGCCCCCATCATCAATGCCAATGAAGAACCCGGAACCGACCTGAAGGTGGGCCTCTACTTTTACGACCTCAACGCCAAGCTGCAGCACAAGATCAACGACAAACACCGCCTGTTCCTCAGCGGCTATTTCGGTTCCGACGTCTTTTCCAATGAGTTCAGAGAAGAGGACGGCCGCTTCAAGGGCGGCATCGACTGGGGCAACATCATCTCTGCCCTGCGATGGAACTGGCAGCTCAGCAACAAGCTCTTCGCCAATACCACCCTGACCTACAGCCGTTACCGCATCAATATCCTGGCCGAGTTCGAGGACCGCTTCGAAGGGCAAAAGGAGGTGTATTCCGCCAACTATTTTTCCGGCATCGAAGACCTGGCCGCCCGCGTCGACTTCGACTTCATACCGGGCCCGGCCCACTACCTCCGCTTCGGCGCTTCAGCCACCAACCACCGCTACGAGCCGGGCGCCCTGGCCCTCAACGCCGAATTCCAGGAAGAGCAATTCGATACCCTGGTGGGTTCCCAGAATGCCTTCAGCAGTGAGTTCACCCTCTATCTGGAAGACGATATGCAGTTCGGCGCACTGAAGGCTAACCTGGGCGTCCATGCCTCCGCTTTTTCCGTGGATGGCAAGTTCTACTCCTCCCTCCAACCCCGCCTGGGGCTGCGCTACCTGCTCAACAGCAACTGGTCGGTAAAAGGCTCCTTCGCCACTATGGCCCAGTACATCAACCTGCTGACCAGCGAATCCTTCAGCCTGCCCACCGACCTGTGGGTGCCCAGCACCGCCCGCATCAAACCCCAGCAGAGCTGGCAGGCCGCCCTGGGCGCCG
>CAZAXA010000805.1:0-2305 GCA_964488965.1 uncultured Phaeodactylibacter sp. | reverse complement strand
GGTACGATCCTGATGATTATAAGGATATAGTTCCTCAGGTCGGCTCAAAATTTACCCTGACCCATCTGGGCATTATGGGATATGACCGCAACCCGGCGAGTCTGTTCCGGGTGCTGGAACGGATGTGTGAAACGGTGGAAGGTTTCAGGGAGAACCTGGAGCTTCAGTTGGTTGGGCAGGTGGATTATTCCGTCAAAGAAGCCTACGAGGCGGCCGGCCTTGCCGGCAATGTAAAGCTGGTGGGTTCCGTTCCCCGCCGACAGGCCCTGCAAATGACGATGGACAGCCCCATTCTGCTGCTGTTGCTCAACCAGCAGGCCAACGCCAAAGGCCGGATTCCCGGCAAATTGTTCGAATATCTGGCCTCGCGCCGGCCCATTTTATGCCTGGGCCCTACCGACAGCGATGTGGCCGGCATCCTCAGCGAAACCGGCGCCGGGACAACGGCAGCTTATGAGGATGAGGCGGCCGTCCGCTCCGCCCTCGAGGGCCTTTATCAGCAATTTCGGGAAGGGGAGCTTGCAAAGGCGGTAAACTCTGTGATTGAAGCCTATTCCATTGAGCGGCTCACCGGGCAGGTGGCGGGTTTTCTGGATGAAATGGTAAAAAGGATATAGTTATGAAGTGTGGGATGTAACAAGGGCTATGGTAAAGAAAGATGGAATAGCCCATATATTTTCGATTTTTCAGATGGTGGTGAACAATACTTCAAAAAACCCTATTTTTAGAATAAAATCCAATGTAATGGCGAAGGATTTTTATCACGAAAACTTTAGAGAGGCTCTGGAACGAGACGGTTGGCTAATTGCTCGAGTTATTGTTTTTGATCCTTATCAACGAACTATATCATTATGGATAAAGTAAAGAAATATCAAGACATCCTCATCAAGTATCTGGGGGAATATGCAAAAATCAAACCGGCCAACCAACCTGGCATTGAAAGTTATGTTATTGCTGACCGGGAAAACAACCATTTCCAACTGCTCCAACTAGGCTGGCAGGGTAGGCAGTATGTTTTCACGGTGGTTTTGCACTTTGACATCAAGGACGGCAAGGTTTGGTTTCAACGCAATATCACAGAAAGGGATGTAGTAGACGTTTTAATGGAAAAAGGCATCCCCCGGGAGCATATTGTGCTTGGTTTTCGATCGCCGCCTGCCCGGCCCTACACAGGCTTTGCCTCGGCATAGAGAAGTAAATGGATATCAAAGATTCGATGGAGCCAACCAAATAACGAACAACAAACAACACATAAGGGTATTAATTGCCCACCTCATGCCGTACCTTTGGTTTTTGATTTTTCAAAATCAAACCTATGGCAAACCAGAAGCCCAACCCTCAATTTCAGCCTTACATCCCCGCCTCTGAAACCGGTGTTCGGGAATTTACCCTGCGCGCGCTGGCGCTGGGGGCCATGTTCGGCATCATTTTCGGCGCCTCAACCGTGTATCTCGCCCTGAAAGCGGGGCTGACGATCAGCGCTTCCATCCCTATTGCCGTGCTGGCCATCTCGCTGGGGCAGCGCTTTTTCGGCACGACCATCCTGGAGAATAACATCATACAAACCACGGGCTCAGCGGGAGAGAGCATTGCTGCGGGCGTGGTGTTCACCCTGCCGGCCTTCCTGTTCCTCTCCGACCCGGCGGTCGGCGACCAGTATTTCCGGTACTGGACGATCTTCGCCCTGGCCGTGCTGGGCGGCATTCTCGGAACCCTTATGATGATACCGCTGCGGCGGTCGCTCATCGTTAAAGAACACCACAGCCTGCCCTATCCGGAGGGCACGGCCTGCGCGTCGGTGCTCATTGCCGGCGATAAGGGCGGCAGCTTTGCCCGGACGGCCTATCAGGGGCTGGGCTTTGCTTTCCTGTATGCCATTTTGCAGAAAGTGATCCACGTCATCTCTGAAGTACCTTCCTACAGCACTTCGCTGGCGAACAAGTACCTGCCGGCCGCTACAGTCAGCGGGGAGATCACGCCCGAGTATATGGGCGTGGGTTACATCATCGGCCCCAAAATCTCCGGAGTGCTGGTAGCGGGCGGCGTGCTGGCCTGGCTGGGCCTGATGCCCCTGCTGGCCACCCTGGTCCCCCCGGAGACGATCGCGGAACAACTCGTCAAACTGGGCTACCTGAAAAGCGTTCTGGACGGCGGCGGCGCCGGCGGCTGGGACCCGGCGGCCCGAACCTTTTCCGATGCTTCCTCCGCCATTTACCGGGCCTATGTCCGGCAGATCGGCGCCGGCGCCGTAGCGGCCGGCGGCTTCATCACGCTTCTGAAGACGCTGCCGACCATTATCGCTTCC
>CAZAXA010000804.1:0-2319 GCA_964488965.1 uncultured Phaeodactylibacter sp. | reverse complement strand
TGGAATTGCTATATTTGAGCGGACATAAAGTTAAGGGCGGACAGCCCCAAAAAAAGCACTTTATGAATACGTCAAGACCAAAAACGAGGAAGAAATTCGAGCGGAGCTATAAGCTCAAGGCGGTAGAGCTCAGCTACCAGCGAGAAAACATCAAAGAACTGGCTGACGATCTGGGCATCCGGGTAGAGCTGATCTACCGCTGGCGCAGCGAATTCGCCTCGCGCAAAGAGCTTAGCTTCCCGGGCAACGGCAAAGCGGCCCTTACTCAAGAGGAAAGCGAAATCGCCCGCCTAAAGAAGGAACTCGACGAGATGCGCCTAGAGCGGGATATCTTAAAAAAAGCAGTGGCCATCTTCTCCAAGAGCGATGGAAGACTTACGAGTTTATAGCCGCTCACCGCGAGCAGTTTCCCATCGAGAAGATGTGCCAAGTACTTAGCGTAAGCAAAAGCGGCTACTACAAGTGGCTCAACGGCGGGCCGTCCAGGCGGGCTGTGGAAAACAAAGAGCTCACCGAAAAAATCCGGGCGGTTTACGAAAGGAGCAAGCGCGTTTACGGCAGCCCCCGGATTACCGAAGAGTTGCGCGCCCAGGGCGAGAAAGTGTCCCGGCCCCGGGTAGCGCGGCTGATGCAAAAGGCTGAAATCCGCAGCGAAACCAAGAAGAAGTATGTGGCTACTACGGATTCCAAGCACAGCCACCCGGTAGCGGAAAACCTGCTGGACAGGGACTTCCAGGCCGAGCAGCCCGGGCAAGTATGGGTTTCCGACATCACTTATATCCGCACCGGGCAAGGCTGGCTGTACCTGACAGTGATCATCGACCTGGCTATGCGCAAGGTAATCGGCTGGGCGTTGAGCCAAAGCCTGTCAGCCCAGGACACCAGCATAGCTGCCTGGGAGATGGCTATACGGCGCCAGCCGCCTAAGCCCGGGCTGCTATTCCATTCGGACAGGGGCATCCAGTATGCTTGCGCCGAATTCCGCCAAGCGCTGGAAGGGCAGGGCCTGGTCAAACAAAGCATGAGCCGCAAGGCAAACTGTTGGGACAATGCCGTAGCGGAGAGCTTCTTCAAAACCTTTAAGGTAGAATTGGTTTACCGCAACCGCTTTGAAACCAGGGATCGGGCGCAAATAGCTGTGTTTGAATACATTGAAGCGTGGTACAATACCCAAAGGAGGCATTCCGCCATCGGGTATATGTCCCCGGCAGATTATGAACAGTTTTTATTAAACAGCAAAATGGCTGTTTAGCACTTAACTTTTTGTCTGCTTTTTTCTTGCAAGTCCACTACCACATCCCCGATCATTACTCCATTACGATGATAAAGATGTTGGGCGGCAAGGAGCACAGCTTTTTTTTGGAAGGGCAGAAGATGTTTAAATTCCTCCGGAATATCAAAGTTGTTTTCACCGGTTTGAGCTTCCTGAGAAAGGTGATAGGCAATTTTGAGGTAGATGTAATAAGGTGGAATGAGTTGGCCTCCAGCCCAGCTCTCATCAATGATTTCTGCGAGTTCTTCTGAAATATCAATGGCAAATCGGTCATCCCAACGATCATTGAACCAATCCGCCAGTTTTTCTGCTGCATCTTTTTCAACCACATCTACATTTAGCTCGCCCTGCTTTTCTAATCCAGACATGGTCAGGTTGCTACTCCCTACATATCCTATAATTGGCGACTTTTTATCATTTCTAAAGCCTAAATAAAGTTTGGCATGTAAAGGGTGGCTCAGGTAAAGCTTAACGCGGGCCTTTTTGTTTTTAAGTTGTTGGGATAACTGCTGCAATACTTTTTCATCCTGAGCTTTTGGGACGCCAAATGTGAGTTGATCTCTAAATTCATGAGCCATTGCTTTCTTCAGGGCTACCACTTTTGCCTGATCAACAAGCCCAGGTTTTTGATTTGCCAATACCTGTTTCAAGAGTTCTTCTGAAGGACGTTGCATTCCAACGATGAGCCTGCAACAATTTTCATCTGTACCAGCAAATTGTTCTATTTGTTCGACTATATTTTTCCAGCCCCTTAGGTTGAAATACCCAACACAGAAATCTGAGCGGTAAGATTCTTGAAGCGTGTCACGCAAGTCATGGGCAAGTATTTCATCTATGTTGTCGTATATAGTAGGCATCTTTCCTGTTTTTAGTCCGGGTGTTGGCAAAAAAGCAGTGTGTGCGGCAGTATTTTTATTTACAACTACTTTTACTTTAGCTGGAGCGCGGGCCGCCCGGCCCCCTGCCCCATTTTTTAATGTTATATTCCGTTCCAAAATATAATTTTTATCTAAATAGCGGGCCTGGAGGCCCGCGCTCCGGTTAAA
>CAZAXA010000803.1:0-2321 GCA_964488965.1 uncultured Phaeodactylibacter sp. | reverse complement strand
GAATTCAATGCCGAGAGGGGAAGCGTGGAATTGGTTTCCGCCGAAGAAGATATCAATCAGAGCCTGGAAATTCTGCTCTCCACCAGCCTGCGGGAAAGGGTAATGAGGCCAAATTACGGATGCAATTTGTCCGATTATCAGTTTGAGCCCATCAATGCCGCTCTTACCACTTTTATAAGAGACCTGGTGGAAGATGCCATTCTTTATTTTGAGGCCAGGATAAAGACGGAAAAAGTGACGATCACGGAATCAACATCTCTGGAAGCCGTCACAGGGCATCTGATCATTTCAGTCGATTATGTGATCAAGGAAACGAATTCCCGGTTCAATTTCGTCTACAATTTCTATGTCAACGAAGGAGTGGAAACACCATTTTAATCCATTGTAGCCTATAATTACAGATTTTATGAGTAATCTTTCCAAACGCCAACATCCTTTAATCAGGGACGGAAAAAGCCAGGACGACCGCCGGTTGGCAACCCTGGATCCGGGCTCCGTTAAAGTTGATGGAAGGAGTTTGGAGGAGATACTTGATTTTGTATATAATTACGCCAGGCAGGTCAACTATTTTGACAAAAACCTCCGTAAAGAAGACTGGTTGGCCTTTTTCCAGAATAGCGTGCCCTTCCAGGCCGCTCAGATAACTCTGTTCGACCTGGAGGCAATGAGTTCGGAATACCAAAGCCTGTCCGCCGCCTTTTCTCAGCAACCGGCTCTGGAAACCTTCAATCCCATTCTGGATTTTTTATTCGACCTCATTGCCCAGATCAATTTCTGGGTGGATAAAATCAAAGATGATACCTCCGGCTTAATAGATTTTATCAACCATCTGATCGGTTCAGATTTAAATGCCGTCCTGCACCAGTTAATAGCCTTTTCCAATGCTGCCGCACAATGGGGGTATCGCACAAAATATTCTTTCTTGTTCTTCCGGAACCATTGGGAACTGGCCCCCCGGAATATGGCGCTGCTGGACAGGCAGTTGATCGATAAGAGTGTCGGGCTGGCCCGGAGGCAGCAACGGGGCAAGCAGAAACTGGATGAGTTGTATGCCATACTGGAAGAGGCTATCCGGCAGATTGTGGAAGAGGCCGGGCTAAGGATCAGCGACAGTATTCAAAACAACCCGGCTCACCAACCCCATCTGGGGTTGTTCTTTGCCTTTTTGCGGTTGTTTGAACATGCCAGGAATGATTTGAACAAAATGACTGGCCGGCACCTCGACTTTTTTTACAAAGAGGTACTCCAACTGAAAGAAAGGACAGCCGCGCCGGATTCCGCTCATCTGTTGTTCGAACTGATCAAACCGGTGGAAAAACACCCTATAGGCAAGGGCGCCCTGTTCACTGCCGGCGATGATGATTCGGGCGTAGGCATGTTTTTCGAACTGGAAAGAGATATCGTCGTGGATAAGGCCAGGGTGGATAGCCTGCGGACCCTCTTTCTCGACCAGGCTCCCGCGGAGAATGCTTCCGGAGAAGCGGCCTATGCCGTCAAGGGAATATACATGGCTCCCCAGGCTAATTCGGCAGATGGGCTGGGAGAAGCTTTTAAGGATGAAAACATGCCGAGTTGGGAAACCGTCGGAGAAAAAGAAAGCAAATTCATCATCGAAGACAGCGTCATCCCTGCCGAATCTCCAAATTTTAAACGCTATCCCTTTGCCAATCTCGGAATAGTTCTGGGTGCCAGAGCGTTGTTCCTGCAGGAGGGCAACCGCCGGATAACCCTAAAATTCAGCTGCGATAAAACCTTCCTGAATACCATACTCGATGATTTCAGCCTTTTTGAAGAGGCTATGAAAACCCAGTATGCCCTTACTGACAACAGCAGGGCCGCCCTGGAAGAAAACGGCCATGAGTTGCCCCTCATCAATGGCTTGCTCGGGCTGTGGAAAAACGGGCCGGAAGAGTTCACCGACAGGGTGGTAAACCGGCATACGCACCTCAACCCGGCTCAGAAGGAACTCCTGCTGAAATACGCAGACCGGAGGGCTGCCTTTAAAATAGCTGCTACCGGGGAGGAGGAATGGTTCGAGCTGAAAGAGTTCGATTCCTACCTGGAAGCCGGCAGAAATGACAATGAATTCCGAATGGTTTTTCAGTTGGCCCTCGATGCCAGCCAGCCGGCGGTGCTTCCCTTCAATGCAGAGACGCTGGGGGCCGCTCTTCCTTTGAATATTGATACCCCCGCCATCCGCCTGGAATTTAACCACGATTTTATTCCCTTTGGCCGGATAGGAGATGATGGGATTTCGCTGTATCATTACCTGCGTTTCCTCAAAGTCCTCAAAGTTGAACTGGAGGTGGAGGTGAAAAATG
>CAZAXA010000802.1:0-2322 GCA_964488965.1 uncultured Phaeodactylibacter sp. | reverse complement strand
AAAGGTGTAAATGCCCGGGGGCATCAGAGGCCTTTAGCGAAGGGGCATTCATTCCTTCATTCACTCCCCAGCGCCTCCGCCGGGTTTGCCCTTGCCGCCCGTATGGAGTGGTAGCTCACCGCCAGCCAGGCCACCAGCACCATCAGCCCCGCCGTGGCGAGGAACAGGTGGATACCGATGCCGGCCTGATAGGCGAAACCCTCCAGCCAGGACGACAGCAGGTACCAGGCCACCGGCGCCGAAATGGCAAAGCCGATCAGGATGAGCTTCAGGAAATCCCGGAAAAGCAGCCCCACGATATTGGCCACGCTGGCGCCCACCACCTTGCGGATGCCGATCTCTTTGGTGCGCCGCGCCGCCGTGAAGGCCGACAGGCCAAACAGGCCGATGCAGGACAATAGAATGGCGATGGCGGCAAAATAAAAGGCCAGCTTGCCAATGGCCGTCTCGCTTTTATACATGCGGCCGTATTCTTCATCCAGGAAAGAATATTCAAAAGGGTAATCAGGCACGAGGCGGCGGTGCAGAGCCTCCAGCCCGGCGATGGCCTCCTGTGTGCGGCCTGCTTCGGTGCGCACGTAGAGGTTGCCGGTCCTTCCGTCACGGCTGAGGTACAGGATCAGCGGAGCGATCGGGTCATGCAGGGAGTTAAGGTGGAAATCCTTTGTCAGCCCGATGACCTGCCCCTTTGCCCCCCAGAACTCCAGGCGCTGCCCGATGGGTTCTTCCATGCTCATGGCGCGGGCCGCCGTTTCATTGATGATAAAATTCAGGGTATCCGAGGGGCGGGCGGGGTCAAAATCGCGGCCGGCAAGCATTTCGATGCCCATGGTTTCGACGAAGCCGGGCATCACTTCCAGGACGCGGAAGCCTGTCTGGCTGTCCGCCGGCTTACCGTCCCACTGCGGGTCGCGGGTTTCGCTGTAGACCATGAAGGGCGTTTGGTTAGAAGCCGTGAACTCCTTGACGCCCGGTATGGCTGTCAGTTCGTCTTTCAGGTTGGGAAATTTATCGTACATAGCGCCGTTCATGGGAACCTGGATTACATTCTCGCGGTCCAGCCCCAGTTTTTTGTTCATAATAAAACTCACCTGCCGCTGTACGCCCAGAGCGCAGACGATCAGGCAGGCGGACAGCAGGAACTGCACGGCCACCAGGCCCTTCCGCAGGGAAGCTCCGCTGAACTGCCCCGCTTCTTTCCCCCGGAAAATGTTCACGGACCGGAAGGAGGACAACAGAAACGCCGGATAACTGCCGGAAAGCAGCCCGGCTACCAACCCGGTTCCTAAAATCAGTGATAAGGTTGCCGGCTCCAGGTAGTGAATGGAAATTTCCGCGCCGCTTATCTTGTAGAAGGGAGTTTTCAGCAATTCTACCAGGGCTACGCCCACTCCGGTAGCAATCAGGGCGATGGCCATAGCCTCGCTCATGAATTGCCACGCCAGTTGCCCCCGGCTGGCACCCACCACCTTGCGCACGCCGATCTCCCGCGCGCGGCGGGTGGCCCGAGCCGTGGCCAGGTTCATAAAGTTGATACAGGCGATGAGCAACAGGAAGGCCGCCGCTCCAATGAAGATGCGGACATAAGTGATCCGGCCGCCCACCGGACGGCCGTTCTCCAGCTTGCTGTACAGATGAAGGCCGGGAAAGGAAAGCAGGCTGATGAAGGTATCTTCTTCGGTATTGTCCTTATGTTTGCGAAAGAGGGCGATCAGCTTATCTTCCAGTGCAGGGATGCCGGCCCCGGCTTTCGCCTTGATGAAGATGCGGGAAGAAAAATTACCCCAGTGGTTGTCCCAGGGGTACTTGCGAAGGTATTCCTCCGTAGAGAGCAGAAAACCAAACTGCAGAGAGGAATTGGGGGGCGGATCAGCTACTACCCCGCTCACAGTGTATGACTCCTGCCCGGCAGCCTCCAGGTTCTTTCCAACGGCCGCGCCCCGCCAGCCGGCGCCGAAGTATTTCTCCGCCAGCGATTCGGTGAGGACAATGGCGCCGGGCCGGCTGAACAAGGCCTCCGGTTTGCCTTCCAGCAAAGGAAAGTTGAAAACATCGAGGAAGGAGGCGCCCACGTAGAGCCCATCCTCATTATAAGGCTCCTGGCCCTTCAGTAAGGACAATTCACGGGGAAAGGAAACGCCCAGTGCAGCTTCCGCCTCGGGGATGGATTCATTGATCTTCTCTGCAAAGAGCACCGGCGCGGTCGTCCAGGTATCATACTGCCCGTTCTCCGCCGGAAAGCTGAAGGCGATCTGATAAATGCGCCCGGCATCGGCGTGAAAACGGTCATAGCTCAGCTCGTGCCGCACCCAGAAGAAGAGC
>CAZAXA010000801.1:0-2324 GCA_964488965.1 uncultured Phaeodactylibacter sp. | reverse complement strand
GTTTTTTTAAGTAGGATCAGAGCGCATGATCGATAAAAAACACCGTTTTCATCAAGATTCCGGCGGTCAAATGGCGCGATAGCTCAGCTGGTTAGAGCGCATGATTCATAATCATGAGGTCGGGAGTTCAAGTCTCCCTCGCGCTACGAAAAAGCCTTCACGAAAGTGAAGGCCTTTTTTATTGAACAGCTACAGCCAGCGCCCCGCCTTCCTGAAGGGTACAGTTCCTCTTTGTACGACAAATTTGAATACCTTTGCGACAAACTTTAAAACCCCGGCTATTCTCCGGCCTTAACTTTGCTTTATTCCATATGGCTTGTAATGCATCCATATTCTTTATGGTTGCGTACAATTTATGAATATCCGGCATTACACAGTTATTATCACCTAAAAACGCTTTGTTATGAAAAAAGCACTCAAAATCCTGGGGATCATCCTTGGCGCCATTGTCCTGGTTCTTCTGCTGGGCGCTGCCGCCATCAACTTCAGCGGCATTCCTTCTTATGACACCAACCCTCCTGGCCTGACGGTAGAGCCCGACAGCGCGCTGGCCGCCGAAGGCAAGCGGCTGGCTACTCTGGTGTGCAACCACTGCCATGCGGGGCCGTCGGGCAAGCTGGACGGCAAACAAATGCTCGACCTGCCTGCTGAATTCGGCAAAGCCTGGGCGCCCAACATTACCCAGCATCCAAACTCCCGGCTGGCGCCCTATACCGACGGCGAGTTGGCCTACCTGCTGCGTACGGGCGTCAAGCGCGATGGCAAATACGCTCCCCCGTGGATGCCGAAGTTCCCCCACCTGTCCGACGAAGACCTGCACAGCATCATCGCCTACCTGCGTTCCGATGCCCGCGAGCTGCAGCCCTCCGATAAGGTGCAGCCGGCGCCGGAACCTTCCTTCCTGGTCAAGCTGCTTTGCCGGGTGGCCTTCAAACCGCTGCCCTATCCGGAAAAAACGATCGAGGCGCCGCCTATTACCGACAAGGTGGCCTATGGCCGCTATCTGCTCACCAGCAAAGTCGAATGTTATTCCTGTCATTCAGAGGACTTTAAGACGGCGAATATCGAAGAACCGGAAAAGTCGGGAGGCTACCTCGGCGGCGGCAACCCGATGATCAGCCCCGAAGATGGTAAAACGGTGATCTACACCGCCAATATTACCATGGATAAGGAAACCGGCATCGGCAATTGGTCCGAGGAGGAATTCATACAAGCGGTGCGCTTCGGCCGGCGCCCCGATGGCAAGCCGTTGCGCCAGCCTATGACTCCTTACTCGGCCCTTTCGGATGAGGAAGTATCCGCCATCTGGGCATACCTGCAGACAGTGCCGCCGAGAAGGAATGAGGTGGCGCGGAATTGGAATGAGTGAAGCCGGACAGGATTAACAGGTTAGGAAGGAGCCTTTGAATTTGCGGTGGCCCTGGGGAATCCTGTAAATCCTGTCAAAAAGATAAAGGGGCAAGGAAAAATCCTTGCCCCTTTACAAATAGAATTTGCTCGTACTTGTTTAAGCCTTACATCATATCATCGTACATGCCGGCGCCTGCCGGTGCGCCTTCTTTCTTCTTCTCCGGAGCGTTGTTAATGGCGCACTCGGTCATCAACACCATGCCGGCGATGGAAGCGGCATTTTCGATGGCAACGCGGGCTACTTTGGCCGGATCGATCACACCGGCCTTCTTCAGGTCTTCGTATTCGCCCGTCCGGGCATTGTAGCCGAAGGCGCCCTTTTCATCCAGCACCTTTTGCAACACTACGCTGCCTTCCACGCCGGCGTTCTCGGCAATGGTGCGCAGGGGCGATTCGAGAGCCTTGCTTACAATGCCGGCGCCGATGAATTCGTCTTCATTGTCGAACTTAACCTTGCGCAGGGCGTCGATGGCGCGAACGAAGGCTACGCCGCCGCCGGCAACGATGCCCTCTTCGATAGCGGCGCGGGTAGCGTGCAGGGCGTCGTCTACGCGGTCTTTTTTCTCTTTCATTTCCACTTCCGTGGCAGCGCCGACGTGCAGAACAGCTACGCCGCCGGCCAGTTTGGCCAGGCGCTCCTGCAGCTTTTCGCGGTCGTAATCAGAAGTGGTATTCTCGATCTGGGCCTTGATCTGGTTGACGCGGGCCTGAACCATGGATTGGTCGCCTTTGCCGCCGATGACCGTCGTATTGTCTTTGTCCACTTTGATCTTTTCACACTGGCCGAGGTGTTCCAGTCCGGCATTCTCCAGCTTATAGCCCCGCTCTTCACTGATCACGGTGGCGCCTGTCAGGACAGCGATGTCTTCCAGCATTGCCTTGCGGCGGTCGCCGAAGCCAGGGGCCTTCACGGC
>CAZAXA010000800.1:0-2335 GCA_964488965.1 uncultured Phaeodactylibacter sp. | reverse complement strand
TATCCTCGGCCCGGGAGGCCATCGCCGGGGAAATTGGGCTGTGGCCCAACCCGGCTACTGATTTCCTCTACCTGCAATTGCCGGAAACCGTCGCCCAGCCCGTCGAAATCAGCCTGTATGGCCCCAACGGAAAACTGATGAGTACGCAGGCGCTGTCCAGCGGCCAAACGCTGGAGGTGAAAGGTTTGGCCGCCGGGATGTACTGGTTGAAGGCCGTCGCTGAGGGACGAGTTTACACGGGGAGGTTCAGCAAGTTCTGATTCAGATCGTTCAACTTCATACTTGCTTCCAGAGGGGATGTTTGCGGTCAGCAGACGGTGAAATCGCCTGGGTGGTGGAGCACTATCTTTTAATCCTGGAGGGGAACTACGGACAAGGCATGAAGGCGGATACCGTGAGTGCCACAACCAACTACACCTTCCAGCACAAGGGGGGCCGATGGCAGATTGTGGCTATGTTCGACAGCTATTTCAAAACCGACAATACCAGCGATTGGGCGCCGCTTTGGCAGTGGTTGGATGCCACAGCCTGGCGGGGCAAAAAATTCAGGCTGGAAGCAGCTGTCCGTACCGCTACCGGCGGCCAGGAAGGTGCTGCCGGAATCTGGGCACGGGTGGACAAAGCGAGCGGCAGCGTTGGTTTTTTCGACAACATGGACGGCCGCCCCATCCGCAGCACGGAATGGGCCACGTACCAGGTCGAAGGAACCATCGACGAGGATGCCCTGTGGTTCAACTTTGGGGCCCTCCAGGATGCCCCAGGCACTGGCTATTTCGATGATTTTAAGTTGAACGTGGAAACAGAACCCGGAAAATGGACGGACATCCTCTTGCCCAACGCCGGTTTTGAAAACCCCAACTGGGAAGACGGCAAACCGGAAGGCTGGCAAAAAACCAGTGCTTTCTGGCTGGCCAATTTCCAGGTGGAACAGAGTGCCGAACGCCCCTTTGCGGGGAAGTATGCGCTGAAGGTGACGGGGGAGAAATAGCCCAGGCCTGTAAGCTTTTTTTTCTTAAATTGAACCAGCAAACCCAACCAAATGTGAAACCCGCCACTCCACATAAAACGGCAACTACCACCCCCTCAAAATGGAGCGCCCTGTTCCTCCTCCCACTTTTTTTGCCCATTTTCTCAAACGCCCAGCAACCCACCCTCTCCCGCCAGCTTGCCCCCCGTGAAATTTCCAAACACGCCACCCATGCCATTCTCCAAGACCGCTACGGCTTCATCTGGCTGGGCGGCGCCGGCCTGTACCGCTTCGACGGCTACGACACGGAGGAGTACCTCTCGGCGGTGGATTCTACCGGTGGCATCGGCGCTGTCCGGGCCTTGCTGGAAGACCGGGCCGGGAACATCTGGATTGGCGCCCTGAACGGCCTGTTCTGCTACGAGCGGCAAAACGGCCTGGTGCAGCCGTTTTTCCATGAAAAACTAGCCAACCAGTTGGGGAAAGCCCCGTCCGTCTGGAGCCTATTCGAAGATTCGAAAGGCCGGATTTGGGTGGGCGGCGAAGACCGGCTGTTCGTGATGGTCAATCCCGGGGCGGGGGAAATCAGCATCGTGCCGGGCCTGCACATTGGCCCCTCTTTTTGGACCAGGGTAGGCGTCATGGACATTCGGGAGGACGCCGGCGGGCGTATCTTCGCCATCTCCACGAGTGGGGTTTGGGAAGTCGGGGAGGATTTTTCCGCACGCCAGTATTTGCCCGAAGGGCATGACCCCGGTTCCCCGGTTTTCAGGATAGATGCTGCCGCCCGGGGTTGGGGCGATACGCTGTGGTTGGCCACGCCGGAAGGGCTTTGGTTTTTCAAAACCTTGAACGGACACTTTCGGGAGTGGCCCATGCCCGAAAACCCCCGAAAACTGGTCAGTACGGTGATGACGGATACCCAAAGGCGACTCTGGGTAGCCACGAAAGACCAGGTTTTCCAGCGCCGACAGGACGGGCGTTTCGAAAAAGTGCTGGGCGATGAACACTACCTTTTCGATGGCGTCCATGAGCTGTATCAGGACCGACAAGGGAACCTCTGGTTCGGCAGCTACCACGGGGCGGGCATGCTCGATTTTGACGCTCAAAGCAAACTGCCGTTTTACCAGATCGGCCACGGCTCGCCTTACCACGACAACCATTTTTACCGAATCAGCCAGGACTCTGCCGGTGGCTTCTGGTTCCGGATGTTCCGCTCCGGGCTGGGCTACTGCCCTGAACTTGGCGGCCCATTCGAAATCCGCCTGCAACCCCCGGTTTATTATTTCGGCGAGGAGGTGAAGGGCGTCTGTACCGATGCCGACGGCAACGTCTGGGCCATCACCTACACCAACGGGCTTTTCTTTT
>CAZAXA010000799.1:0-2345 GCA_964488965.1 uncultured Phaeodactylibacter sp. | reverse complement strand
AGAATCTCATCTGCATCCATTTTCAGAATGTATTCCCGGTACCACCCGTTCTTCAATTCTGCCAGGGCCTCCTTCTCCGCTTCCGTTTTCCCGATCCCGCCCCATTCCAGAATGAGTTCGAGCGACTTCATTCGGCTGACGCCCTTCAGTTTCTCATTCTCTTCTTCGGAAAAATCGAACCCAAGGCTGTTAGCCAGGCGGCGCCAGGCGATAAAGTGGTATCTGGCGGTGTCCACGATAACTCCATCGAGGTCGAAAATACAAGCTTTTATCATTTGGATTTTTTTTGAATGCACTAACTATAAGGGATGGGCAGCCGGCAAACAGAAAGGGGGCTGAACGCTTTTACAGCCGCAAAATGCGCCGTAAATATAGCACATTTTTTTTGCCTCATGCATTTGAAAAATACTAATACAGGAATCAGGAGCGTTTAGAAAAACAAACCTCCCTGGTTAAACCTTTGTCCTCAAGAGAAGTCCAATCCGATAATCAAACCAGTTATTATTAACCCTATAATATCTTATCTGATATGGATAGACGAGCTACCATTGCCACTTTGCTGGGCAGGGGCCCCGTGCCGCCTGCCAGGGCTGCTGCCGCGCCATTGACCAACTCCGGCCTGGAGCCCTATGCCGGCCCCTGGGGCTACGAACAGGCGGCCCATCTGCTTCGCCGCACTATGTTCGGGCCGACTTATGAACAGGTCAAAGCGGCGGCAAGCCAGGCGCTGGAAGCCACCATCGGGCAATTGTTCACGCCCCTGCCGGTACCTGCTCCGCCGCTGAACCACAACTTCCCGGAAGACCCCCTGGTACCGGTAGGCGAAACCTGGGTAAACGCTCCATACTATGACGATGTCAACGCCCGCGGATACCGCCGGCAGAGCCTCAGGGCATGGACTGTGGAACTACTGCATACGGAAGGCGTTTCCATCCGGGAAAAAATGACCCTGTTCTGGCATAACCACTTCGCCGTAGCCAATGTCAACGACGCAAAATACCTGTACAAACACATCAGCCTGCTGCGCAAGTATGCCTGGGGCAATTTCCGGGAGTTGGTCAAAGAGGTGACCATAGATCCGGCGATGCTGCAATTCCTCAATGGCAACCAGAACACCAGGACGGCCCCCAACGAAAATTATGCCCGGGAACTGCTGGAGCTCTTTACCATCGGCAAAGGCCCTCAGGCCGGCCCGGGAGATTACACCAACTATACCGAAGAAGACATCAGCGCCATGGCCAGAGTACTGACCGGCTGGCGGGATGTCGGCATGTTTTCCACCAACCCGGACGTTGAGGTAGGCGCCGCCTTTCGCCCTTTCCAGCACGACAGCGGGCAGAAACAGCTTTCCCAACGCTTTAACAATGCCGTTATCGAAAACCTGGGCGACCAGGAATATGCACATCTGATCGATGTCATTTTCGAGCAGGCGGAAGTGGCCCGCTTCATCTGCCGCAAGCTCTACCGCTGGTTCATCTACTACGTCATCGATGAACAGGCCGAACAGAATGTCATCGAACCCATGGCGCAAATCCTGATCGATAACGATTATGAGATCGCCCCCGCCCTGCAGGCCTTACTGAGCAGCGCCCACTTTTTCGATATGCTTAATGTGGGCCCTATGATCAAGAACCCTCTGGATTTTATCATGTCTTCCATAAAACCTTTCGGAGTGGAATTTCCGGCAGGGCTGCAGCCTCGCTATAATGCCTGCCTGCGCCTGTTCTCCGTCAGCACGCTGCAGCAGATGGAGTACTACAACCCGCCCCAGGTGGCCGGCTGGAAGGCCTATTACCAGGAACCGGGTTATTACCGCAGCTGGATCAACGCCTCTACTCTTCCCGTGCGCATGCTGCTGACGGATACCATAGCCATGAACGGCTTTGCGGTTGGCGACCTCAGGATACGGATCGAGCCGCTGGGCTTCGTTGCCGGTATGGATAACCCTAACGACCCGAATGCCGTTATCGAAGAGTTCGCCAGGATACTTTTCCCACAACCGATAACTGACAGCCAGAAGGCCGCGCTGAAGGAAGTGCTGATCCCCGGCCTTCCGGATTTCGAGTGGACGCTGGAATACAACCTCTACCTGGCCGACCCGTCCAATGAGGAACTGAGGGAAGCGGTAGCCACCAAGCTGCGGCAGTTGCTGCAGGCTATGCTCAGCATGCCGGAGTTTTACCTGAGTTGAGATGGAATGAGTGAGTGAATAAATGAATTTTACCCGGCTAACCACAGACGGGGAGTAATTGCCAAATTAAACATCTAAAGATTTTCAACCTTTCCCAATATGAAAAGAAGAAAATTCCTGAAAGCGGCCGGGACGGTAGTGAGCCTGCCTATTC
>CAZAXA010000798.1:0-2352 GCA_964488965.1 uncultured Phaeodactylibacter sp. | reverse complement strand
AACAAACAACAAACAACAAACAACAAAATTGATTACTCTGATCTTATCACTACCTCTGTCACATCACATTTTCATTCGTTATTTGAGCAATTCCCAGCTTTCTGAACATCCGCTCCTTTCTGAACTTCCGGATGAACAGTCCTTCTTCTTTGCTGACAATAAAATCCTCTCCGCGGAACCAGCATTTCAGCCAGCCCCAGAGCACGGCCAGGGCCGTCAGGCCGTAGGGCCGGTTGAGATAACCTGCCTTCAGGGCGCTGATGAGGGTGATGAAAAAGCCGTACCGCATCCGGTACATGGCGGCGCCCACTTTTACCCTGATCTTCAGGGAGCCGGTCTCCGCGCCCAGGGTGCGATGATGGCGTACTTTCAGGCTGCTGTCTACCTGTATCTCCCAGCCGCGCATGCGGGCGATGAGTTCATCCACCGTATCCCAGCCCATGGATTGCCGCAGGCCGCCGATGGCTTCGAAACATTCGCGGCGATAGGCCTTAAAGGCGCCGGGAAGGTAGTCCCGGTCCGAGAAATTTTCAAATACCCATTCCCCGTTCTTCAGCGTCGTGATCATGCCTCCGGCCAGCCCCAGCCGCGGATTGGCCTGGAAAAGCTCGTACAGGCGCCGGAAGTAATGTTCAGGCAGTTCGATATCTGCGTCAAGTTTGACCAGAAAATCATAATCCACATCGATGGCTGCATAACCCAGGTAAAAGGCCCGCACTACCTTCGCTCCCGCCGACCGCTTCTCTTTCTTCTGGTTGTTCACCAGCTTTATCCAGGGATATTTTTCAGCATAAGCCCGCACGATCTCCGGCGTAGCGTCCGTCGACCCGTCATTGACCACGATGAGCTGCCGGGGTAATGCCTCCTGCCGGACGACGGACTCCAGCGCCTTGCCCAGGAATTGCTCCTCGTTGTAAGCCGGTATGATGATCACATAGTCCATTGAACTCGGCCGTTACTTTTATAATCGTTCAAAATATAATCGTTATTTTTGTAATCACCCCATCACCCCATCACCCCGGAAAAACACCCCGTCTATCGTATTCACCCTCCCCGTATGCAGGTCCACCCCTTCCACATGGAAGCTGTAGGGCTGGAATCCGTTTTCCCGGGTAAAATCCAGGATATCGTAGAAGGTGAACCGGGAGTTTTCGTAAATGGCGTAGAGCGGTATTTCGATCTTCAGGCCGGCGATCCGCCGGAGGGTTTCGGCAGCGCCGTCGATCACTTCTTTCTCGTAGCCCTGTGTATCTATCTTTAAAAGAATGCGCGCCCCTCTTTCCGGAATGTACTGATCGATGATGGAATCCAGCCGGTGGATGGGCGCTTTTTCCTGGCGCACGATCATCGACTTCCGGTTGTGGGCCACGTAGCTGTCCCTGATCTGCAGAATGGAACTGAAGACCGTATCGTCGGAGACGTTGATCTCTATTTCGCCCTCGGCATTGCCAATAGCGCAGCGTTCTGCCACCTGCCAGTTGGGGTAGGGCATGCTGCGTTTCATCAGGGCTTCATAGGCCGCTCCGACCGGCTCGAAAGAGATCACAACGCCGTTATAGCCGAAGTCGTAGAGCGATTCGGCAAACTGTCCGGTATTGGCGCCGATATCGATCACATGCGTGATGCCCATGTGCCGGCAGAGCATGGCGTTGCGCATCTCCTCGCTGGCCGAAGGGGTGAAGCGCTTCAGCCGCAGGTGCAGGCCCGTGGATTTGCCGATCCGGCGTTTGGCCCGTTCAACGGCCTTGGATTGCAGTATTTTGGTTAAAAGCTTCATGGGCCTTATTTTAGAGGGGCAAAGGTAAGCTTAATCAACAGATTTGGCCTCAAAATATTAAATTTGACCCACCAAGCACTCCAACCACTATGGATAAAAGGCGCGTCCTCATCATCACCTACTACTGGCCCCCAAGCGGGGGCATCGGCGTGCTGCGCTGCCTGAAGATCGCCAAATACCTGCGGCAGTATGGTTGGGAACCCGTTATCTATACCGCCAAAGACGCCCATTACCCCTCTATCGACCACAGCAACGACAAAGACGTCCCTCCCGGCGCGGCCGTCATCCGGCATCCTATCTGGGAACCCTATCACATCTATAAATTCATCACCGGGCAACCGCCGCAGGCCAACGTCAATAATGTCTTCTACGTCAAGGATGAACAACCTGGCTTTTTTCACCGCCTTTCCGTCTGGATCCGCAGCAACTTCTTCATCCCTGATGCCCGCGCCCTGTGGATTCGCCCTTCGGTACGTTTCCTGCGCAGTTACCTGAAAGAAAACCCGGCGGACGCCATCCTCTCCGACGGCCCGCCCCACAGCAATACCCGCATTGCCACTCTGCTCAAAAAGCAT
>CAZAXA010000797.1:0-2375 GCA_964488965.1 uncultured Phaeodactylibacter sp. | reverse complement strand
CGAGGCTGCCGCCGGCCTGAGCAAGGGTTACTTCGGGAAACTGGCTGACCACCGTGCCCGGAAAGCGCCCTTTGTACAACTGGGTTATCTTCTCAGCGCCCTGTCCAAACCCCTGATGGCGGTGTGGACGGCGCCCCTGTGGGTGCTGGGCGCCCGCACGGCCGACCGCCTGGGCAAGGGCATCCGCACCGGCGCCCGCGACGCCATGCTGGCGGCGGAGGCCGCCTCCGCTACCCGCGCCCGCATCTTCGGGTTTCACCGGGGAATGGATACGCTGGGAGCGGCGATAGGGCCGCTGCTGGCCCTGCTCTTCCTGTGGGCCTATCCGGAACAGTACCGGGCCCTGTTCCTCCTGGCGTTCTTTCCCGGTTTAGTGGCAGTGGGTTTCACGCTTTTACTCAGGGAGGCGCCGCCTGCCGTCCGGAGAAAAGAAACAGGAACCCCCGGTTTTTTCAGTTTCCTGAAATACATTCCGGCAAGCAGCCCGGCATACCGCCGCCTGCTGTGGGGCTTGCTGGCCTTCGCTTTGGTGAACAGCTCCGGCCTCTTTTTGCTGTTGCTCCTGAAACAGCAGGGTATAGAAGATGCGGCGCTCATCGGTTTTTACATTTTTTACAACCTCGTCTATGCCCTGGCGGCCTTCCCGGCGGGCGGGCTGGCGGACCGCCGGGGCCTCAAGCCCGTTTTCATCGGCGGGCTGCTGTTGTTTGCCGCCGTGTACGGAGGGATGGCCCTGGCCGGAAGCTGGTGGCAGTTTGGGCTGCTCTTTCTGTTGTACGGGCTGTATGCCGCCCTGACGGAAGGGGTGGCCAAGGCATGGATCAGCAACCTGGCGCCGGAAGGAGAACGGGCGACGGCCATTGGGGCCTATGAAGGCCTGAGGAGCATAGCGGCCCTGCTCGCCAGTTCGCTGGCGGGGTGGATATGGCTGCAATTCGGCCCGGCTGTTCTGTTCGGGGCGACGGCAGCGGCAGCGGTGGCGGTCGCCGCCTATTTCAAATGGAGGGTATGGGGGTAAAAGCCTGCCTTACCTCAGCTGCACGATGATCCCGTCCACCAGGTATTGCCGCCGGATGTCGGCGAGGAAGCTGTCGGCGCTGCCCTTGTCCGGGAAGGAAGCGGCCACCACCCGGTTGTTGCCGTCTTTCTGCCAGATGTAAATGTTCCGTAAGCCCAGTTGCTGCAGTTTGTTGGCGTTGCTGACGGCATTTACGCCTTCTTTGTAGGAGGCCAGCTGAATGGCATATCCGGAGGCGCCTGTCGGCAGGGCCAGGCCGCTGTTGTACACCGCATCGGCCGAGGCCCTGGCATTCAGCGGCGCGTTGTAGGCCGCCGCCGCTTCGCCGGGGCTGGGAGCGGAGCCGTACGGATTGCGCGGGTAGACGGCGCCGCTGCGGGCGGAAGAAGAATGATCGTAGGAGGAAAGCGGAGGCGCGCTGCTGAAGGATGAGGCCGCAATATTGTTCCGGTAGGGATTATCCTTTCCTCTTTCCGTATAAGCAGGGTTGTCATTACCGCCGCTCAGCCTTTCGATCCGCACCCAAGCTTTTCCGAACCGGATCAGGTCTATCTGCAGGGCGGCGGCCCTGGAAAGGATGATCTTCCGGCCGGCGTCCGGCAGCATCTTGTCATTGACCCTTACTTCGACGGACATGCCGTTGTCCGGCCGGCTAACCCGCACGATCGTTCCCGGAGGATAGTAAGGATGGGCGGCGGTGAAGCCCTCCCGGCGGTAAACCTCTCCGTAGGCCGTGGCCTGCCCGTGCAGGTCGTCGGCGTAAAAAACGGCAATGCCCTCTTCAACATTGGCGTTGCCGTATTGAGCGTACATGCCCGGAACAGGCATTAAGAGCAGGGCCAGAAGGTAAAGGTTTTTCATAGAGGCCGGATTTACAGGTTTGGAGGACAGGATTTACAGGTTTGGGCCGGATGTGCGCATTCTGGCAAAGACTAAGGCATTCTGTGGCCCTGTAAATCCTGTCTCTGTAAGCAAACTAATTAAACTGCACCACGATCCCGTTCACCTTGTATTGCCTTTTGAAAGCATCGAGGTATCTGCCGGCGCTGGCTTTATCCGGGAAGGAGGCGATCACCACCCTGTTGTTGCCCTCTTTCTGCCAGATGTAGGCGTTCTGAACACCGCCGCCCTGGAGTTTTTGGATGTGCGTTACGGCATTTTCCACGTTTTTGAAAGAAGCCAGCTGGATGCCGTAACCAAAGGTCGTAGGCGGCAGAATGAGGTTGGATGCCGGGGCCAGGCTGGCTGCCTGCGGCGAGCCGTATCCCTTGGGCGTAACGGTAGGCGCCACATTTTCGTAGGGGTTGGGAGTGCCGCTGTAATACTCGTAACTGCCGGGCGGGGCGGAAGCGCTGCG
>CAZAXA010000796.1:0-2375 GCA_964488965.1 uncultured Phaeodactylibacter sp. | reverse complement strand
GGCGCCACCCTGGCCTCTTCGTTTTCTTCCCGGACGCTCACCTTGTACAGGTAGTTGTTGTAATTGCTAACCTTCAGGGTGACGGGCTCTCCCTTGCGGGCCTGCATCTTCCGGGCGGGCAGGCCGTCCCGGTACCAGCTGATAGAATCCGACTGGACATCGTAATGGATTTGCAGGCCCTGCGCCTGAACCCAGGCAGAAGCGAACAGAAAAAGGGTCAAAGTGAACAGGTTTTTCATTGGATTGTGTTTTTTATGGGCCCTCCCAGGCGCTGATTTCCCGGCAGCGCCTGGGAGCATGTTACAATATACATAAGCTTTTGACGAACCCATCGGCCCGGCGCCGTCAATTTACGGGGTTCTTCTCCCCATCACTGCATTCTTCCCTCACAATCCTTATATTTGATGAAATGAAAAAGGTAACCCTTTGGCGCCCGGACAAATAAAAAGCAAAAAGATGAAGAAATTGTATATCGCGGCCCTGCTGGCACTGCTCTTTCCGGCCCTGGCCGGGGCCTGCGGGCAGGAAGAGGGTGTCTTTGCCTATGTTCAGAACCAGAAGGGAAGGCAGCCGGGGGCCGGCGTTCCGGCATACAAGCTTGCCGTCACCGAAAGCGTTTTCCGAAAACTGCTCAACGCCCGCGGCGACTTCCGCATGCCCGAACCCGAACTGGTGATGAATGACGGCCAGTTGTACGTGGCCTGGATGAACGCCAAAAAACAGCAGGCCGGCCTGGAGGAAAGCGCCTATGATGTCTGTGTTTCCTTTGGCGCCGATTCCCTGAACGCACTGGCTGCCCTGCTCGCCCACGAGCTGACGCATTACTACGAAAAACATGACTGGACGCGGCATTTTTCCCGTACCCACGCCAATATCGAAGCGGCCGTGCAATTGGGGCAACTGGAAGAAGGCCTGAAACTGGAAGTACAGTCCGACTACCTGGGCGGCTTCCTGGCCCTCTCCGCCGGCTTCGACACCTATGGCATCATCCCCCGGCTGCTGCCGAAGGTCTACAAGGCTTATCTGCTGCCGGAAGAGATTCCGGGCTACCCCAAACTGTCCGACCGCGTGGCTTTTGCCAATAACGCCATGGAGAGGCTCCGGGAGTTGCGGCTGGCCTTCGGCCTGGGCAACTGCCTGACGATAACCGGGGCCTATGAAACTGCCGCCGCTTATTACAACTATATCCTCCGCGATTACCAGAGCCGGGAGCTGTACAACAACCTGGGCGTGCTCCACGGGCTGGCGGCCCTGGACCATTTCAGTAAGGAGGAAATGCCCTATATCTTACCCCTGGAGCTGGACATGCAATCCCGCCTGGGGCCCGGTAAACGCGGTTTCGAAAAGGATACGGTAAAGCGGGCGGCCCTGCTGGAAGAAGCCCTGGCCTCCTTTGAGCGGGCAGAGCTATTAGACAAGGAGTATCCGGCCGCCTGGATCAACAAGGCCTGCGTGTACCTGCTGCAGAGCGCAACGGAAGATGCGGCCTACTGGGCAGGAAAGGCCGGAAAACTAAGCGAAAAGCTGGGGCTGGCCAATGAAAGCCGGGACGCCCAGGCCCTGCTGGCCATTATTGCGGCCACAGAGGGCGAAAAAGAAGGCGCCGCCGCTATGCTCGCGCCACTGGCAGAAGCAGGCTATGCGCTCGCGCTTTTGAACAAGGCCGTTCTCGACGGAACGGCAGCCGCGCCTTTGGCCCTGCTCAATTTCGCCAAAGGCGTGGAACGCATCGACGGCATCCTCCTGGATGATTACCTGCAAAGCCCGGCGCCGGAGCTTCAGGTGGATATGGGCGGCAAAACCTTCTGCGGCCTGCAGCGGTTCGCCAACTCCGAAGTGCTGATCCATTATGCAAACGACGGCAAACAGTACGCCCTGTTCCACCTCACCGGCGAAGGCTATGACGGCGCCACCCGCATGGGCGTCCGCCGGGGGGACAGCCTGGAGCAGGTGCAGGAAAAATACCCCTCCGGCCACCGAACCGTGATAAGCCGGCAGGGCGCCTTCCTGGTTTTTCCCAATGAGCACATCATTTTCCGCTTCGATGAAAATGGCAAAGCAGATCAATGGATCGCCTTCCGCCTCCAAACGGAGAAAAAAGATTGATCCGGCCTTTCCTTGGCGGCTGCCGCAGAATTTGCTAATTTGAAAGACTATTCAACGTTTTCCCTTAACCCAAAGATAATTACTATGAGCAAGCAGATCATGTTATTCGCAGGATGCCTGCTGCTGGCTTTCAGCCTGCAGGCCCAGGAAGAAGTGCCTATCCTGTTGACCAGTTCCTACAAAACGGTAAAATACGCGCCGGAAAAGGGCGCCAGATTCGCCAGAATAAAAGCCACCAAATCGCTGGATGCGAAGGGTGTGCTTAAACT
>CAZAXA010000795.1:0-2387 GCA_964488965.1 uncultured Phaeodactylibacter sp. | reverse complement strand
GGCGGGGGTTAGGGGGTGGATTCAAAATAAAATTCGAGATCGAAGATGTTAAAATCCTGAAATCGACTTTCCGGAGCAGCCTCTATACGTGCATTGGTGTATAATCAGCTTATGAAATATTACCAGATACTCCTGCCGGGCCTCGCCTTCCTCCTGCTCTTCAGCGCCTGCAGCAAGGACGATACTACCGTCTACCGCATCTCACAGGGCGCCTTCACCTGCCAGTGCTTTGGCGAATGCCTGTCGCTGGTGACCATTACCGAAGGCGCCTTCCAGTTTTCCACCTATCAGACCTGTGATCCTGCCTCGACGATCCAGCGCGATTGCGGCGAATTCCTGCCCGCCCCGGAATTCCAGGCCATTGCCAGCCTGGTGGACTGGCAGGCTTTCCGCCAACTGGAAGAAACGATCGGCTGCCCGGATTGCAACGACGGCGGCGGCCAGTGGGTGGAAATATCCCGCGGCGGAGAAGTGCACCGCGTGACCTACGAAGCGGATGCTCCGCCTCCCGAACTGGCCGAACTCCTTGCCGAGCTCAGCCGGCGGGTGATAGAGCTGCTGGATGGCGGGGGGTGTTAGCCCCGACGCTGCCTTTCCCTTTCGAGTCCCAGATCCGGGTATGAGAATTTTTCGGTATTGATACTTGAAATACCAGATATTTACCACCTTCGAAATAGTTATGACAGAAATACTTCGAAATATCCAGAGTTCCAGAGCAGCCTGTTTTACAACGTCCCCCTCAGCTCCTGTTCCCGTTCAATGGCTTCGAACAAAGCCTGGAAGTTGCCCTTGCCGAAGGAGCGGGCGCCCTCGCGCTGAATGATCTCGTAAAAGACGGTGGGCCGGTCTTGTACGGGTTTGGTGAAGATCTGCAGGAGGTAGCCCTCCTCGTCGCGGTCGATGAGAATGTTGAGGCGCTTGAGTTCCTGAAGGTCTTCGTTGATTTCGCCGACCCTTTCCGGCACGGTTTCGTAGTAAGTATCAGGCACGTAGAGGAATTCTACGCCCCGGCGGCGCAATTCATCCACGGCGAATATGATGTCGTCGGTGGCCACGGCAATGTGTTGCACGCCGGCGCCGCGGTAGTAATCGAGGTATTCTTCGATCTGCGACTTTTTCAGGCCCTGGGCCGGCTCGTTGATCGGGAATTTGATGTAGCCGTTGCCGTTGGAAACGACCTTGCTCATCAGGGCGGTGTATTTGGTAGAGATGTCCTTGTCATCAAAAGTGACCAGGAGTTTGAAGCCCATCACTTCCTGGTAGAATTCCACCCACTTGTTCATCTGCCCCAGTTCGACATTGCCCACGCAGTGGTCGACGTACTTCAGCCCGATGGGCTCTACTTTCATGAGGCTTTCCCTGGCCTGAAAGCCTGGCATGAAGGCGCCGTGGTAGTGGTTGCGCTCGACGAAAGTGTGAAGGGTCTCCCCGTAGGTGCGGATGGAGGCCACGGCCACTTCGCCGTGTTCGTCTTTCAGCGTCTTCGGCTCCACAGCGGGTTTTGCGCCGCGTTCGACGGCCTTTTGGAAGGCATCCCGGGCGTCATCAACCCAGAGGGCCAGCACCTTCACGCCGTCGCCGTGCTTCAGGACGTGCTGAGAAATCTCGTGCTCCGGCCCGAGGGCGGAGGTCAGCACGAAGCGGATTTTGCCCTGCTGCAGCACGTAGGAAACCGTTTCGCGGCTGCCCGTCTCCGGCCCCCGGTAGGCGATGAGCTTGAAGCCGAATGCCGTCTGGTAATAATGGGCGGCCTGCCTGGCGTTGCCGACGTAGAATTCGATGTAGTCCGTCCCGTTGATGGGGAAGGTGTCCTGGTGGGTGTTGGTTTTATTGCTGGTTAGCGTATCCATTGGATTTGATTTTGAAGTTTGATAAAACTGGAAGGGCAGGCATAGTGCCAACTTGGGGCTTTGATCCACCCCCCGGCCCCTGCCAGCGGGGGAAAACCCACCACTGAATCGGGAAAATATCCCCCGCTGGCGGGGGTTAGGGGGTGGAAATTATGTGTAGAGGCCCACACGCCCATTTTCATAAGCGATCATAAAGATCAGTGTACTATCAGTTCCTGGCAGGCTCCCCCTCCGGCAGCCAGCTCTTAAAATACTCCTTATCCTCGATGGCCATGGCCTGCTCGGTCAGCTTCAGCGGCCGGAAGGTGTCGACCATGACGGCCAGTTCCCGGGTCTCCTTGGCGCCGATGCTCTTTTCCACTGTGCCCGGGTGCGGCCCGTGGGGAATGCCCCCGGGGTGCAGGGTGATCATACCCTGCTCTACGTGCCTGCGGCTCATGAAGTCGCCGTCGACGTAGTAGAGCACTTCATCGCTGTCGATGTTGCTGTGGTTGTAGGGCGCCGGGATGGCCTGCGGGTGGTAGTCGTACAGGCGCG
>CAZAXA010000794.1:0-2400 GCA_964488965.1 uncultured Phaeodactylibacter sp. | reverse complement strand
TATTGCCCTGGAACACCCTGTTAAGATCGATAAGTCGGCTTCGGCCATTCTCACCGGCGTGGTTTGCTGGACCGTCCTGGTCATCGGAATGAGCTATGGCCTGGAAATTCCCGGTTACAGCCCGGGCGAGGAGCACTTTGTGGAGCATTCCCTGCTGGAACATCTCAGCGTCATTGCCAGCATCCTTTTCTTCCTCATGGGGGCCATGACCATTGTGGAGCTGATCGATGCCCATGAGGGCTTCAGCGTCATAACCGAGAAGGTACGGACTACGCACAAGGTGAAGCTGATCTGGGGGCTGAGCTTCCTCACCTTTTTTCTGTCGGCGGTACTGGATAACCTTACCACAGCCATCGTTATGGCGGCCCTGTTGCGCAAGCTGGTCAAGGACAAGGAAGACCTCTGGTTCTTCGCCGGCATGGTGGTCATCGCCGCCAATGCCGGAGGCGCCTGGTCTCCGATCGGGGATGTGACCACCATCATGTTGTGGATCGGCGGGCAGATCACGGCCCTGAACATCATCAGGGATGTCTTCCTTCCCAGTGTTGTCTGCCTGCTGATCCCTCTGATCGCTGCTTCCTTCATGCTGAAAGGCAATCTGCAGCGCCCGGAGGCTGCCGGAACGCCGGACGACGAAGACCTGGTTCCTCCCTTCGAACAAAACCTCATCCTGGCGATGGGGATAGGCGCCCTGCTGTTCGTCCCCGTTTTTAAGAGCATCACTCACCTGCCGCCCTTCATGGGCATCCTGCTGGGCCTGGGTGTGCTTTGGGTGGTGACGGAACTTTTGAACACCAACCGCATGCACCACAGCAAGCGCACCGTGGTGGCAGTCTTGCGCCGCATCGACGTCCCCAGCGTGCTCTTCTTCCTCGGCATCCTGCTGGCGGTGGCCGCCCTGGAAACGGCCGGTTACCTGGAAGAACTGGCGGCTGTGCTGGACAAGGCCTTCGGCAGCATCTATATCGTCAACATCCTCATCGGCCTGCTTTCTTCAGTAGTGGACAACGTGCCGCTCGTCGCCGGCGCTATGGGCATGTACCCGCTGAGCGTTTACCCGCAGGACGACCTGTTCTGGGAACTGCTGGCCTACTGCGCCGGCACCGGCGGCAGCGTGCTCATCATAGGCTCGGCTGCCGGCGTGGCCATCATGGGCATTCTGAAGATCGACTTCATCTGGTACCTGAAACGCATCAGCTGGCTTGCCCTGCTGGGGTATTTCGGAGGCGCGGCCACGTATTACCTGATCAATGGGTAGGTTGCAGGCCTGAAAGAAAGCCTCAAAGGGTGTTTCCCGGAACGCCCGAAGTCCGGTAAGGTTGATGGGGTTGTAAACAAATGCCCCCGTTTCGTTTTTATAATTAACGGGCATTTGTTATATTAAGCGCAGCCCCATCCTCTAATCTTTCTTGCAAATGACTGATTTTTTTTCGGACACCCGGGACAGCCTGTGGTTTAAAGACGCTATTATTTACGAATTGCACATCAAGGCCTTTGCCGATGGGAATGCCGACGGTATCGGCGATTTTAAAGGGCTCATTGAAAAACTGGATTACCTTCAGGATTTGGGCGTGACGGCCATCTGGCTCCTTCCTTTCTACCCCTCTCCACAGCGCGACGGGGGTTACGATATCTCCGATTATTACAGCATCAACCCTGATTATGGCGCCGTCGAAGAGTTCAGAACCTTCATGAAGCTGGCTCACGAGCGGGGGCTGAGGGTGATCACTGAGCTGGTCATCAACCATACTTCCGACCAGCACCCCTGGTTTCAGCGGGCGCGCCAGGCGCCGCCGGGCAGCCGCGAGCGCAATTACTACGTATGGAGTGACAGCCCTGAAAAATACGAGGACGCCCGCATCATTTTTCAGGATTTTGAGAATTCCAACTGGGCCTGGGATCCTGTGGCTAAGGCTTATTACTGGCACCGTTTTTACACTCACCAGCCCGACCTGAACTACGATTCTCCGGATGTGCAGGAGGAAATCTTCAGGATTATCGACTACTGGATAGAAATGGGTGTGGACGGCTTCCGCCTGGATGCCATACCTTACCTGTTCGAAAGGGACGGCACCAACTGCGAGAACCTGCCTGAAACCCATACTTTCCTGAAAAAACTGCGCGCCCATGCCGATGCAAAGAAGGAAGGTGTATTGCTGCTGGCCGAGGCCAACATGTGGCCGGAAGATTCGGCCTCCTACTTCGGCCACGGCGATGAGTGCCAGATGAACTACCACTTCCCGATCATGCCCCGCATGTTCATGTCTATCAAGATGGAGGACCGTTATCCCATCATCGATATCATCGCCCAGACGCCGGTTATCCCGGACAACTGCCAGTGGGGTATTTTCCTGCGTAACCACGATGACCTGACCCTGGAACTGGTGACCGATGAGGAAC
>CAZAXA010000793.1:0-2401 GCA_964488965.1 uncultured Phaeodactylibacter sp. | reverse complement strand
TCGGCGCTCAATCCAAGTTGAGAGAGGGCCATTATGTGCATCACTTCTCCGTCAATCCGCAAAATCTGGAGGGGTTGGTACAATTATCGGAAGGGCAACCTTTAACCGAAGACGACATCCAAAAACTCAAAGAGGGCCTGTCGCGCGGGGCGACGCTATACGATTCAGCGGCTAAAGCCGGCACGGAGAACGAACTGTTGCTGTGGGTGCAGCTCCGGCCCGGCTCCATGCTGGTGTTGCCCTCTTTTGTTGAAAAAGTGTCGGTTGGAGAGGATCGGGCCATTGACCTTTCGGCAGTTAAGGAGGTACTGGAAAGGTCATCTATCAGGGAGCATATCGAGAAAGTTGAGATTTATCGGGACCCCGCTGCGGCCATAACAGGAGCACCTGCCGGCGCACAGTATTATGAAATCCATCGCTAAGGGTTATGGAAAAGCTGATCTCTTTTGACTTACGGGCGGATTTCGGGTTTTTCAAAAAGCCCGATGTCAACGACGGGCTGCAGTTGTCCTACAACATGCTGCACAAACCCGCCCTGCTGGGCATTCTCGGGGCCATAACCGGCCTGAGGGGCTACGAGGAAAAAGGCAGGTTCCCGGAATATTACGAACGCCTGGCCAGTACGCGTGTGGGAATCGAGCCCTTAGAGGGTTTTCACGAGCGCGGCAATTTTGCCAAGACTGTGATCACCTACACCAATACCGTCGGCTACGCCAATCTCGATGGCAACCTGATCATTCAAGAGCACACCTTGGTGCGGCCGGCCTACCGCTGTTATTTATGCCTGAGCCCTTCGCATGACGAAGTGCACCGCAAGTTGTATGGATTCATTTTTTCCGGCCAGTCCTTCTACGTCCCCTATCTGGGTAAAAATGAATTTCATGCTTGGTGGGAGCCCGGAGAGGCTGTGGAGTATAATTGGGAGCCCTTTACCCCGGAGAGGGATTTCAGGGTAGATTCTTTATTTGTGCGACGGTATCCGTTGAAGGAGCATAGAAAGAAGCAGGATTTTGATGTTTTCTCTCTGACGAAAGAGAATGAATCCTCTTTTGCCTATTTCGAACGGCTTCCTCTTTATTTTCGGGACGAGCCGGGGTTTATTCAGTATGAACTGGCTGAATTTGCTTTTACCGACTGGATATTCAGCCCTGCTTCTGAAATTGAAGGCTTATTCCGTGTAGAAAAGCCAGAGCGATCTCTTGATTCTATTATTCAACTCTTCTGAAATGGCGTCACTTAAAAGTTTTTTTGAGGGAGCCATGAGGGTAGAATCCCTATTGGCCAACCACCGCGATTTTCTGGCGCACCTGCCGGAGGATGAATTCGAAGGCGAAATGCCTGAAGAGGCCTTATCAGAGCATCTGGACAAAGTACTCTGGTATGCAGAACAATTGTGTGAAGTTCACCAGTTAGATATTGTCATAAACCGCCTTGTTTCGGCAGCTATCCAGCCGTTTAAAAACCAGGAGTTACTGAGAGCCTTTCTTCAGGAGCTGTTTGTTGCCACCATCGCTTTTCATGACTTCGGGAAAGTAAACCCTCATTTTCAGATGAGCCGGATGAAGAACAAGCTTTTCCAGGGAAAACATCCGGAACTGATGAAGCCGCCGCATGGCCATTCTGCTTTGGGTGCTTTTCTTTTTTTATCCAACTATTTAGAGGAGATCAGGGCGCGCACAACTTTGGACAATGATGAAGCGAAATGGCTGGCAGGGGTTGCAATTGCAATGGCAGACAGCATTATCGAACACCACAGCCCCAGGTTGGGTAAACCGGATGAACGGCTTAAAAAAGCAATCTTCGGACAGCCCTGGCAGAAATGGGATACCTTCCTTGAACAATATCAGTTTAGAAAATCTGGGCTGTTAGAGGCCCTGGAAGACTCACAGGTCTTAAACGTTGTGTATAAATCAATAGCTCAAGGCGGCAACTTCCCCCTTTTCGCCCTTTCCCGCCTGAACTTCTCCCTGCTCACGGGCGCCGACAACCTGGCCACTTCCGACTACATGAAACAGGGAACAGTGGACGATTTTGGCCTGATAGATGAGGTGATGAGGAAAAGAGTTCTGCACAATGTCCGTACTACGGAAACCTACAATGCCGCTGCGTTCCGGATCGCCGATGACCCCAACTGGCAACCTGGCGATTACAGCGAACGAAGCCCGGACAACCTGAACCGCCTGCGCAGCCAGATGGCGGTAGAAGTGTTGCGCAACATTCAGCAGGTTGTTGCCGAAACACCCGAACAGCGCCTGTTCTATCTGGAAGCTCCCACCGGCGGCGGGAAGACCAACTTGTCGATGCTGGCGGCGGCGGAAATCCTGCGCTTGTGCCCGGAAGTGAATAAAATTTTCTACGTATTCCCTTTCACTACCCTGATCACCCAAACCCAACGGTCGAT
>CAZAXA010000792.1:0-2417 GCA_964488965.1 uncultured Phaeodactylibacter sp. | reverse complement strand
CGCAACGTGCCCGCGCACTCCTACAGGGGATGCTTGTCTGTCGGCGCCCAGCCCACCGAAAAAACGGAGATCAGGTTCGCTTATGACGATGAGTATTTTTACGGCTCCATAAGGGCCTACGACCGCGATCCGTCAGGGATCAGGGGTAATTCCCTGTACCGCGACCGGCTGGCCGGCTCCGACCACTTCGAAATCCTCCTCGATGCTTTCAATGATAACGAGACGGCCTTTGTATTTTCCACCACGCCGACCGGCATACGCAACGATGTGGCCATCGTTAACGACGCGGCCGGGGGCGCCATTTCTTCAGGGGCCTGGCTGAACCGCGATTTCAACACCTTCTGGGATGCGGAAGTGCACGTCGATGAGGAAGGCTGGTTTGCCGAAATCCGCATCCCTTTCAGCAGCCTTAGGTTCCAGGAAAAGGATGGGAAAGTGGTCATGGGATTGAGCGCCCAGCGCAAGGTGGCGAGAAAAGTGGAACGGCTGGTCTTTCCCGCTATTCCGCCCAAACAGGACTGGGCTTTCCTGAGGCCCTCCCTGGCGCAGAAAATCCTCATCGAAGGAGTCCGGCCGACAAAAACCGTCTATGTTTCGCCTTATGTGCTGGGGGGCGTCGAGCGGTCAAATGAACTGGATCAGGGGCAGTCCGGATTCTCCAGGAGGAATGAAGTGCAAAGGGCGGTCGGCGGCGATGTGAAATTCTCGGCCACCAACAACCTGACTATGGATTTTACCATCAATACGGATTTCGCCCAGGCGGAAGCGGACGACCAGCAGGTCAACCTAACCCGCTTTTCCTTATTCTTCCCGGAAAAAAGGCAGTTCTTTCAGGAGCGGGCGGGTATTTTCGACTTCCGCACCGGAGGGCAGAGCCGTCTGTTTTTCAGCCGCAGGATCGGCCTTACCGGCGAAGGGCAGGTAGCGCCGATCTACGGGGGAATGCGCATGGTGGGCCGGGCAGGTACCTGGGATCTCGGCCTGCTGAATATGCAGGCACAGAAACTGGATTCCATCCCTTCCGAGAATTTCGGCGTACTCCGCCTCAGAAGGAGGGTCTTCAATCCGTACAGTTTTGCCGGCGGTATGTTTACCAGCCGGCTGGGCGCCGACGGAAGTTATAACCTGGCTTATGGCATTGATGGCCTGATCCGCCTGTTTGGCGATGACTACCTGACGGTTCAGTGGGCACAGACCTTCGACGGCCTGCCCCGGGAAGAAAAGCCGATAACGGGACTCAACAGCGGCCGGCTGGCCCTGGAACTGAACCGGAGGCGCCGGCAGGGCCTCGGATACACCATTGGCACTATTCTTTCCGGGCCCAATTACAATCCGGGTATCGGCTTTGTCGACCGGAATGACTTCAAGTACGGCGCCGCCGACCTGTCCTACACCTGGCTTTACGGGGAGGGCGCCCCCTTTATCTGGCAAAGGATACTGATCAGGGGGAACGCTTACCTGGCCAATAATGACGGCGCCGTCCTGTCTGCCGAAGCCGGCCCGGAATGGAGTTTCTCCACCCGAACCCTCAGCAGTGGAGGAATATACATCAAATGGATTTACGAAAACCTGCTGGAAGACTTCATCCTTTCCGACGATGCCAGCGTCCCCGTCGGGGATTACCCTTTCTTCCGGGCAGGCGGATCCTACACTATGGCTGCTGAAAGAATACTGAGAGCAGGCGTGGCCATGGAAACCGGACAATTCTATGACGGCTGGTTGCACAGCATTACCCTCACTCCTTCCTGGTATGTGTCCAGGCATTTGGAGCTGAGCCTGGAATATTCCTACAACTATGCCGGTTTTCCGGATCGGGACAAGATATTCAAAGTCCACCTGGCGCGCCTTCGGATCGGAACGGCGGTGAACCGGAAGTTTTCCACTAATGCTTTTGTACAGTACAACAGTACCGCTTCCCTGTTTTCCGCCAACGTTCGCTTCCGGTATAACTTCCGGGAAGGCAACGATCTCTGGATCGTCTTTAATGAAGGTTTAAATACGGAACGCTACCACGGCAATCTGAGGCTGCCTTTATCCGGCCGGGAGTCGGTGCTGGTGAAGTATGTGCATACTTTCCAGTTTTGAGGTTTGCTGATCACTGGTTTGCGCCCGCCTATCCAGCCGGACAAGCCTCAAGACGCAGGGCTGTGAAAAAAACCTTGCGATAATAGAGTACACTGATTTATTAAGACCAGTTATGATCCGTTATGATTGGCCCGCCTGCGAATTACGATCATAATAAATCCTAATGCATCTTAAAAAATCCCTGGCTACCTATGGTAGCAGTGTACTATCCCTTCTTGCACAACCCCAACGAGAAAGGCCTCCGATTGTGTTCGAAAATCTGATTAGCACTTCACTAAGAGCGTGTTGGGAAATTTTATATTGCATCAAAGTCGATCCTCCGAATAACCATT
>CAZAXA010000791.1:0-2418 GCA_964488965.1 uncultured Phaeodactylibacter sp. | reverse complement strand
CTCCCGCGCCGGAACGGTGCAGAAAGGCCAGGTTCTGCACGGCCTTCCGGGTTTTTTCCAGGAATACCGGCGCCCTTTCCAAGCCGATGTGGATCAGGGGGTTATCGAAATGGCGGATGGGTATGTTCCGCCTGCAAAGCTCCATGCCGAAGAGGGTGTCTTCATGGCCGTACTCCCGCAGCCGTTCATCGAAGCGGATGGTGTGAAAAATGGACGCCGGGATGAGGAAGTTGTTGGTCATGAAGTGGTGGCAGGGATGGGCCCGGCGCCTGGAAGCCGCCATTTGTTCCCGCCGGATGCCGTATTTCCAGTGCAGCAACAGCCCGGGGCCGGCCGGAGGGCGGGGATGGTACATTCTCCCGCCATAAAGCAAACAGGTATCGCTCAGCAGGGCCACATAGCGCTGGAGGTAAGCTCCGTCCGGTATCTCCGAGTCGCAATCCAGGAAAAGCAGGTGGCTGCCCCGCGCTTCGCCGGCAAGGATGTTGCGTATCCTGGCCCGCCCCTGGTTTTGAGCGAATTCCCGGTAACGGACAAGGGGAAGGCCGGCCACCTCCCGGTTCAAAACCTTCCATCGTTCATCGGAACCATCCTCAAAGCAAAGAACCTCCGCCGGTATGGGCAGCGACATGGCCTGCTCTTGCAACTCCCGGGCCAGGGCCCGGACATCAAAGTTATAGATGGGTATGAGGATGGAAAGCATGCCGTTTGAGATGTAATGTGCGGAGGTTATGATAATAGCATAATAGCTTATACTTTTATTCGTAAATTGAGCGAGCAACCACAAAGTACGTCAATTTGATCTTGAAAGGCCAGGCATTTATGGTAAAACAATTTTGGTTTATCCTGATCTCCGTCATCCTGCCCTGCCTCCGTGCCGGGAGCCAGGATTTCGTGATGCAGGGATGTTACTGGAGTTGCCCTGAAGACAGCCCCGATGTGGAGGTGGATCCTTCGGCGCTGCAATTCTGGATAGAACGCATGGAGGAACAGGCTCCGGAATTGGCCCATGCCGGCTTTACCTACCTGTGGCTTCCTTCGCTGAGGCGCAACAGCCCCGAAGCGGTAAAACGCCTCATCGAAGGGCTGGGGCGGCATGGCATCCGCCCCGTCGCCGGCCTGGAAGTGGGAGCGGACAGCCTGTCCTTCAGGCAACAGGCCGGCTACCTGCGGCAGCGCTTCGGCGTCAGGGCCTACAGCATTAACGGTAAAAAAGGGCTGGACGCCGGCGCTATCGCACGGGATCTCAACGCCATGTTCCTGGAAAGCGCCCTGCCGGAGCTGTTCGTCGCATCCCTGCCTTTTCCGGCCGAACCGGCCCGGCTGGGCAAATGGGCGGCCGAGGTTATTCAGCATCTCGATCCGGAAACCCGCCCCGATATCGACCCCCGCGTCTATGATTTCCCTCTGCGGGAAGCCCTGCGCCAGGCCTGTATGGATACCAGCTTCGACGTGCGCCTCGCCTTCGAAAGGAGCATCCGCGATGCTTCCGCCCTTTCGGGCTACAACATAATGACCATGGTCAACCATCCGGTTTTCAAAAACCAGAATAACCGCCGGGGCGACTGGGACGACCTCATGGCAGACCCCTTGCTGGCCTATGCCTATATCCTCACCAATAACCAGCTCGGGCTTCCCACCGTCTACTATGGCGATTATTACGGCGAGTCCTCCGAACTGGAAGAATATCTGGGCAAAGCCTCCCTCAAGGAAAGGATCAACCAGGTCATCAAGGCCCATAAAGAATACATCTACGGCTCGACGGCCGTGGAATACCTCAACCGCCGCAAGACGGACAAGGCTTCCTTCTACCTGTCTGCCGGTTGGGGAGTGGACAGCAGCCGGGCCCTCATCTTCCAGATGGATGGAACCAACACTCCTGCCGGGAAAGCCGCGGGCGGCGGCAAAGATGTGCTGGTGGCCATCAATTTTGCCTATGATACTCTGGAAGTTATCCACGAGATCAACCGGTCGAATATCCGGGACGGAGACTATTTTACGGATGTTCTCGGCATGGCTGCCGGCCCCCGGCTGAAGGTGTTCGCGGATACGGCTCATTCCATCTCCGGGGCCGTTTTACTGAAGCTCCCTCCAAGGGCCTACGGCATCTGGGTGCAGGGGCGGGCCGAAAAGGTGGTGGCCAGCCGGATCAGCCTGTCGGCCAGCAGCTTTGCCGATATGGTGGAACTCAACTGGGACATTGCCTTTGAGTCGATGGCCATCGGTTACGAAGTGGAACGCTCCGTCAACGGCAAACCCTTTGAACGCCTGGCCGGCATTGCTCCCCTAAGCCAGGGGGAGGCCGGCGCTTCCTATCTTTATATCGACAAGGATGTTTTTCCGAACGAACAGCTTCGCTACCGCATTAAAATGCTGGACCGGCAGGGCGGCTTCTAATATTCTCCCGTAGAAACGGCC
>CAZAXA010000790.1:0-2421 GCA_964488965.1 uncultured Phaeodactylibacter sp. | reverse complement strand
CATGCCAGTCGGAAGAGGCGCTTGCCTCTAGTTGTCCCAGAGGTGCTGGCCCTCGCCCGCTGGCCCGAACCCGGCGTGTATCTTTCGATTCACCAAGCTCTCCACTCAACCATCAACTACTATGCAGTTTATGCCAGTGGCATACTTTGCAAACGCCAATGGCTTTGGTAGCCCTATGCTTATGGGCCTCCCTCCAGGGAGGCTCATGATGAGCTTCTTCGCTCTTGTGTTTGCCGCATACCTGGCAAATTGCATCTCTCGATAGCACTTCAGTGGACAGCCGCAGTTGGCCTATTCGTCTACCTTCCTCTCCTGCCCATATATGTCTGTCCCACCACTTTTCATCTGTTAAGCCGGTGCGGGGAAGCACATAATCTCTACCTGGATACAGGTAGGGATGGGGAGGATACCTCAGGGTTAGGGGTTTACGAGCAATTCCACTTAACCGGGGGATGCGTATTATTGCCTTCCCTAACACCAGGCCAAAGTCAAAGTAACCTGTTTCTCTTTGGCCCTTCGGCAAGGTGTATTTGTGGAAGATTGCTTTCAGCCCTATCCGCTGATTTTTATCCTTCAGATAATCCCATATCTGTCGGTAGATAAAGGCATCGAGGCTGGTCATCAGCCGTGTATCGGCTGCATAGGCATAGTAATTGCCCCAACCTCTGATCAGGCCCCCGAGGGCTGTAAAAGCGGCTGCTTCATCCGTGAAAGTTTGTTGAGCGATGTGTTTGGCCCCATCCCGGAAACGGCGGATACTCCGCTGCGATACTCGAGAGTAGAGCCGCCACTGGCCGTCTGGCCAGCGGTGGCTACCTGTTATGTGGTATCCCAGGAAGTCAAAGCCGTCATCTATGTGAGTGATGAACGTCTTTTCTTCTGATAACCGTAGTTTGAGTGTGCTTGAGAAGAAAGCCTTAATTTCCTGCTTGATCTCTTCTGCTCTTTCCCGGCTTCCATTCCATATCGCCACCCAATCGTCAGCATAACGGGTAAGCATAAGTGTGCCCCCAATCTCTTTCTTGCGCCGATATTGGAGGTTTTTATGCCCCCATTCCGGCCGGTCCCGGAAGGTTCTCACATACCACTCGTCAAATTCATGAAGGAAGATGTTGGCTAATAAAGGGCTGACAACTGAGCCTTGAGGGACTCCCTGCTTTGGGTAGCTAACCCGGCCTTTTTCCCAGATGCCACATCGCAGCATGCGCGTAATCAAGTCCAGCAATTTGCTGTCTTGGATGCGCTTTTTGAGGTAGTATCTTAAAAGCCGATGGTCAATTTCATCAAAACAGGAGGCAATGTCACCTTCGATCACCCATTTGAACCCCAACTTGGGGTCATTCGGCCCCCGGCGCAATGCGCTAAGGGCATGGTGAGTTGACCGAAAAGGGCGAAAGCCCCAGGAACACGGGAGAAATACGCTTTCATAAATAGGCTCCAGGGCCATTTTCACGGCTGCCTGGACTACCCGGTCTCGTAGAGTAGCAATCCCTAATGGCCTAAATTTGCCATTGGCTTTGGGGATATATACTCGTTTAACCGGTTGAGGTTGGTATGTCCCGTTTAAGAGTTCCTCCTGGAGTTGCTGTACAAGGCGTAACCCGCCATAGGGCCGGTTCATAACATTTGCCTTGCTTACTCCATCTATACCGGCGGTGTTACTTCCCCGGTTAGACAGTACATCCAGTAGTCCGGCATATAGCCAGCCTTTGTCACAGATCAGCCTGTATAGCCGCCTGTGCCGCTTCTTCGGTGCTTCGAGCGTTTGTCGTGCAAGCTCGTTCTGGATTTTCAGAATTTGTGTTGTATCCACAACTAATCTTTACTCCTTTAGAGTTGCGGTTGAGCTGGCTCCCTTCGCCCTGTGAGCGGCCTTACCGTCTCTTCAGCGGGGCGTTACTCCCGCGACTACTACGGAGCCTCTGCCCTGCCGCCATCCGGTCGCCCGAGGCCAGGCCAGCCTTCTCATTGCTGAGCGTAGGCAGGGTGGCAGCAGTTCCCACGTTCACGATATGTGCCTCATGCAGATGGAGGTAGGTTGCCCTCAGGCCCCTTTGATGCAGCAGCACCCTCGGGTTCAGGCCTCTCCTCCTAATGCCGTAGGGATTGAGGCTAACCGACATTAAGCGTTTACCGGGCGACCAACGGCCCGGCTACTGAACCCTGATGGCGTATCATCCGCTTTCGCCATCTTCATGGTATAGAGGCCAAGGCTTCGGCTTAATTGTCTAACCCTGTCCATCCTAAGCTTGGAACCCTATCAGGATTTTGCAGCTAATCCGGTTGGGCCCTGTTGTCTCCCCCGGCGAGCCCTCGCCTATGGCTTGCTCAGGCCATAGGTTAGGGGGATAGGCTCACTGCCCTACGGCCGGCAGTGGGTGCTCGCGCACCGTGCACATATCGCGCCTCGTGGCGCACCAT